>JABTUA010000001.1:0-301188 GCA_015075635.1 Polyangiaceae bacterium
CGCGGTAGTCGTTCATCAGCAACTACCCCCCCTTTGTCTCACCTCCGCGCGCAGCCTCACCTGCAACGCGGTGTTGTCGTCTCGCACCCGCACGAGCAGGTCGAGTACGAGCGCGATGAGCTCATCGGAGCGACCGGCAGCGGCGAGCTCGCTGAGCTTGACGCGAACGTCTTCGAGGTCAGCACTCTGCTTCTGCCCAGCCACGCGACATCGGTATAGCCACCACGATCACGGGCGCAAGACCATCGTGAAATTTTGATCGCACCTTTCACTACGAGGTGCGATCCGCGCCAGCCCGTGGGTCACAGAGGCGCGTGTGCCGAGTCGAGCCGGAAGCGCTTGTGGCGCTTGGCGGTCGACAGGTCGATGCCCTCGAGAATGAGCGCGAGCTCCGCCGCGTCGATCTGCACGCAAGCGCGGTCCTCGCGCAAGATGCTCGCGAGGCGGAATCGCCCCCGGGCCAAGCGCTTCGCCACGATGCACCACCCCGTACGATCCCAGAACAAAACACGCACCTGATTCGCGCGCCGATTGAAGAAACAGAACAGATGCCCGCTCGTCGGATCGAGGCGCAACACGCTGCCGACCGCGATCGAAAGGCCGTCGAAGCTCTTCCTCAGATCTGTCGGCTGCGCTGCCACGTACACGCGAACGGTCGACGGCAGCGTCAGCACCGCTCGTCCTCGCGTCGGTCGAGGACCACGAGCACGCGCTCGAGCGTGTCGCTGTCGAACCCACTGCGAACGCGCACTGCCGCGGCGGCCGTCACGATCTCGATGGCGGACTCCGCGCTGGCGACGCCAGCCGCGGGCACCAACTGCACGACTCGAACCGGCACGAGCCCGGTCTTCTTCTTGGACACCGGGCGCGCCGCTCGCTTACCCTTGGAGCGTGATCGCTGAGCCTTCGACAGCCGCCAGCGCCACCACATCAGCGTGGAGAGCGGGACGCCCACCCGAACCGCGAACTCGGGCAGCTTCGCACCGCTCCGCTCCCACTGCCGCAACACGCTCGCCCATTCCGCTGCCGACCTTCGCGCCATTGTCGGCTCCGCGACCAGGATCCGCGGAAGTCAGCCGGAAATCGACGGTGCACCTGCTCGGGCGGTTACGAAGCGGCGGCAGTCGCGGTGCGGCTCCGGCCACCCGAGCGTCTCGCTTGGTACCGAGCGTCCCTGAGCCTGGTCGCCAACTTGCTCGATCGATTTGGCCCCGAGGACTATCCCTAACGGCCCGTGGGATTTGGTGGAGGGCGCGTTCGCGGGGTACTACGCGGTGCCGTGGGTACTGGCATCTGTGGTCTCTCCCACCAATAGTTTCCACTGCGAAACTCGGACCTGGTCGGATTCGGGCAAGCACTGGTCGGATTCGACTACTTCTCGCGGAGCGCGCAGTGAGCGCGGTGCCCACGCCTACGGAGTGCAAGCCCAATCCGCGGACCGAAAAACGGCGCCTTCGATCACGATCGGGCCGGAGTCGGCGTTGGTATTGTGTCCCTCTTCCAATAGCTCTCCATACGCCTGTTTCTCGTGCTTGAACTGCGTCTTGAGAACTCGGTTACTGAGGGCCCAGGTTTGGGTCCAGCCATACGCGTAGGTGCCGCTGATTTCGTCGTCCGAGAGTTGCATGGAAACCGAGCCGTCAAGAACTTCGGCCTGGAACTGGACTGGCGCGTCCAGCACGAGCTGGAGGGCAGTGTCGCTCGTGACGATCTGGAGTTTGCCGACAACTTCCAAAGAGGAACCGCAGTACAACCCTACATCGGGGCTGCCGCCAACGCGTTGGGAGTCAAGTAAGTAGACCGGGCCTCCATCGTACGAGAGGGACATTTCGGCTTTCACTTCCCCAGGCGAAGGCGTCATGCTTCCGGCCGACCCCGGGTCGTTCCAGTTCCAGGTGCACGTCCGCTGTCCGGCCACCGGGGCGAATCTGTCCGCGCCTGAGAACCCCAAGGCGGAAGGCTCGCCGAAGGCGAGGTCGACGCGTTGCACCTCGCACTTCGGCTTTTCGTGCGTTTCAGTCGGATTGGAGCAGGCCGCAACGAGTGCGGCGTAGCCCACGAGAACGCTAGCGTGTCTCAGAGTGCTACTGGCGGACATCGCCGGTGGCGTTGGGAGCCTCCTCGGTCGCAAGCACAGGCGGTTCACTTGCCTCTCTGAGGGAATACCCCACGGTCTGGCGACGCGCAATTGAAGTGGAGGCTCCGTCGGTATGCCTGGCGGCGTAGGTGTAGATGCGGAGCGGTTCCACTACTCCTTTTTGCTGGTCAAGCGGCATGAAGTACATGATCGCTGTCGTTTCGTGCATGCGATCCGGAGGTGAGATCTTCGCATGGCGAGCCGCAATGACCTCATCAGAGACCGCCCGATGAAGCGCGGGCCCTGGTGTGGTCGGAGACTCGCCCTCCGAGGTCTTCACACTAAGCAGCGAAGGCCCGAACAGAAACACGCTCTCGACACGCCCATCGCGGCGAACCGTGATGGTCAGCCGCGTGTTGTAG
Source organism: Polyangiaceae bacterium (assembly GCA_015075635.1). Classification (NCBI taxonomy): domain Bacteria; kingdom Pseudomonadati; phylum Myxococcota; order Polyangiales; family Polyangiaceae; species Polyangiaceae bacterium. The sequence goes on from JABTUA010000001.1 coordinate 2,500, forward strand.
AAGGGTATTCCGTTGACCAGGCGGAGAAGCACAAACTGCCGCCCGACGAGTTCCAGGGGAGGGAGGGCTTGGTCGGACCGCCCGGTTGCGGCCAGCTTCGGTGAGACACGTGCTGTGTCCAAATTGAAATCGGTGGCGTCAACGACTCCCCCCGAAACCAAGCCGTCGAGAATCTTCGCCGCGGCTGCCTTGCCCACGGTGGAGACGATCACGCGAAAGCGCGGCCCTCTGATCGCAACCGGGCTCGACTGTACCTGAGCAGTTCCATGGGGTTCCTGGTTCGGCGAAAGTGATCAAAGCGCGGCGCAAACCGACGATCGTCTCCAGACACGCCACTGGATCGCGACCAGCCGCTGACGATGAGCGGTCCACCGCCAACCAGGAGTCGCTGCTTGGATGCGTGCGCCGCAGGCCCCGTGGTTATTGAAGCGTTCTGCCGAACGATCAGGAACAAGCAGAAAGCGGCACAGTGCTGGTCAAAGGTCCACGAGCCCGAACAGGAATGCCGTAACTGGTGTTACGATGCATTTTAGAACGTAGACGTCAACATGCCGCGAAGCCATAGTAGTCCGCTGCCGAGCGCCTCGCTCATCGCATCTCGGAGACTGCGGTCGGTCCGCGGCAGGGGTTGGGTGGACGTTGCATTCTTCATGCCGGAGCGATCGAAGGAGCACAAACGTGAATGGGCGTGCCGCGTCGAAATCACCCGCGCTTCCAGGCCGGCGATCGAAATCGCCGGCCGCGGCGTTGATGCGTTGCAAGCGTTGGTGAACGCGTTCGCTGCGGCGCGCCACGCTCTCAAGGATGACCTGCGCGAACTCACCTGGCTCGGTGACCCGGGACATATCGGTATTCCAAGAATCGTTCCGGATGACGATCCGGATTTCTTGGAGTTGTTCGAGCACCTGCTACTGGCTGAACGCTGCCGCGTGTTGCTCGCTGGAAAGCGCGTGGCGCGCGAAGCCGGACGCTTGTCTCGAGGCAGGGCAAGACGGACCTCGCGTTAGGTTCGGGCGCAGTTCCCGATCTGCTGATCACCAAGCACGTGACCGGTCGGGTCACTCAACCGATCTTTCGCATTCCGCAATACCTCCTCCGACGGCACCCAGTTCAAGCTCGGTCACGACGGCAACAGCAACACGACCAGCGTGCAGATCCCCACCGGGAGCCCGTCCACCTTCCGCACGCACTCGCTGCCGCACCTCGGCACGAACCTGCTCGAGCAGTACGACCCTCCCACGGTCGGCGGCACGGGCACCGGCAGCGTGGACTACGGCTACGACCTCGATCGGCGCCTGACCCTGGTAGACTGGGCTCAGGCGAACAAGGGCTACACGCCGGTCTGGGACGCGACCACGGGCCAGCTCGACAAGACGCAAACGGAAGTTGCCCGGCTTCAAGTCTCGGTGGGCCACTTGCAGAAAGTGCGCCCGAGACACGCAACCCCGCGGGCCGCGCCCAAAAACGTGGTCGCCAACAACAGGTGCGCCCCCCACTCCAATGGCCGTCATCGCCGACGTTGCTACCGCGCTCCCAAGGAGATCAGCGGAACCCGGGTGCGGGCACGTCGGTGGTTTGAAGCTACCCGCTTCAGCGCGCTCGCGAGCTGCCCTGCTATTGGGCACCCGTGGGCGGAGGCGCAAGCGCGGTGTGCTTCGGCCCATGCGACGTCAGCGGAGCCCGGACCCGACTTCGTCTGCCTGCGACTAACTCCGCCACGCCCTCACGATCTCGACCGGCTTCCCCGTCTGCGCCCTGATCACCGTCCAGCGCCTCGCCGGCAGCTCGAGCACGGCGAACGTGCCCGGAGTCGGGAGTTCGCGCTCCCAGCTGTCGGCCGGGTCGCGGAGCAGAGCACCCGGGTTGAGCACGAGCTTGTCGCCGAGGCGGAGCGCCATCGCGCGGTGCGTGTGGCCGACGACGAGAATGTCGGCCTCCGCCGCCTTCAGCACCTCGTCCACCTCGGCCGCGGTCGCGTCGGGCATGACGCCGTTCATGTCGCTGCCTGGCCTGGCGTGGTGCGCGGCGACGCGCACGCCCTCGATCGTGGCCGACCAGGCCGGCACCGGGGCCCAGCTCGACCACGCGATCGGCCGCGCGGATCAGCGCCGGGTCGTGCTCGACCACCAGCACCGTGTTGTGGCGCAGCGCCAGCTCGCGGAAGATGCTGGTCAGGCTCTCGACGTCGCTCGGGTGCAGGCCCACGGTGGGCTCGTCGAGCACGAACAACGCGTTGTGGAGCGAGGTACCCAGCGCGGCGGTCAGCGTGACGCGCTGGGCTTCGCCGCCGGACAGGGTGCGCGCCTGGCGATCGAAGGTCAGGTAGCCGAGCCCCACTCGCTCCAGGTACCCGAGCCGGCTCTCGAGCTCGCGCCGCGCGAGCTCGCCTTGCCCGGTGTGCGTCTCGAGCTCCGCCAGGATCTGCCGCGCCTGCCGGATCTCCATGGCGTGGAGCTCCGCGATGTCGCGCCCCCCCACGTGGTAGGCGAGCGCGGTGTCGCTCAGGCGCCGCCCGCTGCAGCGGCGGCACACGTCGTAGGAGCGGTAGCGGGAGAGCAGCACGCGCACGTGCATCTTGTAGGTGCGCGTCTCGAGCCAGCGGAACCAGCCGAGCACGCCGGGGAAATACCCATCGTCCCAGCTACCGTCGCCCCCGATGACGAGCTGGCGTTGCTCGGCGGCGAGCTCACCCCAGGGCACGTCCAGGGGAATGCCGTGTCGCCGGCACAGCTTCGCGAGCTCGGAGCGTTCCCAGGTGGTGGACTTGCCGGCCCAGGGGCGGATGGCGCGCTGCTTCAGCGTGCGGCGCGGATCGGGGATCACCTTGTCCAGATCGATGCCGATGGTGCGGCCGAAGCCGCGGCACTCCGCGCAGGCGCCGATGGGGGATTCGTAAGAGAACAGCCCGGGCCGCGCCGGCTCGAGCGGTCGCGCGCACTCGGGACAGCTGAGCCTACGACGCAGCGTACGCCGTTCTTCGTCCGCGAACAGGCGCGCCACGCCGTCGCCGCGCCGCCAGGCCTCTTCGAGCGCCGACGCCACGCGCTTCTCGTCGCGCGGCGAGAGCACGACGCGATCGACGACGACGTCCACCCAGCCGCCGGCGCCCATCACGCTCGAAGGCTTCACGCGATCGAGATCCTCGGCTTGGCCCGCCACCACCAGGCGCCGGTAACCCTCTCGGGCGAGCGTGTCGCGCACCTCCAGGTAGCCCTCGACGCCGCCGTGGACGCGGACCGGATAGGTCAGGAGCGCGCGCCGCCCCGCGAGCTCACCGAGCACGCCGCGGGCTGCCGACTCGGCGTCGAGCGCCCGCGCGGGCAAGCGGTGCTCCGGACAGATGGGCTCAGCTTCACGCACGAACAGCGCCGCCAGGTAGGGCTCCAGATCCGCCATGGTGGCGACGGTGGAGCGCGAGCTCTTGACCGGCGCGCGGCGGTCGACCGCGATGCCGGCGGGGACCGGCTCCAGCGAGTCGATGGGCGGGCGCTCCAGGCGCTCCAGGAACTGGCGCGCGTAGGGGCTGAAGCTCTCGACGAAGCGCCGCTGTCCCTCGGCGTAGAGCGTGTCCATCGCCAGGCTGCTCTTGCCGGCCCCCGACACTCCGGTCAGCACCACGACCTGGCCGGGCTCGAGGTCCAGATCGACGCCGGCCAAGTTGTGCGTGCGCGCGCCGCGGAGCTTCGTCTCGAGCATCGGGCCCGGAGGTCTAAGGCGAGTGGGGTGCGGGCGCCAGCGGCCGCAGCGTAATGTGCCTCACTTCGGGATCGGCGGCACGTACACCGTGTTGATGGGCGCCACGCTCTCGCCGGCCGGGTACGCGTAGCTGACGTCGCAGGAGTTGTCCGGCTCGTTCGTGTTGCAGGGATCCGGCTTGCCCGGGCGCGTCTCCGGCGAGCCCCAGCCCCAGACCCAGAGCCCGAAGCTCTCCGCCGAGGTCATCTCGTGCCGGCCGTTGTCGCAGTTTCCCTGCGGCTCGAAGTTGTGCCGCGACAGATCGACGCGCGTGTACTCGTAGCTGTCGCCCTTGCCCACCGCTTGCCAGCCGCCGAGCACTCCGGCGCAGCCGAGCGTGACGTCGGCGAACCCCGTCTTGCCCTTCCGCCGCACTACGACCAGGTTCGTCTCCGGATAGGTCGGGTCCGTGAAGAACACGTAGCGCTTCATGTACTGAAGGCCGGGCACGATGCGCACGAAGTCGGGGTCGCCGTAGCCCGCCGGACCGCCCTGGTTCGCGATCTGGCCCGAGCCGGACATGTAGGTGAAGACCATGAAGGGGTGATCGGCGTCCTGGCTCTTCACCACGAAGGGCAAATCGGTCTCCAACTCGACCACGCTACCGAGCTCGAGGCTCGCCGGAGCGTTCGGCAGCAGAGGATCGAAGCTGAGCTTCGTCCCGTCCACGGCGCCTACGAGCCGGTGCTTGCGCTTCTCCTCGTAGCCCGGCACGCGGTCGCGGTAGCTCACTACCGCGTATTCGCTACCGAGGGCGCGCACCGGGGGGATCTGCTGCTCCGCGTGATCGCTCCAGTCGACGTCGTTCGGGATGCGCAGGCCCAGGTGCCCGGCGAACACGCCGATGGGTTTGTCCGACTCGATGGGGCTGCCGGTGAAGTCCTCGGCCTGGATGATCTCGATGGTCTGACCCGCGTCCAGGGTGTAGGTCGCGACGCTGTTGGCCGGTGAGCCCTTGACGTCGTAGCCGTCCTTGATGGCGTGCTTCGGCAGGATCTTGACCGTGGTCGCGTCGCTCTTCGCCACCAGGGCGAGCGAGGGTGGGATGGGCAACCCCTGGTAGTCTCCGGCGGTCCAGGCCTCGACCGCGATGTAGTTCGTGTCCCAGGCGCTGGTGGGCAGGAGCAAGGTCGCGCCGGTCGTCGCCGCGTAAGCCGCCCGGTAGGGCAACATCTGGTAGGCGACCACGGGTCGATCGGTGGTGATGTGGAACGCCTTGCCGCGACCGGTGCTCAGGTTCACCCCCCAGTGCACGTGGGCGTCGAGCCCGATGGCCGCCGGCACCGGGCACGCGGCCGGCGGCTTCCAGCTCCCGTGCCACACCGGGTCGTTGGCCAGGAACAAAATCGCGACCTCACCGGGCGGGATGCCGACGGCGGGGTCGTAGGGCGCGTAGCTGATGGACGGGCCCGTGCCCTTGGGGAGCTTGGCGTGCTGCGCCATGCTGATGGCGGTGCCGCCCCAGCTCGCCTGCACGCGCGCCGCTTCCTTGAAGGTGTTGGCGATGAACGCGACGAAGCAGCCGCCGAAGCCGGCCTCCATCGCGTTGAGCGTGACGGCGTAGTAGTCGCAGCCCACCGTGGAGCGATTCACGGTCGCCGCGTCACACGGCGCCATGCAGGTGCCGGCGCCGCACAGGAGCGAGCCCGGGCAGGTCTCCTTCACGTTGCCGTCGCAGTCGAGCACCTGCGTGAAGTCGTCCGAGCACGGCTTGCAGCCGGATGCGCCACCCCCGCCGTCGATCACCAGCGAGCCTCCGCTGCCGCCGAGCCCTCCGCTGCCGCCCCCTGCGGCGCCGCTACCGCGCGCGACGACGTCGGTCTCGGTGCAGGCCAGCGCCAGCACCCAGGCAACACCGCCCCACGCGATCCAGCGCATCGCGATGATGGTGCCAGAACCTGTTGCGCTTTGTCGCGCGAGCGTCCAATTTGGCGCGCTCGATGGCCAAGGGCGGCTCGGACAAGAAGGACCTCGGCGGCGACCGGCTGGTCAGCAAGAACCGCCGGGCGTTCTTCGACTACGAGGTGTCCGACACGCTGGAGGCGGGCCTGGTGCTGATCGGCAGCGAGGTGCGCGCCCTCCGCGTGCAGGGCTGCGACCTGAGCGACGCCTGGGTGGACATCCAACGCGACGAGGCCTGGGTCAAGGGCATGCGCGTGCCCGTCTTGCCCCACGCCGCCTTCGGCCACGAAGAGAAGCGGCAGCGCAAGCTCTTGCTCCACCGCGAGCAGATCGAGCACCTGCGCGGCGCCAGCGAGCGCGAGGGCATGACCCTGATCGTGACCAAGTGCTACTTCAAGAACAACCACGCCAAGCTCGAGATCGCGCTGGCGCGCGGCAAGAAGAGGCACGACAAGCGGCAGAGCATCCGCGAGCGAGACGCTTCGCGCGAGGCGGAAGCCGCCATGCGCCGGGGCCGCCGCTGATGCTCTTCACGTGGGCCGGTGGGGGCAGCGCGCGCCTCCTGACGACGAACGGCGACCTCGTCACGCTGCTCTCCAGCTCGGCCTGGCCGCCGGGCACGCCCCTGGAAGGCGACTTCGAGGGCTCCACCTACCGAGTCAAGGTGCGCTCGTGCAAGAGGAGCGGGGAGGATCCGGAGCTGGCCTTCCGCATCGAAGGCCGCTTCCAGAACCTGACGCGCGAGCAGCGCGAGCGTGTGCTCCGGGTGAGCTAAGCTCGCCGGCGCATGCCCCGCCCGCCCCAGACCTCCGCCGCGACCTCCAGCCTGTCCGATCGCGTGTACGGCGCGCTGCTCGACGAAGCCAAGCGCCGTCCCGGCCCGGTGCACCTGCTCAACGTCGGCGACACCTACCTGGAGCCGCTGCCCGCTGCGCGCGCGGAGGCCCAGCTCGCGGCGGAGCACCCGCGCCTGCACAACTACGCCCCGGTTCAGGGCGAGCCCGCGCTGCTCGACGCCATCCAGGAGCGCGTGGAGCGCGTGCACGGCGTGGCTCTCGAGCGCCCGAACCTGCAGGTGATGTCCGGCGCCACAGGCGGGTTCACCGTGGTGGCGACGGCGCTGCTCGAGCCCGGCGACGAGGTGCTGCTGCTCTCGCCGTTCTGGCCCCTGATCCGCGGCATCGTCGAGTCGCGCTCGGCGCGGGCCGTGGAGCTCCCGTTCTACACGCGGCTCGGCGAGCCAGGCTTCGACGCGGAGGCACTGCTCGAGTCCGCCATCACGCCGCGCACGGTGGCCGTCTACGTGAACACCCCCAACAACCCCACCGGTCGCGTGCTCGCACCGGAGGTCGCCGACGCCATCGCTCGAGTGGTGACCCGCAGGAACCTCTGGCTCTGGTGCGACGAGGCCTACGAGGAGCTGTGGTACGGCGCCACGCGCCCGAAGGCGCTGTGGGCGCGAGACGACCTCGGCGAGCGCGCGATCGCTTGCCACACGCTCTCCAAGAGCCACGCGCTCGCCGGCGCTCGCATCGGCTACACCCACGGCCCCGCCAGCGTGATGCCCGCCATCCGCGGCGCGCAGACCTTCTTGACGTACTGCGCGCCGCGCCCGCTGCAGTTCGGGGGGGCGCGCGCCCTGGCCGAGGGCGACGCTTGGGTCGAGAGCACGCGCCGCCTGTATGCCGAGACCGGACGCCGCGCCGCGAGCGCGCTCGGGCTGCCGCCGCCCGAAGGCGGCACGTTCTTCTTCTTCGACGCGAGCCGCTACTTCCGCGCCGGCGAGGACATCCAGGCGTTCCTGCGGCGCTGCCTGGACGCGGGCGTCCTGCTCACGCCCGGCGCCGCTTCGGGCAAGGACTACGAGAGCTGGGCGCGCCTGTGCTTCACCGCGATTCCGCCCGCGGAGCTCGAAGACGCGCTCGGTCGGCTCGCGCCGCTCCTGGGCTAGAGCAACCCGTCCAGAATGGTCGCGTTCTTCCGGATGCTCACGGTCGCGGCGTCCTGGTCGGGCGCACCGAGCTCGGTGGGCTCGCCGAGCCACTGCTCCACCGGCGTGCGCGCGAGCACTCCGTCGAGGTTGTACACGTTCAAGAGAGCGCGCGGGATCCCTGCCGCTGCCGCCGCCGCGAGATCCGCCGCGAGCTCGGAGCCGCTCGCGTAGGTGCTGGCGGGGGTCACTCCCTCACCCACCATCCCGACGTCCAGCCCGGCCTTGTCGCCGAACAGCTTCCTGGCGTCCTTGCCGTACGAGTGGACGAAGTAGGCGGTGGGGGGGGTGTCGCCGCCCAGCATGTCGCCGAACAGGGTACGGTACGCCTGGAACGTGACGACGTCCCACCCGATGCCTTCTACCGGGATGCCCAGCGCCTGCCGCAGCCCGTCGTCGCCGTCGGCGTAGTCGTCGAGCACCTGCGGCAACGTGGTCAGGTGAACCCTCCAGCCTCGGCTCTGCGCCTCCTCGACCAGCGTTGCATACTGCTCGGTCGCGCTGGCGTAGCGCGCCGGATCGACGCCCGACTTCATCAGCTCGACCACCCCGAGCACGTCGTCCTTCTTCCAGAGCGCGTCGAGCTGATCGACGCGGTCCTTGCTCATCTCCATGTCCACGACGAAGGTCGTGGGCGCGAGCCCGTTCTTCTCCCAGACGTCCATCAAGCTCCGGGCGGCTGACGCGAACACCGGCGCGTTGGTGCTGCCTGGCCAGTAGCCGTCCGCTTCGCTCAGGAGGAGCCAGGGTCGGATCTCGACACCCGCGGCGCTCGCGCGCTTCACCAGCGTGGTCAGCGCCGGGTCGGACAGCTGCGCGACGGGCCAGGCCAGGTTGACCGCCACCTGGTGGCGCCCGAGCAACGGGAACGCGGCCTCGATCTGCTCCGGCGGCAGGAACTCCGCCCAGGCGGAGGCGAAGGCCGCCTCCCGCGCCGGCTCCGGGGAGCGACCGTCCTCCCCGGAACAGCCCCCGCAAAGCCCCACCAAGAGTCCCAACTTCAGTAGTCCGAGCTTCATCTGGCCCTCCTCAGGAAATTCGGCCCGCGGGCCGGTCTCTAATCCCACGTCCCGACAGAGTCGTCAAGCGACGCAGAAATCCCGTGCATTCGGTGAGGGCCGCCTGCACCCTTGACTCAGGCTGGGGAAACCCTCAAGGTTCGGCCAGCGGGCCGGTCGTCCGGGGAGGCAGAGGGAATGGCGAAGTCGAGGGCAGTGGGATGTCTGTTGGTGCTCGCAGGAATTGCCGGCGCGTGCAGCGCCAGCAGCGGCGGCGACGACTCGTCGGGCGGCGGCGGCGGACAAGCCGGTAACGGCGCGACCGGCGGCGGAGGAGGAATTTCCATCGGCGGTAGCTCCGGCAGCGGCGGTGGTCTCAACATCGACTCGGGTCAAGGCGGCAGCGGCGGCGGCGGAGGCTTCGCCGGGGATGCCTGCGCGACCACCGGGAGCAAGGCGGCCGATCCGACCACGGCGCCCGCGGACATCATCTGGGCCGTCGATCAGTCCGGCAGCATGAACCAGGAGACCGCGTACGTTCAGAGCAAGATCAATGATTTTGCCAAGGCCATCGGCAACAGCAACATCGACTACCACGTGGTGATGATCGCCTCGACGAGCGGCGGCAACTCCATCTGCGTACCAGCGCCGCTCTCGAACGGGAGCTGTGGCGATGGCCCGCGCTTCCGCCTGGTCAACGTTGGAGTGGACAGCAACGACGCGCTCAACAAGATCATCGACCACTACGCCAAGTACTCCGACTTCTTGCGCCTGAGCGCGACCAAGCACTTCGTCGTGGTCACGGACGACAACGCGACGGACTCGCCGATGAACTCGGCCGCGGCGTTCACCAACAAGCTCGCCACGCTCCAGCCGACCGGCATGTTCGCCAAGTGGATCTTCCACTCGATCTACGCCTTCGGCACCATCCCCTTCGTGGGCTGCATCGGCGCCTTCGGCACGGGAGCCGCCTTCGGCAAGGTCTACGAAGACCTCGTCAAGCAGACCGGCGGCGCGCAAGGCGAGATCTGCCTGGGCGACTGGACGCCGGTGTTCAACGCCATCACCACCGCCGTGATCATCAACTCCAAGGTCTCCTGCGAGTACGAGATCCCGCAGCCCGGCGCCGGCCAGACGCTCGACCCGAACAAGGTCAACGTCGACTACCTGCCCGGCGGGCAGCCGCCTGCGAACCCGATCCCGCGCGTCAACGATCTGGCCGGCTGCTCCTCGGGACCGAGCCTGGGCGGCTGGTACTTCGACAACAACGCGGCCCCGTCCAAGATCCTGCTCTGCCCGCAGACCTGCGCCGCGGTGCAGTCCGACCCGGCGGCGAAGATCGACGTGAAGTTCGGCTGCGAGAGCGTGTTCAAGCCGCCAGCTTGAGCCGGGCTCGAAAGCAGCGACACTCTACAGCCGCCCCCAAGGGTCGAGCGTGAGGCCCAGCGTCACGCCGAGCCACGCGCCTCCGAGCCGGTGGCGCTCGCCCGCGGCGTCGTGCACCGGCATCCGCCGCAGCACGGCTCCGAGCTCCGGCCCGACGCTGAGCCGAGTGTGCTTGCCGAGGTGTGGCTCGAAGCGCACGCGGCCGACCGCGCGCGCCGACCAGGTGTCGTGGCCTCCAGGCTCGCCGTCCACCGCCGAGACGCCGGCGAAGTGAACGGCCGCTGCGCTGGCGGACAGGCCGACCGCGAGGTCCAGCCCTTGGCCCAGCGCGAAGGCGTGCTCGGGAGCGACGCCGAGCTCGAGCCAGCGCACGCTGGGTGAGCCGCCCAGCTCGGGAGCGCCGCCGAACAGCCAGCTCGCGCCCAGCGCCATTCGGCTGCCACCCCTCACGCGGGCCTCCATCGCGAGGCCCGGCCCGGCGAGCCAGAGCTGCCCAGGGCCGACGGCGGCCGCCGAGATGCGCGGCTCGAACAGCACCGCGGGCCAGCGCAGGAGCTCGGCGATGCGCGCTTGCTCGCGCTCCCGCGCCGCCTTCTCCGCTTCGAAGGCCTTGGCCTCGAGCAGACGGCGTTGCTTGAGATCCCGCACCAACGCGGCGGCGGCCAGCGCGATGCGCCGCGCGAGGAGCTCCTTCACGTCACGCGAGTCGAGGCGGCGGGCGCCGTAGAAGCCACCCTTGTCCCAGAGCTCGATGCGCAGCGTGTCCGGCGACGTCGCGAGCACGCGGAAGTAGACGGTGGGGCGCCGCTCGCTGTCGTCGCCCGCTCGGGGCGGCACGTCCGCGTCGGAGAGCTCGATCTCGACCAGGCGGCGCGTCAGGCGCGAGTCGACGTAGCGCTCTGCCTTCGCGCTGATCTCGACGATCACGCGCGGGCGGACATCGGCCCCGGCGCCCCCCGAGACCAGCAGCAGAAGAAGACCGAGGAGGGCGCTACTTGCCCGGCTTCGCCTTGGGCTGCGCTTCGTCGTCGATCTCGTCGAACGGCGTATCGTCCTCGCCAGCGGCGGCATCCGCTGCGACGGCGCCCGCGTCTTCTCCGGCGAGCTTGCCGATCCGCGCACGGATCTCGCCGAGGCGGCGACCGTTGGGGAATTCCTTCGCATACTGCTCGGCGAGCTGCTTGGCTTGATCGACGTTGCCCTGGGCGATGGCGGCGTCGAGCTGACGGACCAAGGCATCTTCCGCGAAGTCACCCTTCGGAGACAAGGAGCGATACGCCGCGAGGGCCTTGGCGGCGCCCGCGCGGTCCCCGGCCTTTTCCAGCATGTCGGCCAGCGTGTACGCGGCGAGGGGCGCGCGCGGATCGCCCGAGTGCTTCTCGACCACCGCGCGCAGCGCCTGCACGGCAGCGGCGCGTTGACCGTTCGCGCGAGCGACGTCCACGAGGCTCATGAGCTGAGCCGCGCTCTGCGCCTTGCCCAAGACGACGGCGAAGCCCCCCTGACCCTCGACGGCCTTCCAGGCCGCCGGGTAGTCGTCGCGATCCGCCAGGACCTGCCACTCCGGCGCCGCCACTACCGGAGGCAAGCTCGCCGTGGGCGGAGTCGGTTGCTCCCCGGACGGCACCGAAGGCTCGCCGGGCTCGAGCAACACGCCCGGCGGCGCCACCGGCTTCTTGTCCTTTTCCTGCTGGGGCTCGTCGAGCTTGTCGGGCTCCTGCGCTACCGGCGCCTGACCGGGCCGCAGCGCCTCGTCGCCGACCGCCGGCGGCTCCGCCTGGAGCGGAGCCGCGACCGGCGCCGGACGGAACCAGCGCGCGCCGACGAACACGCCGGACCCGAACACGATGACCAGGGCCGCCGGGGCCCAGAGCCAGGCCTGACGGACGCGCGGGCGCGCGGAGTCGAGCTCGCCTTCGAGGCGCTGCCAGCCGCGCTCCAGACGTTCGTCGGTGCCGTGATCGCGGAGAGCGGACGACGGAACCTCGGGGAGATGCTTGTTGGTGTTCATGTCGATTCCTCCGCGAACGGAGGGACGAAGTGTGCGGTGAGGAAGGCTTGCGCCCGGGAGATGCGCCGCTTGACGGTGGCCAGCGAGCAACCGACGAGCTCCGCCACGACCTCGAGCCGGTGCCGCTCGATGTAGCGAAGCGTCCAGGCGATGCGCTCGTCCGAAGGAATGGTGCGGAGCAGAGCGTAGATCTGAGCGAGCTGGGCTCGGACCTCCGGGCTCGCGTCGGTCGCAGCGATGGCGTCGAGATCCACCGGCTCCACCGACGCCATGCCGAGCGCCGCGAGCAGGCGTCGCCGGCGCATGCGCGAACGAACCAGGCGCACGACGATGGAGCCCAACCAGGGGCGGAACAGCGCCGGCTCGCGCAGCTCGGTCAGCCGCTGGTGCGCGCGCAGGTAGGCGTCGTGGACGACGTCCTCGACGTCCACCGCGTTGCCTTGTATGCGCACCGCGACGTTGAGGGCGAACGACGCATGGCGTCGGTACAAGGTCTCGAAGGCAGTCAGGTGGCCTTCCCGCGCAAGCGACACCAGCTGCGCGTCATCCAGCTCGGAGCTCGGCGCGGGCTCGCGCCGGGGCTTCTTGCTCGCCGCGTCCGTCCCACCGACGAGGCGGAGCCGCGCGTTGTGCTGGGTGGCCATCCAGGTGGATCTCCGTACAGATCATGACGCAGCGCCAGGCGTTTTCGGCTCACGTCGTCCTGGACTGGCAAGAACACCGGGAAAAAGCACGTGGAACGGTCGTCCGTTCAGTATGGGGTCGTTTTTGCTTGAGCCGCTCCGCCGATCTCGGGCATCGATCCCTCCGGTCCGGGCAGAGCATGGCTTCGTGCGGACCCCAACAGGAAGGATCCGAACATGACCATCTCCAAGACTCTCGCTCTCGTCACCATCGCGGCCCTGGCTTCGCTCTCCGTCGCTTGCGGCGGCGGCGAGGTTCCCGAGGCGAAGGCGCCGGAAGGCCCGGCGACTCCCGAGGCGAAGGCGCCCGAGACCCCCGAGGCCCCCGAGACCCCCGAGGCTCCCGCGGGCGAGGAGAAGCCGGCGGAGGGCGCCGCCGAAGAGAAGAAGTGAGCTGCTGAATCGCAGACGCTTCGTGAAAGGGACGGCGCTCGCCGTCCCTTTTGCTTTTGTCAGCTGTTGGCCGCGGGGCTCAGGTCCACGACCAGCCGAGTACGGCCCACGAGCAGCTCGTCGCCGTGCTCGAGCTCTTGCTGACCGCGGATGCGCACGAACACCCCGGTGCGCGAGCTGAGATCGGTGAGGTAGACGCTGCCCGCCTGCTCCTCGATCAGGCAGTGCTGAGGGCCCACCAGCGGGTCGTCGGGGAACACTAGGTCGCCGATGGCGGAGCCGACCTGCAAGGTATTGCCGCGCGAGACCACGCAGGCTCCGACGAGCCCGCCGACGAACACCTGAAGCACGCGGAACGACGATGGCCACTTGGGCGACGAGTAGAAGTAGGTCGGATCCGGATCGGGGCCGTCGTCCGCCACGGGGTTCTTCTCGATCCTGAGCAGCTGATCGCCGATCACGAACTCGTCGCCGAACTCCAGCTCGATGGGGGTCCGGATGCGCAGGAACACGCCGTTGCCTCGACCCAGGTCCTGCAGCCAGAGGCGGTTGTCCTTGTAGATGAGCATCGCCTCGCGCGGGTGGCAGAAGACCTCCCCGCTCAACGCGATCTCGCCCTCGCGACCGATCAGCGCCTCGCTGCCGAAGGGCTCGAAGCGCTCGGGGCCACCCCACAAGCTGCGCAGCACGTGCAGGCGGAAATACTGCCTGGACGCTGGCGGCGGCGCGGGACGCGGCACCGGCGGCCGCGCCGAGGGCTGGGTCGGAGGCGGCGGCTCGACCGCCGCCGGCTGCGCCACGGGCTCGGGTCGCGCCTCCGGGACCGCGGCCTGTCCCGCCTCGGCTCGAGCCTCCTTCTTGCTCGCGAGCTTCTTGACGTTCTCGACGTTCGGCGGCTCCGTCAGGAGCGACATGCCGCCGATCTCGCGCCCGGCGATGATCGGCTCGAAGCGCCCCTCGCGCAGCATCAGCACCATCTCGAGGTGCTGGGCCTTCATCAGCCCTTTGACGAAGTCGGCGACATCGCCGCGGTTCACGTGCTCGTGATAGTCACGTTTGTGGCTCTTGATGACGCGCCCGCCGTCGGCGAACAGGTGCGTGATGATGTGCGGGGCGTCCAGGCCCGAGTCCTCCGTCTGCACGTGGAAGACCTGGTCCATGAACTTGATGTTGTTGTTGAACCCCATCTGCGCGCGGCGAAAGCTCGGGCGCCGCGTCTCGGCGTCGAGGCGCGCGACCTCCTGCGCGTTGTAGCGCTCGATGACCGCGTCCAGATCGGCGTGGTCCCCGGGCACTCCCTCCATGCGCTCGAAGGCCTGCTGCGCGACGCGCGCGCTCGGATCCACCCGCAGCGCCTCGGCGAGCAGCTGCTGTCCTTCGCTGTCGTTGGGCCCCGCTGCTGCCCACGCGGCGAGCACCGACACGGCTTCGTCGGGGCGCCCCTTGTCGACGAGCCACTTGGCCACGCGCGACGCGGCGGCGCGGGTCTCGGCGACGTTGCTCATCACCCCAATAATCGGTACGAGCCTAGCGGGAAGGCAAGGGGTTTCCCCTGCCGCCCCAGTGAACGCTGCTCTCGCCGATTCTCAGCGAGCGATCGCCAGGCTTCGGCTCTGGAACCAGCAAGAATCCCCCGGGCAAGTCGCTGTAGGGGTAGAACCGCGCTGAATCGCGCCTACGCAGGGCGCCCTGGTGGTCGAGCACGTCCAGCATGCGCAGCTCGCCGCTCGGCTCCTCCGTCAGCGTGACCCGCTGGCCCAGCTTCGCCCGACCCGCGCCGTCCACCGAGACCATCCACATGGGCTGCCCACCGCCCCCGCCGCCGGCCGCCGCGCTGGCGTTGACGAAGGTGATGCGATCGAACAACGCCCCCCACGTGTAGTCACTGACCCAGGTCGGATCGCAGTAGCCCATGAAGTCTCGCGCCGGCCCCTGTGGATCGAAGAGAGACTTCTCCCCGAGGTCGAGTCCCCAGACCCCGATGCCTCCATCCGGGTACGGAAAGGCCGGGTCGGTGTTCTGGATGAAGCCCATCGGCGCGCAGGGCGCGTGCAGGCGGCCGTGCGCGTGACCCGTCTCGTGCGCCAGGGTGCTTGCGGCCTGATCGCCGACGAAGCCGATGCCCACGCTACCGCGAGCGAACTCCTTGGTCGGGTCGGGCAGCGCGGTGGAGAGGCCGAGCACGCACACCGGACTGCCCGAGCAGTACAGCGCGAAGCTGGCCTTGGGCATGAAGAGTCCGTAGTAATACTCGTTCGGCAGCGCCTCGTTGGTGATGCGGTCCTGATTCCGACGCATCAGCAGGAACTGCAGCACCTCGCCCCAGCCGTCCCCGTTCGGGGAGATCACACCGTCGTAGGGGATGGGATCGCGGATGCGGATCTCGACGCTCCCGGTCGGATAGAGGCCGAGCAGCGTGTCGCGGTACCGCGTCACCTGCGCCTCGTCGAGTGCCGGGAGCCGACCCGAGCCGTCGGCGTCGTATTGGAGCGGCACCAGCACCAAGCGCAGCGGCCCGCTGGTGCTCTGGGCCGAAATCGCAGCGCGACCGCTCGCCGGATAGCTGGCCGCCGGCGACGGCGCGCCCTGGGCCTTTCCCGAGGCCTCGCGCAGCGAGACGGCGAACTGGAGATCCGGGGTGAGCGCCTCCCCCGCCAGCTCGAAGTTGAAAGTGGTGGCGAGATCCGCGTCGCTCGAGGGCCCAGCGACCAGCAGCTTCTGCTCCATCGGAGGCAGCTCACCCGCCGCCGTCCCGAGCTCGAGTCGGGCCACGACCTCCCGGGGCTGAAACCCGGCCTCGGGCTGAACCGACACGCGCAACAAGCCGGACCGGCCAGCGACGATGGGCGCCGTTCCGGTGACGGCTTGGCCGCCGACCATCAGCGGCACCTGCACCGCTTGGTTGAGCGACACCGCTGACACGCCCAGACCGGAGACGAGCTCGGATGTCGGACCGGCTCCACCGGCGCCATCCTCCGACGCGCAGCCGACGCACAGCAGCAGGGGTGTCAGCCGGCGCAGCAAGCCCCTCGGTCTATCACCCAGAGCGCGCCCGAGCAATCAGTTGGGCTTCGGCGGCGGTGGTCCGCCCCCACCCGCGCCACCCGAGCCGCAGTCCCACGGGCAGGTCTGCCATTCGTTGCCTTCGCAGAGGCCGTTGCCGCACACGCTCATGGAGCCGCAGTCGTAGGGGCAGTTGTAGGTGGTCTCGCCGGGACCGCACCAGCCGTCCCCGCAGTAGCTCGTGTACCCGCAGTCGTAGGGGCAGGTGTACGAGCTCTCGCCAGGACCGCACCAGCCGTCGCCGCAGTAGCCGGAGTAGCCGCAGTCGTAGGGACAGGTGTACGGGTTTTCGCCAGGACCACACCAGCCGTCGCCGCAGTAGCTCGGGTAGCCGCAGTCGTACGAGCAAGTGTACGGAGTCTCGTTCGGGCCGCACCAGCCGTCCCCGCAGTAGCCCATGGACCCGCAGTCGTAGGGGCAGTTGTACTGGTTCTCGCCGGGACCGCACCAACCGTCACCGCAGTAGCTCGGGTAGCCGCAGTCCGTCGGGCAGTTGTACTGCGTCTCTCCCGGCTCGCACACGTAGTTGCCGCAGTACATCGGGTAACCGCAGTCCGTCGGGCAGGTGTATTGCGTCTCTCCCGGCTCGCACACGTAGTTGCCGCAGTACATCGGGTAACCGCAGTCCGTCGGGCAGGTGTACTGCGTCTCTCCCGGGTCGCAGATGTAGTTGCCGCAATAGCTCGGGTAGCCGCAGTCCATCGGGCAGGTGTACTGCGTCTCTCCCGGGTCGCAGATGTAGTTGCCGCAGTAGCTCGGGCAGTCCTTGGGGCAGACCTTCGGGTCTTCTGGAGCGCAGATGCCGTCCCCACAGGTCCCTGGGCAGTCGGAGGGGCAAGTCTTGGGGTTCTCGTTGACGCCACAGACGCTGTCGCCGCACTTACCGGGACAGTCCTTGGGGCAGCTCCACTGATCCTCGCCGGCCTCGCAAGTGCCGTTGCCGCACACCACCGGCTGCCCGCAGTCCTTCGGGCAGCTGTACTGGTTCTCGCCCGGCTCGCAGATCCCGTTGCCGCAGTACACCGGCTGACCGCAGTCCACCGCGCAGTTGTTCTGGTTCTCGGGTGGCACGCACTTGCCGTCGCCGCACCAGCCGGTCGAGCCGCAGTCGTACGGGCAGTTGCTCTGGTTCTCCGGTGGCACGCACTTGCCGTCGCCGCACCAGCCGGTCGAGCCGCAGTCGTAGGGGCAGTTGTTCTGGTTCTCCGGTGGCACGCACTTGCCGTCGCCGCACCAGCCGGTCGAGCCGCAGTCCGAGGGGCAGTTGTACTGATCTTCCCAGGGCTCGCACTGGTAGTTGCCGCAGTAGCCGCAGTCGTTGGGGCAGGTGTAGGGGTCTTCGCCGGGCTCGCACAGGCCGTTGCCGCAGTACTGGTAGCCGCAATCCTGCGGGCAGACGTAGCCGTCCTCGCCCGGGCCGCACCAGCCGTCGCCGCAATAGCCTGCGCCACAATCCTGCGGGCAGGTGTTCGGGCTCTCGGGATAGCTGCACACGCCGTCGCCGCAGGAGCCGCAGTCCTGCGGGCAGCTCTGAGAGCTCTCCATCGGATCGCACACGCCGTCGCCGCAGTAATAGCCGCAGTCGTTCGGGCAGCTCTCGAGCGTCTCGCCCGGCTCGCAGTAGCCGTTGCCGCACAGGGTCGGGCAGTCCTTGGGGCAGGCCCCGCTCTCGCCGGGATCGCACACGCCGTTGCCGCACGACGAGGCGCAGTCGTTCGGGCACGTTCCGGGGTTTTCGCTCGCCCCGCAGATGCCGTCGCCGCAGTACCCGCCGCAGTCCGCGGGGCACGAACTCGGGCTCTCGCTCGAGTCGCACACTCCGTTGCCGCACACCTGACCAGTACCGCCGGTGCCGCCAGTGCCGTCGGCGCCGACGTCGGAGCGACTACAGCCGCCGAGGCCCCAGAAGACGGACACCGCGAGCGCGGTACGAACCACCCAAGAGCTCACTTTTGCCATGGCGTCAGTCCTTCGAAGCAAGAGCCAGGCCAGTGCGAAGACCACGCGATCATCTCCCGTGGGGCTGATTATCCGCTGATGCGGCCGACGTGTGCCAAGAAGCCCGCGGCGTTTCCTGGCACAGGGTGGGACGCGCTTGGCGTTACGGGCTAGTCTTCCGACCAGTGTCCGGGCTGCGCTGGCTCCTGTCGTCGCTCACTGTCGTGCTGTTCGTGGCGTGCTCGCTCACGAGCTCGTTGGACGACCTGAAGGGGGGTCCCGACGGCGGCGGAGGCAGCGGCGGCAACGCAGGCGATGGGCAGGCCGGGGACGGCTCGGCAGCGACCGGCAACACCGGTGGCGGCACCGCCGCGGACGGCTCCGCGTGCGGGACCAATGGCGAGTGCCAGTCGGCGCACTGCGTGGACGGCGTGTGCTGCAACACCGCCTGCGACAGCGACTGCATGGCCTGCACCTCGGCGCTGAAGGGAGGGGGCGTGGACGGAGAGTGCGGGCCCTCGCAGGCAGGCACCGACCCGCGCGAGGATTGCACCGACGACGGCGTCGCGAGCTGCGGCAACGACGGCCGCTGCGACGGCAAGGGCGCGTGCCGCAAGTACGCCGCCGGGCTCGAGTGCGCCGCGCAGACCTGCACCGGCGGCGTGAAGTCGTTCGCGAAGACCTGCGACGGCAGCGGCGCCTGCCAGGACAACGGCTCGCAGCCGTGCCAGCCGGCTTCTTGCAACGGCGTCGTGTGCACCGGCGACTGCGCCGGCGACAACGAGTGCCAGCCGGGCGAGTTCTGCGACATCGCCAGCGGCGACTGCACGGCGAAGCTCGCGAACGGCGCGGCCTGCCAGCCGAGCAAGGCGAACCAGTGCGCGAGCGGGCAGTGCGTGGACGGCGTGTGCTGCGACGCAGCGTGCACGGGCGCGTGCCAGAGCTGCAAGGCGGCCTTCACCGGCGGCACAGACGGGACCTGCGCGCCCGTCGCGACCGGCACGGACCCCGACGGCGAGTGCGCGGACCAAGGCTCGAGCAGCTGCGGCACGGACGGGGTCTGCGACGGTGCCGGTGCCTGCCGCAAGTACGCCGTCGGCACGGTGTGCAAGCTCGGTTCGTGCGCGGGCTCCACGCTGACCAACCCGAGCACTTGCAGCACGACCGGGCAGTGCCAGCCGAACGGCAGCACCGCGTGTACGCCCTACCTGTGCGGCAGCTCCACCACCTGCGGCACCACCTGCTCGAACGACGCGCAGTGCGTGTCCGGCAACGCATGCGACACCACCAGCGGAACGTGCGGCGCCAAGAAGCCCAACGGCCAGCCTTGCAGCAGCGGCAACCAGTGCACGAGCGGCTTCTGCGTGGACGGCTTGTGCTGCGAGAGCGCCTGCACCGGCGCCTGCAAGGCGTGCTCCACCGCGAAGAAGGGCTCCGGTGCGGACGGGACCTGCGGCAACGTGGGCAACGGGCTCGATCCGGACAACGACTGCGCGGATCAGGGCGCCGCGAGCTGCGGCACCAACGGCGCCTGCAACGGCTCCGGAGCCTGTGCCCTGTACGCCTCGGGCACGCAGTGCGCGACCGGCTCGTGCAGCGGCTCGACCAAGACCAACCCCAGCACCTGCAACGGCACGGGCACGTGCAGCGCGGGCGGCACCTCGAGCTGCGGCGCCTACATGTGCAGCGGAGCCAACTGCGGCACCAGCTGCGGCACGGACACGCAGTGCACGAGCGGGAACTTCTGTCAGAGCGGCCTGTGCGGCGGCAAGAAGGGCAACGGCTCGACCTGCAGCGCCGGCAGCGAGTGCTCCAGCAACTACTGCGTGGACGGCTTCTGTTGCAGCACGGCCTGCACCGGCCTCTGCCAAGCGTGCTCGAGCGCGCTCACCGGCGCCGCCAACGGCACCTGCGCCAACGTCCCAAACGGGCAAGACCCGCAGAGCGAGTGCGCGGCGCAGGCCGCCTCCACCTGCGGCACCAGCGGCGCCTGCAACGGCAGCGGGGCCTGCGCGCTCCACGCCGCGGGCACGCAGTGCGTGGCGCCGAGCTGCTCGGGCAACACCACGCTCACGGCCGCGGACACCTGCAACGGCAGCGGCACCTGCGTCGACAACGGCAGCGTCAATTGCAGCCCGTACGTCTGCACGGCCAACGCCTGCAAGACCAGCTGCGCCAGCAGCACCGACTGCGCCTCGGGTTACTACTGCAACGGGACTACCTGCCAGGCCGGTGCGGCACCCAACGGCACGGCGTGCACGTCCCCCGCCCAGTGCGCCAGCGGGTTCTGCGTAGACGGCTACTGCTGCAACTCGTCCTGCACCGGCGTGTGCAAGACCTGCAACGGCGCCTACAGCGACAGCGGGACCAACGGGTCGTGTGACAACGTGGGGGAGTGCTCGGATCCCTACAACGAGTGTTCGGGTTCGGGCATCTGCTCCTTCGGCAAGTGCTGGAGCATCTGTCCCTGAGGCCGTGGCGAGAGCCACGGCACAGGTCCCATGCGGCTCGAGCTCCAGAGACCGCCGGCTCCGCCGGCGCCTGCGTGAGCGGTGCCAAGGCCTTCGCGCCGACCTGCTCCTTGACAGACTCCGTCTCGATCATTGCCCTCGGGCTCCTGCCCCCGTGGGGGCTCGATGGCGCTTGCTCCTGTGCGGCCCATGCTCCTCTCCACCGCCCCGTCCCCGGGTCACCACTTCCCCGCCGGTGGTGGCGACCCAGCTCGACTCGGGGAGAACCGATCGAGACTGGAAGGGCCTTGCCAGGTGTGGCGGGGGGCATGCTATTGATGAACGATGGAGTTCTGTAACCGCAATCGGTGGTGGCGTTGGTGCGGCGCGGCCTTGCTGCTGGGGTTCCTGGTCCCTACGGGCTGCAGCGATCCGAGCGAGGATGCCAAGGAAGTCGCCCAGTCCTGCGGCCAACAGAAGTGCCCGGTGGGCACGCTCTTCCACGAAAAGAAGTCGTTCAACGGCAGCTACGACATCAGCGGCGGATACGACCCCGCGACCTACAAGGCCGAGGGCGCCTACAAGACCATGGGGTCCGGGTCGTGCGAGTACGTGTGCGCCGTGATGCAGGCCTGCCCGGAGAATCCCCCTACCTTCCCGTACATCACCGAGAAGTGCTTCACGTGCGTCGCGGTGCTGTCGGACAACACGCTGGGGCAACCGTCTTGTCCGAACTGAAGAGAGTGAAGCGCTGGGCTCGTCGGGCTCTCGCGTCGATCCTCCTGGGTGCGGTGGCGTGCAGCGGTGGCGGCGGTGGGGGCGACGACGCGACGCCGCTCGAGTGCTCGAACGAGTGCCCGGAGGGCTCGCGTCGCACGTCGTACGACAAAGTCGTCGCCGGCGACGCGGCGGTCGTCGTCTCCTCGGAGTGCGAGACCGCGTGCGAGCCCATTCTGCCCTGCACCTACCCCAACCTGCCGTTGATCAAGGACGACGGCAGCGGGAAGGTCGAGTACAGCTGCGAGCCGCTCGAAGGCTACACGAACATCCCCAAAGACAACGAGGTCGACTTCAGCTGGGCGGCGGCCGCCCACTGCACGGACGGCGCAATGAACGACGACGAGACGGGGATCGACTGCGGAGGTGCGCTGTGCGCGCCCTGCTGAGCCAGCTCCGCCTGGTGTTGCCGATGTTGATGGCGGCCGCGCTCGCGAACACGGGCTGCAAGGGCGAAGAGGAGGCCACCAGCGGCACCAAGCTCGAGGTCGAGTGCATCGGCATGTCGATGCGCCACCCGCTGGGCGGGTACTTCATGCTGGAGTCGGACTACGGCGGGCGCTGCCAGCTTTTGGTCTCGGACACGGTGTACGACCCCCAGAACGTGCAACTGCTCGAGCAGAGCGGCGCGAACTGGGGCAACGCCAACACCGCCGCGCTGGTCATCAACTTCGCCAAGAAGACCTGGGTCTCCCGCGGGGGCAGCATCTCGTTCAGCCAGTGGGAGCCCGGCTCGGCCACCGGCACCTACGACCTGGTTGGTGTCGAGTCCTCTACCGGCGAGGAGGTGAAGCTCAGCGGACCCATCAGCTTCTGTGACTACGTCGCGAACGCGGATTGTCCGTACCAGACCTCGGGTCTGAACGCGCTCGACAAGCGGCTGAGCTTCATGGGGCCTGACGGCTTCGCGGCCAACGCGACGAATTCGCGCGCGAACGAGTGCCGCGTGCTGATCGACAAGAAGACGTCGGCCGTGCGCGTCGACGTCCAGCTCGCGATCCTGAACGGCGTGAACATCGCCCGCTTCCGCGACCGCTGTGGTCCCGCGGTGCCGCCCTCCGCCGGCTTCGTCTTCATGGCGCCCAACGTGAGCGGACCCGGCAGCTACGGGCCGTTGACGTCTAAGCCCATCGCGCAGGTCGGTGACGGCCCGGCGTACCTCCCCGACTTCCACCTGACAGCCCCCACCGTGTACTGGCTGGGCAACTGCGCGAGCTCGCCGGAACGTCTGATGGACGTGCATCCGATCGCCGGCACTTCGTGCACCTTCAGCATCGCGGACAATCCCGGCAAATTCGAGCTCGCGTGCACCGGCGCGGAGCACTCCGAGACGGGCCACTTCTACGTCAAGCAGGGCACCTTCGAGCTCTCCTCGGACTGCGACGTGCGCTACGTGGAGTGAGCCCGGCCCCCGCCTTCACTCGACCTTCAGCCGCGGCACGCCCCAGTCTGGCAACTCGCATCACGGTCGCATCAGAGGGCTGCGCGACGCCGCGCGCCGAGCAACGCCAGCGCAGCGAGGGCCAAGTGCGCCGGCAGCGAGCGCGGCGCGCTCTCGCCCGGCATGGAGCAGCTGCAGCCCGCTTCGACGTCCTCGGCGCTCGAGCCGGGCTTGCCGCCGCTGCTCGGCGAAGCCCCTGGCTTTCCGCCGCTGCTGCCACCGCCGGCGCCGCCGGTCCAGCCGGAGCCCGAGCCTCCCGCGCCCGAGCCCCCGGAGCCGCCGCTCGGAGCGGGCGCGGGCGTCTCGCCGCACTGCGCCCCGGCGGCGGTGTCGGTGCAGGGCTCGCCGGCGGGGCAGTCCTCCGCGGAGAGGCCGCCGGCGTCGGTGCAGTGACCGAGCTGCCCGTTCGGCAGACACACGTCATGCGCCTTGCCAGGTGCGTCGTCGCAGAACAGGCTGGCGCAGCGCGCGCCCTTCGCGTCGTCCACGCATTTGGCCGCGTAGATCGAGCAGTCTCCCGCGGAGATGGCGCCGTCGTTGCAGTCGCCGATCAGCTTGTCGTCCAGGCACACCTTCTTCTGACCGAGGGCCGGGCAGAAGACGCTGACGCAGCGCGCGCCCTTGGCGTCGTCCACGCACTTCGCGCCGTACGCCGAGCAGTCGCCGGACGAGATCGCGCCGTCGTTGCAGTCGCCGATCAGCTTGTCGTTGATGCACACCTTCTTCTGTCCCTGCGCCGGGCAGAACACGCTGGCGCAGCGCACGCCCTTGGCGTCGTCCACGCAGGTGGCGCCGTAGGCGGCGCAGTCGCCCTTGCCGCAGTCCGCGCCGACGATCTTGCTGCCGTCGCAGTGCGGCTTGCAGCTGCCGCAGGGCCCGCCGCCGGGCCCACCGCCCCACCACTCCCAGTGCCAGTTCTCGCTGGGCACGGTGCGCTTGAAGCCGTAGGCACCGGCGTGCGCCTCGAGCCAGGCGTACACGCCCGCGCTCGAGGTGTTCAGGTCCAGCGCATGCCCACTCTGGTGGTTGCTGTAGCCGGGCTTGGCGGCCAGGTTGCAGTTGTTGCAGTTGCAGTTGACGTAGCAGCCGTAGAAGTACTGCTGCTCCGCCATGGTGCGGAAGCCGCTGACGATCTTCAGGTTCACGCCCGCCGCCGCCGCCGCCTGCGCCATCACGTAGTAGGCGTTCGCCGTGGCCTTCTCGACGGGCTTGCCGTCCACGGTCACGACGGTGATCGGGAAGGGGCTGCCGCTCGAGTAGCCGGTGTCGCCGTGCTCGCCGCAGTCGATGCTGGAGAGGGCCTCGGCGCTCTGGGCCAGCGTCGGCGCCTCGCACTGCTCTTCGTCGGCATCGCCGCCCTCCGGGTTTCCCGCCGAGCAGCCCGCGGCGCCGAGCAACAGGACTGCGAGCGCGGCGAGCCGGGCCTGCTTGCGACGGACCGCGGCACAGGCACCGAGCACCAGCAGCACCAGCGCCGGCATCGCTCCGCGCCCAGGTCCGCCCACCGAGCAGCCGGAGTCGTCGGCGACCACCCCCGCGTCGGGGCTGATCGGGCTGGGCGCTGCGCCTCCCGCACCGCTCGCGCCACCCGAGGTCGGCGCGCTGCCGCCCGTGCCCCCGCTCGACGTCGTGGGCGGCGTCTCGCCACACTGCGCCCCGGCGGCCGTGTCGGTGCAGGGCTCGTCGGCCGGGCAGTCCTCCGCGGAGAGGCCGCCGGCGTCGGTGCAGTGCCCGAGCTGCCCGTTGGGCAGGCACACGTCGTGCGCCTTGCCGGGTGCGCCGTCGCAGAACAAGCTGGCGCAGCGCGCGCCCTTCGCGTCGTCCACGCATTTGGCCGCGTAGACCGAGCAGTCTCCCGTGGAGATCCCGCCGTCGTCGCAGTCGCCGATGATCTTGTCGTCGATGCACACCTTCTTCTGGCCCTGCGCCGGGCAGAACACGCTGACGCAGCGCGCGCCCTTGGCGTCGTCCACGCACTTCGCGCCGTACACCGAGCAGTCACCGGACGAGATCGCGCCGTCGTTGCAGTCGCCGATGAGCTTGTCGTCGATGCACACCTTCTTCTGGCCCTGTGCCGGGCAGAACACGCTGGCGCAGCGCACGCCCTTCGAATCGTCCACGCAGGTCGCGCCGTAGGCAGCGCAGTCGCCCTTGCCGCAGTCGGCGCCGACGATGGTGCTGCCTTCGCAGTGCGCCTTGCAGCTCTGCACGCAGGGACCCGATGCCTTCAGCACTTGGATGTCGCTGCCGTAGTAGAAGCGCAGGATGTCCATGTGGCCCCAGCCCTTGCTCTCCAGGCAGCGCGCGCCCCACTGACCCATACAGCCGCGGTTCTGACCGAAGCCGGGCGGGCCGATGTAGCCGAGCGAGGTCTGCTTCACGGCGCCGCCGGTCTTGCCCCAGTTGTAGGTGACGTACTTCTCGGTGCTGCCGCTCGAGCCGACGCAGCCCGAGCCACCGGTGTTGGTGTCGCCCGCGACGTAGAAGCCGTAGGTGAGCGCGCCGGCGAAGGAGAGGTACATACCCGCCGTCTCCTTCACGGCTTGGAAGTGCTTGGCCTGAGGTGCGGCTCCGCAGGAGTAGACCTGGCAACCCTGCCCGTCGCAGATCGAGCCCTGGGTCGCGATGTTGTAGTAGGCGACGGAGCGCGCCGCGATCGCCTGCGCCTTCAGCGCTTCCAAGCTGGCGCCGCCGTTCTCGCAGGTGATGACGTGGGGCAGGTAGTCGTCCTCGAGTGCCTTGACGCCCTTGCCGATGACGTTGATCTGGCAGTGAGCGCTCGGGAGCGGCGCCGACACCACCGCCTGCTCGACCTCGCCCAGCTCTTCGCCCGCTTCGGGCGGCGCGCCGCACGCGGTCAGCAGGGAGAGCAGGATTCCGAGCAGGCCCAGCCACGCCAGAGGTCGCATGTGGGTCCTGCACTGCAACCCGCGCACCAGCGCCCAAGTGCGCGAAATGGGCCCCACGCCTCACCCGCCGAGGAACAGGGGCGCTGGGGCAAGCGCCATGATTACGAGAGTTTGGCGGGACAGGACTGTTCCAGAACACCGTCAGCGATAGCCTGGGTGCCGCATGCACCCCCGCCTCCTGACTCCGCGCATCCTTTGGGGCGCGCTCCTCGCGTCCACGGTCCTGTTCCTGGTGGTGCTGTTCGTGCAGCCCCACCCGCCCTCGATTGCGACGCCGATCCTGGCGCCAGCGCTCGGCGCAGTGGCGATCGGGCTCGCCATCTTCAGCTTCGTGCTGCCGATGCAACAACAGCGGACCGTGCTCCAGCAGGCCAAGGTCGAGATCACCGAGGCCCCCGACCCGAACGCGTCCGGAGTCATCCCTTACCGTGACGCCCCCAAGCGACGGGTGTTCGCCGACCCGAAGGCCGCCGAGAACACCGCCTTCGTCAACTACCAGACGTCCCTGATCCTCGGCTGCGCGCTCTCGGAGGCGATCGCGATCTTCGGCTTCATGCTCGGCTTCCTGGGGCACCCCCCCGTGGTGTTCTTGCCGTTCTTCGTGGCCTCCTGGGTGCTCATCGGGGTGCGCTTTCCGACGCTGGCCCGCGTGCGCGGGCCGCTCGAGAAGGCGAAGGGCGCGGTCTTCCCCGACTGAGGCTCTGCTACCCTCCGAGCGATGGAGGCGGGCTCGAGCGGAAGGTCGTTCGGCAGCCTGCCTCCCCCAGGGGGCGGCAAGGAAGAGCTGCGCGCCACGCTGTTGCGGCCGTATTTCTTGAGGCTGCGCGCGGAGCGAGGCGAGTCGGCGTGCCGCAGCCTGGTCGCAACGCTCGGCCTCACCGAGCACGTCCTCGACGACGATTCGGCCTGGCTGTCGGTGGGCGCAGCCACGCGCGCGCTCTCCGCGCTCGGCACCGCGTTGGGCGAGAGCGCCATCGCTCAGCGAGGCGAGTGGGCCACCCACCCCGAGGCGCTGGGCGCCTACGTGCGCATGCTCCGCGTCGCGTCGTCGTTGCCCGACGCATACCAGTACCTGTGCGCTCACTCGAGCGAGAGCACTCGCGTCGGCAGCTACACGCTCGATAGGGCTTCCCGCTCCCAGGTCTCGATCACCTACCGCCCGCGCGAGGAGAGCGGCGACGAGGAGCGCGACCCGCTCTTGTGCACTCTGCGCCGTTCCGAGCTCGGAGCGCTGCCGCGGCTCTGGGGACAGGCGGACGCCAGCGTGGCCGACGTGGCCTGCCTCGCCCGCGGCGAGGCGAGTTGCAGCTACGTCGTGAGCTGGAAGCCCGTCGCGCGCCGCCGCGCCGTGCCCATCGCCGCCGGCCTGGGCGCGCTCGCCTGCGCCGGTGGGGTGGCGTTCTCCGGGAGCGCCTTGGCCTCCGGCATCGCCGGCTCGCTCGGAGGCGTGCTCGGAGCGGCGGTGGGGTTCTTGCAGAACCGCGTCGCCAAGGAGCGCGCCGCGCGGGTGCTCGAGAAGCACCGCATCGCCGCGCTGGAGCGCGGGCTCGAGCTGAAGGGCGCCATCGGCAGCATTCCCGGCGACCTGGTCGGCGTGGTGCTGGGCGGCAAGTATCGCATCCGCCAGCGCATCGCCGCCGGCGGCATCGGCACCGTCTACTCCGCGGAGCACGTCACGCTGGGCTCACACGTCGCGATCAAGGTGCTGCGCGGCGCCGCTGCCGAAGACGCCGCGGAGGTCGCGCGCCTCCGCCGCGAGGCGCGGGTGCAGGTCTTCGTCGAGCACCCCAACATCGTCCAGGTCCTCGACCTGGACCAGATGCCCGACGGGTCCATCTACGTGGTGATGGAGCTCTTGCAGGGCATGACGCTGGCCCGCAGGGTCAAGACCGTGGGCCCCCTCGCACCCGAAGAGGCCGTCGAGGTGTTCAGCCAGGTTTGTCGCGCGCTCGACGCCGCTCACACCTTCGGCATCGTCCACCGCGACATGAAGCCAGGGAACATCTTCCTGTGCGACGACGGCACGGTGAAGGTGCTCGATTTCGGCATGAGCAAGCTCGCCCAGGCCGAGTCGATCACCCAGCAGGGCTTCACACTGGGTACGCCAGAGTACATGTCGCCAGAGCAGTGCATCGGGGCGGAGCTCGACGGTCGCGCGGACCTGTACTCCGTCGGTGTGGTGATGTACGAGGCGCTGACCGGCAGCTTGCCTTTCAACGTGTCGAAGCGCCGCGCGCTGCTCGAGCTCCACCAGCGCGAGCACCCCGCGCCCCTGCGGGCCCGTCGCCCCGACCTGGGTCTGCCCGAGCGCCTCGATCAGGCGGTGCTCGCCTGCCTGGAAAAGCGCCCGGCGGACCGACCCGCGAGCGCCCGCGAGCTGGAGCGCCGACTGCAAGCCGCGCTCGGCGCCGTGCGCGCGCGCGCAAAGCCGTAGAGAAAAGCCCTCGCGAGGGCCCAATGCTGCCGCTCGCGCGAGGCCGGGCTAAGCTCGGTACCCTCTCAGCCATGCGCGCGCCCAAGCTCCTGATGCTGCTCGGCAGCGCCCTGCTGCTCTCGCTCTCCGCAGACGCCCGCGGGTTCACCCACGTCGTCCAGAAGGGCGACACCCTGGCCGCCATCGCCGAGCGCTACTACGGGCTGATCCAGCACGAGAAGCTCTTGGTGGCCGCCAATGGGCTGGACGCGCGAGGCGGCGCGCCCATCGTGCTCGGGATGCGCCTGGAGGTCCCGGCCCTGTCCCACCGTCGCATCAAGAAGGGCGACACCTGGGCGGAGCTCGCCACCGTGCACCTGGGCGCCCCGCATCGGGCGGACGTGCTCAGCATGGCAAACGGCTCGAGCCCCTGGCTGCCCCCGGCGGATGGCGCTGAAATCCTGATCCCGTACAACCTTCCGGTGATGGTCACGAATGCCGACAGCATCGTGAGCATCGCACAGAAGTACATGGGCGACCCCAACAAGGCTTGGGTCCTCGACCACTACAACGGCCTGAAGGGAAAGAAGCTCGTTCCGGGCGACATCGTGCTCGTCCCCCTGACCGAGCTCCCCTTGACGGAGGACGGCAAGAAGTCCGTCGCAGAGGCCAACCCCCTGCTCTGCTCGCAGGCTGCGGGCGAGACCCGCGACAAGCAGCGCAAGGTGCAGGCCGAGCTGCCGGCGCTCACGGCGGACGTGAAGAGCGGGCGCTACGTCGACGCGGTTGGTCGCGGCAACCGCTTTCTCTCGGTCAGCTCGCAGCTCACCACGGAGCAGCTCGCGGGGGTGCACCGCCAGCTGCTCGAGGCCTACGCCGCGCTGGAAGCCCCGGGCCTGGCGCGCGCGGCTTGCGCGGAGTGGCGCAAGCTCGACACCAAGGCGGCCCTCGACCCGGTGACGATGAGCCCGAAGCTCCTGGAAGCCTGCGCGGATGCCAGCCCGTGAGAGCAGAGCATGAGCCAGACTAGCAGCTTCAGCCCCAGCTCTGGACCAGTCGGGCCGGGTTCACTGGTGGGCGGACGCTACCGCATCGAGACCGTGCTCGGCGACGGCGCGAGCGGGGTCGTGTATCGGGCGGAGTGCGTCGAGGCGCGCGAGTCGGGAGAGTCGTCGGCCGTTCAGGTAGGACAGCGCGTCGCGCTCAAGGTGATCCACCGCCACCTGGCGCGCGATCACCAGATCAGCCGGCGCTTCCACCGTGAGGCGCGCATCCTGCGCAAGCTGCGCGGGCCGAACCTGGTGCCGCTGCTCGACTTCGGGGAGACGGAAGAGGGGCTCCTGTTCATGGCGCTGGAGCACGTGCAGGGAACCCCCCTCGACGTGCTGCTCAAGACCGAGAAGGTCGAGCCGGCGCGGGCGGTGGAGCTGGTCCGACAGATCTGCTGCGCCTTGGACGTCGCGCACGCGGAAGGCGTGGTGCACCGGGATTTGAAGCCTGGAAACGTCGTCGTCGAGCGGGACGCCGAGAGCGGCACGGAGACGGCTCGAGTGCTGGATTTCGGTTTGGCCAAGGTGCTGCGCGGCGACGCTAGCCAGTCACTGACCGCGCTGACTCAGCAGAACATGGTGTTCGGCACCCCGGAGTACATGGCGCCGGAGGCCGCTCGCGGCGACGAGGTGGACTCGCGCAGCGACATCTACGCGGCGGGCATCATTCTTTACGAGCTCTTGACCGGGAGCGTGCCCTTCGACGGCAAGAACCCCATTGCGATCATGACCGCACACCTGACGGACACGGTGGTGCTGCCATCCGAGCGCGCTCCGGACGCGGGCATCACGCCCGCGCTCGACGCCGTGGTCGGCCACGCGCTGGCCAAGACGCCCGACGAGCGCTACCCCTCCGCCGCGGCGCTGGCCACGGTGCTGGCCACGGCAGTGCGCCGGCCTCGCGACGTCGCCTCCACGGCCCCGCCGCCACCCGAGCAAGACTTGGGCAGCCGCGACACCGAGCTCTCCGTCGGCGAACCAGCGCCGTCGCCGGACAAAACGACTCACGCCGAGCTCAGAAGCCCCCCAATGAGCTGGTTCTGGCTGATCGCCGTGGTGGCGGCCCTGCTCGGAATTGCAGCGGGAGTCGTGCTCAGCTTGACCGGTAGCTAGCGCTCGCCTCGCGACCTTGGCAGAATTGCGCTGTCGTGTCGCAAATCGTCCGCGCTGGCCAAGTGAGCCCAGAGGAGAGCGTTCTCCCGGACGCACCCTCGCGCTACGTGGTGGGCGAGATCGTCGCGGACAAGTACAAGCTCATCAGCCTGCTCGGGG
This sequence comes from Polyangiaceae bacterium, assembly GCA_015075635.1. Taxonomy (NCBI): domain Bacteria; kingdom Pseudomonadati; phylum Myxococcota; order Polyangiales; family Polyangiaceae; species Polyangiaceae bacterium. The sequence continues at coordinate 32,910 of JABTUA010000001.1, forward strand.
AGGGCGGAATGGGCTCGGTGTGGGTGGCGAAGAACCTGGCGCTCGACGCCCAGGTCGCGCTCAAGCTGATCCGCGGCGACATGGCCACCAAGGCCACGGAGGACCGCTTCCTCACCGAGGCCCGGGCGGCAGCGCGGCTGAAACACCCCGCCATCTGCCGGGTCTTCGACTTCGGGCGCACCCGGCACGACGAACCGTTCATGGTGATGGAGCTCATGCAGGGCGAGACCCTGGGTGAGGTCCTCGACCGCGAGCGCCAGCTGCCCGCCGTGCAGGCCGTGCAGATCTTGCTACCCATCGCCGATGCGCTGGGCTCGGCCCACGCGCGCGGCGTCGTGCATCGGGACCTGAAGCCGGACAACATCTACCTGGCCGACACCGACGGCAGGCTGCAGCCCAAGATCCTCGACTTCGGCATCGCCAAGCTCGCCGCCAGCAACGTCAGCGACCACCGCATCACCCAGGCGGGGACCGTCGTGGGCAGCCCGGACTACATGGCGCCGGAGCAGGCGCGGGGGATGGAGGACATCGATCACCGGGCGGACATCTGGGAGCTCTGCGTGCTCCTGTACGAGTGCGTGACCGGACGCGTGCCCTTCGAGGACGCGAACTACAACGCGCTGCTCCGTCACATCATCGAGGACGAGATCCGTCCCATTCTCGAGTTCGGCGCCGGCGACGCGGAGCTCTGGGCCGTGATGCAGAAGGGCTTCGAGAAGGACCGCGAGAAGCGCTACCAGAGCATGCGCGAGCTGGGCGAAGCCCTGGCGGCGTGGCTGATGGCGCGTGGTGTGTCGGAGGACGTGAGCGGGCACTCGCTCCGCGCCACCTGGGTCGAGCCGATGCCGACGGGGCGCATCTCGCTGGTTTCGCTGGCGACCGCTCGCGCGTCCACGCCGCCGCCCGCACTCTTCCCCGCGCGCCAGACCCCCCAGGTCGAGATCGCCACCGTCCCGCCACCGCCCATCGTGGAGAGCGCGCCCGCGCCCCCGCTGCCCGCGCCTTCACCGAAGCGCCGCGTCGCGCTGATCGCGATGGTGGTGGTCGTCGCGATGGCGCTGGCCGGGTTCTTCGCGGTGCGCGCCAGCGTCGGGGGGACGACGCCACCGGTAGCGGCCGGCCCCGACGAAGGCGCGCACGGCGCGCCGCAGGCTGCTCCTCCGGCTACCGCAGCGCCGACGCCGGCCGCCTCAGCCCCGCCGGAGCCCGCGGGGGCGGAACCCGCCCAGGCCGCGGCGCCCGGGAGCGCGCGCGGGAAAAAGAAGGCGTTGCCGGCTGCAGCTCCCCCAACGCCGGAAGCCAGCGCGAAATCTTCCCCCACCGCGGCCCCGACACCAGCTAAACCCAAAGGTGGCTATGCGGAGGATCTGGGGTTCTGAGCTCGTTGCCTGCGCTCTCGCGCTCACGTTGACCTCCGCCGCGCTCGCGCAGGAGGACGACGCCAATCGGAACGCGGCGCGCGAGCTGGCCGAGCAGGCAGCCAAGGCGATGGAGGCCGAGGACTGGGCCAAGGCCCAAGACCTCTACCAGCGGGCCTACGCCCTCGTGCCCGCGCCGACGCTCTCGCTCCGGCACGCCCGAGCGCTGGCCAAGGGAGGGCGCTGGGTCGAAGCCCTGGAGGCCTACGTGCGCACCACCCGCACGCGCTTGGACGCGAGCTCGCCGCCCGCCTTCCGGGAGGCCGTCGAGCAGGCCCAGACCGAGCTCGCCGAGCTCCGGCCGCGGGTTCCCAGGGCGGTCGTCGTGGTCAAGGGCATCGACCCGAAGTCGAAGGCGCTCGCCGTGAGCGTGGACGGCAGGCCGCTCGCGGCAGCGTTGCTCGGTGTGCCCGCGCCCTTCGATCCCGGCAAGCACGAGCTCGTTGCCAAGACCAGCGATGGTCGCGAGGCGCACGCGACGCTGGAGATCCAAGAGAAGGAGGAGAAGTCGGTCGAGCTCGTGCTGCCCCCGGCGCCAGAAGGCACCGCCCCCGATGCCGAGCCCGGCGAGCCGAGCGCGCAGGGATCGACCGCCAAGTCCTCCCAGAAGACCTGGGCCTTCGTCGCGCTCGGCGCCGGAGCGGTGGGGCTCGGGGTCGGCGTCACCACGGGGCTGATGGCGACCAGCAAGCACCAGAGCGCCGAAGACGCCTGCCCGAACGGGCAGTGCGCCGCGGGCTCGAGCGGGGCCGACGACGCCGAGGCGTTCCGTAGCCTGCGCACCGTCTCCACCATCGGCTACGTGGTGGCCGTCGTGGGGGTGGGCGCAGGCGTCACGCTCTGGCTCACCTCGCCCGAGCGCACGGAGCAAGCTCGGGTCGGAGCTTGGCTCGGACCCCAGAGCGCCGGCATCCGGGGGAGGTTCTGATGCTCCCCTGGCTCCGGCGCTCGCTCGCGGTGACGCTCGTCGGTCTGTCCGCGGCCGGCTGCCCGCAGCTCCTGGACGACGGCTTCTCTACGGTGCCGGCGAGCGGCGGTGCCGCTGGCTCGGGCGGTGAGAGCGGCGACTCGAGCCTGGGGGGTGGTGGCGGCAGCGGCGGCGTCTCCGCCAGCGGCGGCGTCTCCGGCAGCGGCGGCAGCGCGGGGGACGGAGGTCCGTGCAGCGCGTGCAAGACCGGCGAGACCTGCTGCGACGACGCCTGCGTCGACACCAGCAAGGCACAGGCGCACTGCGGCGGCTGCGGGCAGGCGTGTCCTGGCACCACCTGCGCCAGCGGGCAGTGCACCGGCACCTGCGCCCTCGGCCACCTGGATTGCGACAAGAACGCCGTCACCGGCTGCGAGGTGGACTCGGCGGTGGATCCGGCGAACTGCGGCAGCTGCGGCGCCGAGTGCAGCTTCGACCAGACCTGCGAGCAGGGGAAGTGTACCTGCCCGAGCGGGACGGCGAGCTGCGACGGGCAGACGTCCAACGGCTGCGAGGCAAACCTCGGGACGGACAAGGCCAACTGCGGCTCCTGCGGCGCGGCCTGCGGCGCGAACCAGGCGTGCGTAGCCGGTAAGTGCGAGTGCGCGACCGGTTACGGCGACTGCAACGCCGACAAGAACGACGGCTGCGAAGCGGTCCTTGCCACCGACGCGAAGAATTGCGGGGCGTGCGCAGGAAGCTGCGGCGTGAACGGCTCCTGCACCGCGGGGAAGTGCGGGTGTCTGGCGGGCTTCCAGGACTGCGACTCGAGCCCCGGCTGCGAGGCAGCTCTCACCGACCCGAAGCACTGCGGCTCGTGCACCACGGTGTGCAACTCCTCCGCGCCGATCTGCGACGGAACGTCCTGCGTGCTCTCTTGCGGCAGCGGCGAGACCAAGTGCGGAAATTCCTGCGTGAACACCGCCAGCGATCCGCTGCACTGCGGCGGCTGCAACCAGCCCGTGGGCACCAACCAGCAGTGCTTCAATGGGCAGCCCTCCTGTCTGAGCGGGTTCGCCAACTGCAACAGCCAGCCTGCCGACGGCTGCGAGGTGGACCTGACCAAGGACCCGCTGCACTGCGGCGCCTGCAGCTCGGCCTGCAAGCCCGGCGCGGTTTGCTCCGGCTCGAGCTGCCAGTGCGCGACCTCGACCCCCAACGACTGCGGCAGCGAGTGCCGCGAGTGCTGCTCCGCCGCGCACTGCGCGGACTCCGATCCGTGCACGACGAACAGCTGCGACGGCAGCGGGAAGTGCGTCTCTTCGGCCTGCGCCAGCGGCACGTTGTGCTGCTCGACCGGTTGCTTCGAGTGCTGTGTGGACACCGATTGCAGCGGCGGCAAGGTGTGCAGCGGAAACACCTGCGTCGCCCCGACCTGCACCAGCCCGCAGCTCTTGTGCGGCGGCGGCTGCGTGAACCCGAACACGGACCCGAAACACTGTGGAGGCTGCGGCATCGACTGCGGCGTAGGGCGGAGCTGCGCGGCCGGAGTCTGCTCGCCGGCCTGGGTGCCTCTGAACAGCGTGGGCGCGCCGGCGGGCCGCAGTCGCGCGGCATACGCGCCCTTGTCCGGCCTGGGCCAGGTCTTCATCTGGGGTGGGCTGAACGCCGCCGCCGTGGCGCTCGACGACGGCGCCATCTACGACGTCGCCACGAACACCTGGACGCCCGTGAACAAGGACGCGAACACTCCTTCACCGCGCGTGCTGGCGTCGGCGGTCTGGACCGGCGATCGCGTCTTCGTCTGGGGCGGTGGCAGCGGATCTTCCGACTTCGACAACGGCGCGTTGTACGACCCGGTCGCCAAGAGCTGGAAGACCGTGTCCAGCTCGAACAAGCCGAGCGCCCGCCGCGCGCCGTACCTCTCCTGGACCGGCTCGGAGGTGCTGCTCTGGGGCGGCGTGGACGCGGCGGGTGCGCCGCTCACCGGCGCCTTCCGCTACAACCCGACGACCGACGTTTGGACGGTGGCGAACGGCAACGGCGAGCCGTCGCAGCGCGCTCACTCCACCACCGGTTGGTCCGGCACCGACTTCATCGTCTACGGAGGCAAGCAGGCGAACTCGAACTTCAACCAGACCCACCGCTATCGCCCTGCGACCGATGCATGGGCCCCGCTCCCCAACGGCCCCACGCAGCGCTTCGGCGCCTTCGGTACCTGGGACGGCAGCAACCTGATCGCCTGGGGCGGGCGCAAGGAGACCGGCGGTGCCCCCGCGACGTACGACGACGGCAGGCGCTTCGACGGGAGCGCCTGGACGAATCTCCCCACGGCGGGCGCGCCTGGCGCGCGCTATGCCCTGCACCGTCAGGTTGGCTTCAGCGCGCGCATCGCCAACGGCGCCACGTTGATGGTGGGCGGCTTCTCCGCGGCAGGCGCTGCGCTCAAGGACGGTGCCATCTATCGCTCCGGTACGAACGCCTGGACTGCTGTGCCGGCCTGGCCATCGGGCGAGGACCACCAGTGGGCCGTTTACGCATTTGCCGGTGGTGAGCTGGTGATCTTCGGCGGGCTTCACGGCTCGGCAGCGACGGCGACCGGTGAACGCTTCCGGCCCTGAGTCTCGGCGAAGCATCGAGCGACGGCTCGACTGGGGCGAGCTCGCGCCGCTGCGCATCAGCGCGCGCCACGCCGCCGACGGGGTCTACGCCGGGGGCCACCGCAGTCAGCGCCGGGGCGCGGGCGTGGAGTTCGGCGGACACCGCGCCTACACCCCGGGCGACGACCTGCGCTTCATCGATCGGCACGCGCTGATGCGCCACGGTCGCCTCCTGGTGCGCCAGTTCGAGACCGAGACCGATCGGGCGCTCCGCATCGTGGTCGACGCGAGCGCGTCCATGGCCTTCCGCAGCAAAGGAGCGCCCGGCGCCAAGCTGGCCTTTGCGGCCGTGGTCGCGGCGGCCTTGGCGCGCATCGCCATCTCCGGCGGCGATCCAGTGGCGCTCGACTGGATCGGCGGCGAGGCCCGGGAGCCGCTGCCCGCGCTCGGAGGGCGCGAGGCCTTCGAGCGAGTGATCGCGGCGCTGGAGACCGTCCAGCCCGGCGGTGACGTGAGGCTCGACGCGGCAGCGGTGGAGCGGGCGTTCGCCGCGGTCGCCCGCCACGCGCGCCGAGGCGCGGTGGTGGTGCTGCTGAGCGACCTCGTCGATCTGCCCGAGCACACCCTCGACCGGTTCGCGGCGCTCTCGTCCATGGGTCGCACGCTGATCGCGGTACGCGTGCTCGACCCCCTCGAGGCGACCTTCTCCATGGAGGGACCGGTGCGTCTGTACGCGAGCGAAGGCGAGGTCCACGTCGAGACCGACGCCAGCCTGGTGCGTGACGGGTACCTGGCCCGACTGGAGAGCATCGCCCAGAGCTGGGACGACCGACTGGCGGCGAGCGGCGGGCGCTTGATCAAGTGCGTGACCTCGGACGACCCGGTGACCGCCGTCCGCGAGATCGTGCTCGGTGCCCGCGGAGGCGAGCGATGAGCTTCGTGGTGGGCCTCGCCCTCGCCATCGGCGCGCTGGTCGTGGTGCCCTTCGTCGCGCACTTGCTGCGCCGCTCGCGGGCGGAGGAGCGCGAGTTCCCGCCGGCCCACCTGGTGCCGGTGGCGGAGCCGGTCGCGCGCCAGCGCAGTCGGCTCGAAGACCGCTTGCTGCTCGCGGTCCGGGCGCTGATGGTGCTGGCGCTGGCGGTCCTCGGAGCCACGCCGCTGGTGCGCTGCTCGCGGTTGTCCATCGCCCGCGAGAGCGGCGGCTCGGTCGCCCTGGCCATCATCGTGGACGACTCGCTCAGCATGCGCGCAGCGACGGCGTCGGGAGCCACGCGCTTCGAGCTCGCGCTCCGCGGCGCCCGGGACCTCCTGGCTGCGGCCCGGGAGGGCGACGCCGTGGCCATCGTCCTCGGCGGTGCTCCGGCGCGCCTGGCGCTCTCGGCTACCACGGATCTCTCCGCGGCCAAGCGCACGCTCTCCCAGCTGCGGGTCACGGACCGCCCCACGGATCTGTCGTCCGCGGTGCAGCTGGGACGCTCGTCGGTGAAGGCGCTGCCCCACGTGGATCGCAAGGTGGTGCTGCTGAGCGACTTCGCCGGGGGTCCGCTGCCAAGTGGCGAACCGCCGGTGTGGGCTCCGCTCTCGGAGATCCGCAAGCCCGCCGACGACTGCGCCGTGGTCTCGGCGGAGAGCCGCGGGCGGCGCGTCAGCGTGACGATCGCCTGTTCCTCGGCGCAGGCCGCCCGCGGGCGCTCCCTGGAGCTGGTGGTCGGCGACGGGGAGCCGGCGCGAAGCGACACGGACGCGGGCACGGACGCACCCAAGGCCAAGGCCGGCGAGCTCGTCGCGAGCGCGAAGCTCGACGCGCGAGCGGGTGAGCAGAACGTCTCGCTCGAGCCGTCCATCCTGAGCGTGGGCCTAGACGCGCGGCTGTCCGGCAAGGACGCCATCGCGCACGACGACCAGGCGCCGGTGGCGCCGGAGTCTCGGAGCTTGGGCGTCGGCGTGCTCTCCGACCTGGCGACCGCCAGCGCCACCACCGGAGGCGCGACGGTCGTCGAGCAAGCGCTGGAAGCGCTGGCGCACGACGTGAGCGTGCGCCCGCTCACCACCTTGCCCGAAGAGGCGAGGGAGCTGAGCGGCCTGGCGGCCCTCTTGCTCGACGACCCGTCGGGTCTCGCACCGGAGGCCCGCGCCGCCCTGGTCGAGTGGCTGGAGCGCGGGGGCGTGGCCGTCGCGTGGCTCGGACCGCGCGCCGAGAGCGTGCAGCTCGGAACCACGCTCGAGCCCTTCGCGCGCGGCGCGCTGTCATGGGAGCTCACCAAAGCCAAGGGCGTGGACGCCGCCAGCATCGCCTGGCTCGGTGCCCCAGGTGCGAGCCTCTCCAGCTTGGCGCCGAGAGGCCGCGCGCGCCTCGACAGCGCGCTGCCGACGGGTGCCGCCGTACTGGCCCGTTGGGACGATGGGCAGCCCTTCCTGGCGGAGCAGAAGCTCGGTCGCGGGCTCGCCCTCGCGGTGGCGTTGCCCACCTCTCCCGACCAGAGCGATCTGGCGCTCCGGCCGGGGTTCTTGGCGCTGCTCGAGCACGTCGTGGAGCAGGCCGAGCGCCGCGCGGGACCGCGGCGCAGCGTGGCCGGCACGACGTGGAGCTTCCCGGCAGCAGCCCGGGTCGAGATCGAGGGGCCGGGAGGAAAGCTCGAGTCCGAGACCTCCGGTGGCGGCTCGGAGGCCCAGCGCACCTTCACTCCGGAGCTCGTCGGCCGCTACCGCGTGAGCCTGGACGGCGCCGCCGAGCGACGCGTCGTCACGCTGGAGGCGAGCGAGATCACCGACGCGCCCCGCGAGCCGGACCAGGCCGACGAGCGGGTGGTCACCGGCGGCGTCCAGAACGAAGTCGACGTGTCGTCGGACGTCGCGCTGCTTCTCTTGGTGCTCCTGGCGCTCGAGCTCGGGCTGCGCGCGTTCCGGCGCTTCGAGCCCAAGCGCAGGCGCCGCCGCGGCGATCTGCCCGCGCGCGCCGCGCCCTCTTCGGGTGGGTAGCTCCCTCGCGCACGGCGTGATACTGCCAGGCGCCATGTTCGGCCGTCTTCTCTTGCTCTCGTCTCTCGCTCTCGCGAGCTGTCACTCTCCCGGCATGTACGGGCACAGCCGCGTATACGCCCCGCTCGGCGACGAAGAAGCCGCGACCAAGGGCGCGAGGGAGTACGACCCGGTGATGGCGCAACGCGCTCCCGACGAGTGGAAGGGCAAGACCGTCACGCTGTTCGGCGTGGTGAAGGCGCGCCATCCGGGCCCCGGGGGCAACGCCGACCTGACGCTCAGCGTGCGCACGCTCGAGCCCCGGAACCTCTGCGACACCGCAGACGAAGACAGCTGCCGCGTGACCGTCGGCGATCGCGAGCACGCCGTCGTGCACGCCCTGGCCAAGCTCTCCGGCGAGGACGACATCGGCCAGAAGAGCGTCAGCGCCGGCTCGCTGGTGCGGGTGGTGGGGACACTGACCGACGGCGTGGACCCCGACGACGGCGCGCAGGTCGTCAGCGTCAAGTACCTGCGCCACTGGCCGCGGGACTTCTACGTGACGACCGCAGATCGCGCCCACATGCGCCGGTGACGGCGGTCCAGTCCCGCTCGGTAGTTCTCCATCCGCGGGCCGCGGACCCCGTTGGATGAAACCGGGTGGCATCGGGTAGGCTTCGGCGGTCGGTCGGCACCGAGGTCGGCAAGACTATGGTGCGTTCGAGCCCCTTCGGTAGTTGGGCCGGACAGAGGTTGAGAAGCGACGCGTTCTCGAAGAGTTGAGGACGGTCACGGGCACGGCGCGCGAGCAGGCGCAAATTCGCACTCGACAGGACGGGCCGGCGCTGGAGGTCGGGGCGTGGCTCTCGGGCGGCGCCGGGCGTTGGTGAAGCGCTGGCGGCGTCGGCGCAGCGGTCGAGCGCACGACGCAGAGCTCGATGACCGCGAGTGCGGCACTGCGTGCAGCTGCCTGGAGGGAGCGCCATCGGACTCGAGCTCGACGCGCAGCTTCCGGACCCACGGCGCTGCCGCTGACAAAGACCACCAAGGGCATCCCGTGCACGCCCGTTTGTTTGCGGGCGTGCGAGCAGCGTTTCAGCGTACGGTGACCTGAAGGAAAGAGCATCGAGACGTCGATTTCTCTTGACGCATTCTCGAGCGACGCGCGTTCGCGTTCGACGACCACGCGGGTGAGGGCCTCTCGCTCGCGCGTGGTGACGCGCTCGTGCGCGTTCGTGCGCGCGACGACGCGCGACGCGTTCAGATGCCCGAAACGCGCTCAGCGTGTCAGCAGCGAGCTCGAAAAATCGCGTGATATGCCAGAAAGCATGAACGCTCTCTCTTCGGTCTCCGACCACGAGCTCCGCGAGCGACTTTCGGCCGCCGTGAGCTCGGAGCGGTCGGCGTGCGCCAACGTCATCTTCCACCTGGCAGAGCTCGACCGCCGCAGGCTGTGTTGTTCCCGTTCCACGCCACACCACCGACAGCGATTCCGCGACTGCGGCAGACCGGAAGCGAGTTCCTCCGGCTCGGCCGGACTGTCTATTTCGATGCGTGTTCCTCCCTCTTCGCCTACTGCACCGAGCGCCTCGGCTATTCCGAGGACAGCGCGACCAAGCGTGTGCGTGTGGCCCGCCTGGCCCAGCAGTTCCCCCAGGTGCTCGATGACCTCGCCAGCGGCGAGCTCCACCTGACGGGGCTGTTCCTGCTCTCCGGCCACCTGACGGACGACAACGCCGAGCAGCTCCTCGCCGAGGCGCGAGGGAAGTCCAAGCGACAGCTCGAGGAGCTGCTCGCCCGCTGGTTCCCGCGGCCGGCCGTGCCGCCGACCATCACCCCGGTCACGCCCGAGCCGGTACAAGGGCAGTTGTCCACATGGTCCGGGGCAGGTACCCCGGCCCCGCCGGCCCAGGCGCCTCGCCCTCGCGTCGAGCCGCTCTCGCCGGAGAGCGTTCGCGTGGAATTCAGCGCCCACGCTGCGTTCCGCGACAAGCTCGAGCAGGCCCGGGCGCTGCTCAGCCACACGGTGCCCAGCGGCGACCTCGCGACGATCCTCGAGCGCGCGCTGGACCTGCTCATCGAGCGGGAGACGAAGCGCCGCGCCGGCGCGGGCAAGCCCCGCAAGCGCCGCGAGACGAAGCCGGGCTCGCGGCACGTTCCGGTGGAAGTCCAGCGAGCGGTCAGGGAGCGGGACGGCGACCAGTGCACCTTCACCGACGCCGAAGGGCGGCGGTGTTCGGCGACGCGCTTCTTGACCATCGAGCACATCGACCCGTTCGCGAAGGGCGGGCCCACGACGGTGGACAACTGCTGCTTGCTTTGCAGACCTCACAACGCCCACCGAGCGCGCCAGGTCTTCGGTGAGGACCACATCCAGAACGAGATCTCGGAGGCGCGAGCGAGGCGAAGACAGAGCACGCCACCGGCGCCACCAGCGCCGACGCCCGCGCCCGAGGGCGGCGTGTCCGAAAAGGTGCTCGGAGCGCTGGTTCGGATGGGGTTCAAGCGAGCGGACGCGCGGCGAGCCGTCGAGCAAGCGCGCCTCTGCGAGGTGGAGCCGCTGCTCGAGCCGATGCTTCGCGCGACGCTCGCCATTCTCACACCGTGAGACGGTTCGGGCACACCCCACGTCGAATGGGGTGTGCACGGATTGCCCTTGGTGGTCATTGTCAGCGGCAGCGCCGTGGGCACGCATGCGGACGAAGGAAAGGAGCTCATCTGTGCCTCGAACAGGTCGCACTCAACGCAGAGTCATCGGCATGCTCGTCAAACGCTTCGGCGACGCGCGCCTCGACGAGGTCCGCGACCCGCGCAACCCACGCGGGCGTCGCTGGCGCTCGGGCGGTGCGCGACCTCGGACTTCACTACCTGTTTGCCGTCAAGAGCACCCAACCCTCCCTCCACACCGAGGCCGTGCGCTGGATGGGTGGCCTGGAGCCTGACCAGGCCGCCGCCACCAGCACGGATCTCGACCACAGTCGCTCCGTCGTGCGGCGCATCTACCTCGGTGAAGCCCTTGCCGCGCCGGAAGGTTGGGAGCATCTCAGGACCGTGCTCCGCGTCGAGGTCGAGACCCTCGACTCCAATGGCGTCCGGGTCGCGAACGACAACCGCTACTTCGTCTCCAGCTTGCCACGCTCTCGTCTCACCGATGCCGAGTGGCTGCTCGTCGTACGGCGCCACTGGGGCGTCGAGACTGCCCATCAGCTTCTCGATGGCGCCTTCGCCGAGGACCATCATCCGTGGATCGAACAGAACCCGCGAGCCACGGTCGTCGTGATGGTGCTGCGGCGCATCGCATACACGCTGCTCGCGCTCTGGCGCGGGGTGACTTTGCGCAGCGACGAACAGCGTAGGCGGCCCTGGCGCGACCTGATGCGCGACATCTGGCTCTGCACAGTCAAGGCCACCGCAGAGACCCCTCGAAACTCGAGTGACCGCCGGCTCCCGCCGGCGCCTGCGTGACCCGTGCCGAGGCCTTCGCGCCGACCTGCTCTTTGACAGACTCCGCGTCGATCACCGCCCTCGGGCTCCTGCCCCCGTAGAGGCTCGATGGCACTTGCTCCTGTGCGGCCCAGTACCTCTCCACCGCCCCGTCCCCGGGTCACCACTTCCCCGCCGGTGGTGGCGACCCAGCTCGACTCGCGGAGAACCGATCGAGACTGGACGGCGGTCGCGAAGTCTTGCTCCCCCAGGTGCCTGTGATAAACGACTCGCTCCCCATGCGCCTCCGCCTCGCCCCCACCCTGCTCGCCTGCGCCCTCGCGCTCGGCGTGAGCGCGCGCCCGGCTCGGGCCACGGTGGTCGAGAAGGTCGTCGCCGTGGTCGGCGAGCGCGCCATCCTGCTCAGCGACGTGCGCGACCGGGCCAAGCCCTTCATGCTCAAGATCCACGCCGAGGTCCCCCCCGGCGCCCAGCGCAACGCGGCCATCTCGCAGACCTACAAGAACGTGCTCGAGCGCATGGTGGACGAGGAGCTTCAGTTCCGCGCCGCCAATCGCTCGAAGATCGTGGTGGACGCCAAAGAGGTGGACGACGCCATCGGCCGCGTCGCGGCGCAGAACGGCTTGAGCGTGGACAAGCTGATCGCCGAGGCCGCCAAGTCGGGCCTCGACGAGAAGGCCTATCGCGGCGAGATCCGCCGTCAGGTGCTGGAGGCCAAGCTGCTCAACCTGCGCGTGCAGGGGCGAATCCGCGTCAGCGAAGAGGACGTTCGCACCATGTACCGGCGGCTGACCATGGACGAGCGCCGGAAGCTCGGCTTCCGCGCCGCGTGGATCCGCATCGACGCACCCGCCGGGGACAAGGCCACCGCCAAGGAGAAGCGCGCGCTCGCGGAGTCGCTGGCGGCTCAGGCGCGCTCTGGCTCGAATTTCGCCGCGCTGGCCCGGGAAAAGTCCGACGACGCCGGCACGCGCGACCGCGGCGGCGAGCTCGGGCGGCTTCAGCCCGGCCGCCTCGCGCCTGCCCTGGATGCGGCGCTGATCAACCTGGAGCCGGGTCAGGTCTCGGGCGCCGTGCGCGTCGGCGACTCGTTCTTCGTGGTCAAGCTGATCGAACGCGACGAGACCGAGCTGCCGAGCTTCGAGGAAGCAAAGAACGAGCTCGGCGAGCGGGTCTACCTGGAGAAGATGGGCAAGGCCCGCCGCACCTGGATCGAGGGCCTGCGCCGGCAGACCCACGTCGAAATCCGCATGTGAGTCAGCCGCGGCCCGCGCGCCGCCGCGTCGAGCCCCAGGGGAAGAGCTTCACCAGCTGCCAGCCTCTGGAGCGCGTGGCCTCGTCCAGGTCCCCGGTCGAAGCGGCGCGCAGCGCCGCCGCGAAGCTCTCGACGTTCGGAAAGCGGTCGTCCGGCTTCTTGGCGAGCGCGATGGCCAGCACCAGCTCCACCTCCACCGGGATCTTGGTGTAGAGCCCGGGCTGCTGCGGCTGGGTGTAGATCACGTCGAGCAGGAGCGGCCCGATGTCTTCGCCCACGAAGGGGGGCTGCCCGGTGATGCCGCGGTAGGCGATGGCGGCGAGGGCGTACAGATCCGCGCGGTGGTCCACCGGCAGGCCCTGGGCTTGCTCCGGCGGCATGTACTGCGGCGTCCCGACGGCGACCTCTCGCGTGAGCGCGACTCCGCCCTGGATCTTGGAGAGGCCGAAGTCGAGCACCTTCCACTTCTGCGGCAGCGAGTCCACCAGGAACAGGTTCGCCGGCTTCAGGTCGCGGTGGACCACGCCCGCCTCGCGCACCGCGGCGAGGGCCCGCGCCGCGTGCTCGACCATGGTGACCACGGTCTCCAGCGGTAGGGCTGGCGTGCGGCGCAAGTACCAGGCTAGGTCGTGCCCGTCGAGCAGCTCCATCGCGATGAAAGGCCCGCCGTAGGGCGTGAACCCGAGCTCGTAGACCTCCGCCACGTGCTCGCTGGGCACCGCGGCCGCGGCCTGGGCCTCGCGCATGAAGCGCTGCACGTACTCCTGGTTCTCGACCATGTTCGGGTGCAAGAGCTTCAGCGCGACCCTCCGCCCGGTCTCCAGATGGCGGGCGGCGTAGACCTCGCCCATGCCCCCGCGGCCGATCAGCTCGTCGATCTGGTAGTTGCCCATGCCCTGGCCGGACATGTAGCCCTCGCCGGTGCGCAGCGCCCAGTCGAGCTCGTTCCGTGCCTCGGTCAGCTGGGCGTCGCGCTGCTTCAGCGTACGGCGCATCTGCTGCGCGCCCTCCATCGCGGCCTCGGTGGCACGCCGGCTGCTGCGCGCCAGGTAGAACGTCATGCCGAAGACGAGCTGCATCATCAAGACGCGATACCAACGCGACATCGAGTCGGCGTGACTCGCGGAGAAGAGGCTCTCGTCCGGGAAAACGCCGGCAGCGATGCCCGCGGAGACCCCGAGGTAGAGCCCGGACCCGGCGACGTAGACCGCGATCGCAGCGTTTCTGCTGCTCGAGAGCCCGAAGAAGTAGAGCCCGACGGTGAACACCGCGGCGGCGGCCGAGAAGGTTCCCAAGTAGTAGATGACCCCGACCCCCAAGACGGCGTCCACGATGCCGACGGTCGCCATCAAGCGTGGGGTCCAGCGCGCGTCGTGGCGGAGCACGTAGAGGGTGACCAGCGAGACCAGAAGCACGGCGCCCGCGAGCACGGCGGTCGTGGCGCGCAACCAGTCGGCCCCGGGCAGAATGGGCAGGGCGGCCTCCAGCACGACCATGATGACCGCGAGGCTGCGGAAGAACACGCGGGCACGCGCGGCCTCCTCGCTCTGCATCAGGACGTCGATGGACCTGAGGGAGCGCGCGCCCGGCGGCACCGACGCGCGCGGCGGCGGCACCGACGCCCGCTGCATCACCTCACCCGCTGCCGCTCCCTCCGCCAAGCTCGACTCCGGAGCCTTCTCTCCTAACACGGGCGCGTCTCAGCGGACGCCGCAGAGCGCGTCGTAGACCCGACTTCGAGGCGTTCCCCCCGCGACCAGGTTCCGGGCGCTCTCCAGCTCTTCCTTGACCAGGGACTCGAAGCGCTCCAGCGGCTGCGCGCCGCTCAGCAGGCGGCCGTTCACGAAGAACGCCGGCGTGCCGCGCACGCCGAGCTTCTGGCCCAGGCGAGCGTCGGCGTCGATCTTCGGGTCGCGCGCCCGCTGCCGCGAGGCCTCGAGGAGCGGCTCGGCGGGCATGCCCAGCACCCCGGCGATGGCGGAGAGGCCCGAGTCGCCGAGATCGTTCTGGCTCCCGAAGAGCTGGTCGTGGGCCTTCCAGAACTTGGTCGGACCACCCTTCTCGTACACCTCCAGGGCGAACGCCGCGGCGGGCCGTGCGCGCCGGTGGTGGTCGAGCGGGAAGTTCTTCCACACGATGCGCAGGTCGCCGCCGTGGCGGGCCAGCAGCGTGTCCAGGGCCGGCTGGACGCGCCGGCAGAACGGGCACTCGAAGTCGGAGAACTCGACCACGGTGACCAGGGCGTCCGCCGCACCGCGGACGGGCGAGCCGGCGATCGGCGGGCAGGTCCGCTCCGCGACGTCCTTGCCGAGCCCGATCAGGTTCTTGCGCACGCGCGTGGCGTAGAGCTCGGAGAGGGAGGTCCCCAGGGCGAGCACGCTGCGCGCGGTCCCGAGCTCTCGCTCGATGGTGCGCTTCAAGTCGTCGTAGGTCGTGAAGCCCTCGACGCGCGCGCCGTTGACGAACAGCGTGGGCGTCTCGCGCACGTCGAACAGGCCGGCCAGGAGCAGATCGCGCCCGACCTCGTTCTCGGTCTCGCTCTGCTCGAGCCAGGTCTCGATGCGACTCTCCTGGCCACCTGCGGCCTTCACCCATCTGGCGAGCAGGATGCGGTTCGCGTCGTCGGTGGTGCTCGCGGCCTGGGCGACGAAGCGCCAGAAGCCGGCGTCGCCGTGCTCGCGGCGCATGCCCACGGCCACCCGCGCTGCGTCCTTGGCCCGGGAGTGGATGCTGAGCGGGCGGTGGCGAAACGCGACGCGCACCTCGTCGGGAAAAGCGCGCAGGATCGACTCGATGGCGCGGTAGGCCCGGCGCGTGTGCGGGCACTCCAGATCGCCGAACAGGACCAGCGTCACCAACGCCTTCTCGCTGCCCCACACCGGCACGTCCGCCGGCAAGGGCAGCGGCGAGTCCAAATCGGAGGCGCTCGCGACGCGGGTGCCCACGGCGGGCAGCGGCACCGCCGCGTCCGGCTCTGCTGCGGCGAGCCCAGCGTCCTCATCGGCACCGGCATCCGGGGTGGCCGGCGCTGGCTCGGGCAGCGGCGGGACGACGGGCGGCGTGGTGGCGCTGGGCGCGGGCGACGTCGTGCCCGTCGGTGTGCCCCGCCACAGCGAATACGCGAACAGCCCGCCCACGCCGGCGAGCATCAGCAACACCCCGCCCACCAGCGCGACGATCCAGAGCGCGCTCTCGCCCTTCCGCTTGGAGGGCGGCATCGAGTCCCGCGGGGCTGGCGGTGGCGGAGGGCGCGTCACCGGCGGCTGCCCCGCCGGGGGCTCGGGCGCTACCGCCACCTGCGGCGCGGGCTCGGGCGGCGCGGCCCACGGCGGCGGCGCATCGGGCGCTGGGGCTTCCGCCGCCACCGGAGCTGGCGCGAGCGGCACGTGCGGACGCAGGAGCGCTTCGGCGAGCTCCTGGGCCCAGCGCACCACGTCGCCGGGCCGCGCCACCGGCGAGCGCGCCACGGCCTTCGAGATCAACGCCTCGACGTCGTCGCTCACGTCCACGCCACAGGCGCGCGGGGTCGGCCGCGCGTCAGCCGGTGAGAGCGCTCTGCCGATCACGAGCTGGGTCGCGAGCGCGCCGAGCGCATACACGTCGGCTGCGGGGCTCGCCGGCCCCGGCGTCGAGCTCGCCTGCTCCGGCGCGCGCGCGGCCTCGGGCGACATCGACACCGCTGCGCGGTCGCCGGCCAGCGTGCGCACCAGCGCGTCGAGCGCGAAACCCTCGATGCTGACACCCTCCGGCCCGATGCGCGCCAGATCGGCCGCGAGCAATCCGAACGCGATGCCCTGATCGTGGAGCGGACCGAGCGCCGCGGCGATGCTGGTCAACGCGTTGCCGGCGGACGCCGCGCTGCTCGGGCCCCGCGCGATCCAGTCGCTGAGGGTCTCCCCGTATCGGCGCTCGTAGACAAGAACCAGCAGATCCTGCTCCAACCCGACGTCCACGGGACGCGCGATGCCCTGAGCCCCGATGCGGTAGCGATCCTGATCCGCCAGGAGCTGCTTCACGTCGCGCGGGGTCGCGCCGGGAACGGCCACGGCCAGGAAGCTCAGGCTCGCGCCGGCCTCATCCAGGGCCGCGCCGACCTCGACCCCCGTCCCGAGATCGCGAACCGACTCGACGCGGTATCGACCGAGCAGGCGCTGACCGACGGAGGGCGACACGCCGCACACGGTATCACCGCCTGCCAGTTTGGCAGCCCCGCCGGAGGCCGAGACAGCCTGTCCGGCAGCTTCCCCGAGCATCTACGGAAAAACCCGCGTGGCGTTCGGTTTGCAGCGTGGCACGCTGTGTGCTCAAAGGGGCACCGACATGGCTCTCAGGCGACACCGCTCTATGCAGAAGTGCCTGGTCTCGGCCGCGCTGCTGCTCGCGGCCAGCTCGACCGCGCTCGCGCAGACGGTGACGGTCAAGGAAGCCTATACGCGCAAGCTCGGCTTTCGCACCAGCGACAAGGAGCCCAACTGGATCAGCTACTCGGACTGCACGGGTGACGACGAGCTCTACTTCGAAACCACGCTGGTCAAGGCGGTCGGCTACTCGCTCGAGGTCTGGGTCGGCTCGAGCGCGGACTGCACTGCCTACGAGGCGCGGCTCGGCAGCTCGCCGACCTGCTGGCAGGTCTTCAAGACCAGCGCGCAGCTCGAGACGCAGAAGGTGACGATCCGCGCGCAAGACGTGATCGCGCAGAACAAGTCCACCGACGGGACCTGGGGTCAGGGCTCGGGCACGCTCGCGGACTGCGACGACAGCGGAGCCCCCAGCGACGGCCAGGCGGTCACTTTCTACTTCCTGCTCGTGGACGGCACGGGTCAGCCGGTGACCGTGGGCGCACCCGCCACGCGTCAGACCACCTACGATCTGGTCGGTCCCCCGGCGCCGGGCAACGTCAGCGCGGGCATCGGCGAGGACCTGCTCGTCGTGAGCTGGAGCGCCTCCACGGCCTCGGATTTGATCGGCTACCGGGTCTACTGCGATCCGAAGCCGGGCGCGCAGGCCCCGGCGAATTCGCCGATGGCCGACGCAGGCCTCGCCGGCGCCACGGCGACGGACGCCGCGACGGACGCTGCCAGCGGCGGCACCAGCGGCGACGCCGCCGCGGACGCGACCAGCGACGCCGCAGGGAGCGGAGGCGCCAGCGGCAGCGGAGGCAGCGGCGGCGGAGGCGGGAACCCGAACTGCCCGTCCGCCGCCCTCGTCCCGGGTGAGCGCCCCGACTCGGCCTACCAGTGCGGCTCGGTGACCAGCAAGACCGATACCAGCACCGAGGCCAAAGGGCTTCTGAACGGTGTCAACTACGCGGTCGCGGTGGCCGGCTTCGATCGCGTCGGCAATTCCGGCCCGCTCTCCTCCGTCGCCTGCGGCAGCCCTCAGCCCGTGGACGACTTCTTCGAGCTGTACCGGCGCGCCGGCGGCAAGGGCGGCGGGGGCTTCTGCGCCATCGGCGCCGATCCCAGCCCCGCGAGCCTCGCCCTCGCCGGGCTCGCGCTCGGCGCGTGGCTCGTTCGCCGGCGGAGGCGCCAGGGATGAAGCTCGGATCGTCCGCGGCGCTCGTGCTCGCCGCCTTCGCCTGGAGCGCGACCGCCACCGCGCAAGGCACCGACGAGCTCGGCCCCTACGGCGGGCTCGATCGGCGCCACCAGTTCGAGTCGCCGCAAAACGCTGCGTTCGAGCTGCGCTTCGGGCCATACCGCCCGGAGGTGGACTCCGAGTTCGGCGGCGCCAAGCCCTTCGACGACACCTTCGGCGGAGACAACCGCTACCTGATCGGCCTCGAGGTGGATTGGCAAGCGCTGCGCGTGCCGCACTTCGGCAGCTTCGGTCCGGGCTTCGGCTGGGGCTACACCCGCTCCAGCGCCGACGCCCTGTTGGCCGACGGCAGCGGCAACCGCTCCGCGCAGACGACCACGCTCAACGTCATGCCCATGTACCTGGTCGGCGTGCTGCGCGTGGATGTCCTCGCCAAGGAGACCTTCGTGCCGCTGGTGCCCTACGCGAAGGCGGGCTTCGGCTACGCCCTGTGGTGGTCGAGCGACGGCGACGGCACGGCGCACGGCGACGACGGCACGGCCGGGCGCGGCGCTTCCTACGGCATCCAGTGGGCGCTGGGCGGCATGCTGCTCCTGGACGTCATCGATCAGACCAGCGCGGTTGAGATGGACTCCACCACCGGCGTGAACAACAGCTATTTCTTCATGGAATGGTACCGCAGCCAGCTCGGCGCGAGCGGCGACCAGATGAACGTCGGGACCAACACCTGGATGCTGGGGTTGGCGCTCGAGATTTGAACGCCGCGCGAAGACAGCGAAACCCTCAGCGCGTCTTCAACAGCCGGTGGATGTGCCGGCGCTCCCAATCCATCGCGCGCTCGTAGTGCCGGAACTCGCGCTCGCGCCGCGTGAACTCGGCGGAGTGCAGGAGCGCGCGGCCGCCTTCCTTCACGCTCGGGACCACGTGGTGCAAGAGCTCGTGGTAGACGATGTACGAGACGAAGTAGCGGGGCACCCAGTCCTTGTCGATGGCGGGGTGGACCCGGATCAAGCGCTCCGTCGCGCTGTAGCTGCCGAGCTTGATCGTCTTTCGTGGCCCACCCGCCGGGTGCGTGTGCTTGCCCCAGGTGATGAGCACGTCCGGCGGGGCCGACGAGCCCAGGTAGCGCTGGCTGACCTCGGTCAGGATCGCGTAGAGGTCGTGGACGCGACCGCGGGGCCGGAGCGGCCCCCGCGCCGCCTGCACGGCTCGGATGCGATGGGCGTTCGACTCGATGAACGAGCCCACGATCTCGGAGGCGTCGCGGTCACCGTCCACCACGTAGCGAACCAGGGCGTCCACTACCCGCTCGGAGGCGTCCAGGAACATCATGTGAACCCGGACCTTGAGCACGCCGTTGACCTGAGTGCGGGTCACCATCCGGCGCCGGTTGTCGGTGACCGAGAGCTGAACCAGGCCGCCGAAGGCCAGGTTCAGGCGCCGCTCGAGGGCCTGGCGCGCCCCCTCGTGGACGAAGATCTGCGGTCCGGTTCCGCTGAAGCGCAGCGGCAGCTCGACTTGCTGCGGGTGTGGGATGCGCACCGCCGAGGGAGCCATGCGCGGCGCGTGCCCGACCGCCGGACGGCCCTTCGCGAGTCGCGCCGGAGCGACGATCCACGGAAAGCTCAGGGCACGACGGGCAGCCACAGATCACTCGGTAAGGGTCGCGATCCGATGCGTCAAGGAACGGAAGTTTGGTCTTTGATTTCGAGCAATTGCACGGGGCGACGGACCCCGATTGCAGAGTCGTCCTAAGTACGCGCCGGGCTTCGGGATCCGGTCTGCCGAGCGGTCAACTCGGCCCGGATTCGCGTCGAGCCGTCCCCGGGTCGTCCGGACCTTTTCAACGGGTTATCCACAGCCTGTGGACGCACGCGGTCCCGCGGGACAGCCGGGGATGAAGCCCGGCGGCGGCGCGGCCCGTACCGTCGCGCCACCGCCGGCGGGGACTCTGGAGAGCTCTCAGCTGGGGCGCTGCGCGACCGGGCGCTTCTGCGCGGGGCCGGGGGCCGCCTTGGAGCTGCCGTTGGCTCCCGCCTTCTCGTCGCCCTGGGTGTCGCCGCCGGCCGCGGCCGGTGCGTCGCCAATGAGCCGGCGCTTGACCCCGTGCAGCTCGAGCACCTTGGACTCGACCTTGGTCAAGAGCTCCGGGTGCTGCTCCAGGTAGGTCCGCGCCGTGTCGCGCCCCTGCCCGATGCGCTCGCCGTCGAGCGCGAACCAGGAGCCGCTCTTCTGCACGATGTTGGCGTCCGTGGCCATGTCGAGCACCTCCCCGGAGCGCGACACGCCCTGACCGTACAGGATGTCGAACTCGCACTCGCGGAACGGCGCCGCCATCTTGTTCTTCACGACCTTCACGCGGGTGCGGTTGCCGACCACCTGCATGTCCTTGCCGGGCTGGGTCGAGGCTTCCTTGATGGCGCCGATGCGGCGCACGTCGAGCCGCACCGAGGCGTAGAACTTGAGCGCGTTGCCGCCCGTGGTCGTCTCGGGGCTGCCGAACATGACCCCGATTTTCATGCGGATCTGGTTGGTGAAGAAGAACATGCAGTTCGAGCGCGACACCGAGCCGGTCAGCTTGCGCAACGCCTGGCTCATCAGCCGCGCCTGCAGTCCGACGTGGGAGTCGCCCATGTCGCCTTCGATCTCGGCCTTGGGCACCAGGGCCGCCACCGAGTCCACCACCACCAGGTCGACCGCGCCGGAGCGCACCAGCATCTCCCCGATCTCCAACGCCTGCTCGCCGTAGTCGGGCTGGCTCACGAGCAGCTCGTCGGTCTTCACGCCGAGCTTCTTGGCGTAGTTGATGTCGAGGGCGTGCTCGGCGTCGATGAAGGCCGCGACACCACCCGCGCGCTGCACGTTGGCGATGGCATGCAGGGTGAGGGTCGTCTTGCCGCTCGACTCCGGCCCGAAGATCTCCACGATGCGGCCGCGCGGATAGCCGCCGATGCCGAGCGCCACGTCGAGACCCAGCGAGCCCGTCGGGATCACGGTGACGTCGCCGCCGATGGTCTCGCCTTCCTTCAGACGCATGATGGCGCCCTTGCCGAACTCCTTCTCGACGCCGGCAATTGCGAGCTCGAGCGCCTTGCTCTTCTCTTTCTGGTCCATCATCACGCCTCCCGAAACCTGGTCTCTTCGAACACGACTCCGTGCGGTTGGGAGCCTGAAGACTCCCACCGACGGGTGGTCTCGGCACCGCGCCGAGCATCGATGTCCGACAGATACTGTGCGGCTGTTCAGATGTCAACTGATCGGCGCGCTCGGTCGGACGTTGCCTGTCCCGCGGCGCGAAATTCGCAGAAATTCAGGGCGAGCAGCTCTGCCCGTAGGCTGGCTCGGGGCACTTCAGGTAGGCGAGCAGCGTCGCCTTTTGCTCCGCCGAGAGCGGCTCCACCGGCCCGCCCTCGAGGTTTCCGCAGAACGTGCCACCCGCAGCGCAATACGGCATGAAGTCGCTCTTCACGGCCTTGTACGCCGTCTCGTAGAGCGGTCCTCCGTAGTCGCGGAGCAAGTCGTTCCAGGTCAATAGCGGGAAGGGCGCGCCGTTCTTCTGCGGCGTCTGGTGGCAGCGCTGGCAGCGGGCCGCGAGGATCTTCTCGATCCCGCAGGGCAGCTCCGCGCTCGGGTCGGGCTCCAGGTTGCAGCTCGACCCGGCGTCGGGGATCGGCCCTGGCCCCACCCGGTCGATCTCCGGATCGTGCTCGGCGCACGCGGCGAACCCCGCGAGAGCCGCCACCATCCAGAGCCGCATCCCGCGGAGCATGGGGCGACGCCTCGCACCTTGTCAACGGCGCGTCAGGAGCTGCCCATTGGGCGGGACGTCAGTAAGGGTTCTTGCGCGGCAGCGTGGCGAGCTTCGGAGTCGCATGACCGCGAGCCTGCTTGACGCCCAGCGCTCGGGCGGTGGCGCTCACCAGGTCTTCTTCGCCGGGGGTCGCCCCGCGAGCGGGCTCGCCAGGCTCCGGCGCGCGCTCCGGCTGCCGCGCCGGTTGCGCCGCCGCGATGCTCGGCTGCGGCTCGTGTCGGCGCGCCTCGGGCGGTTTGCTGGTCGCCAGCGCCACGCCGATGGCGAGACCCACGGCCGTGCCACCGATGGCGCCACCTGCCATGAGCCCTGCCGGTGGTGCGCGACGGGTGATGAACTGCCAGCAGCGCACGCCCATGGGGAACGCGCCGGCCGGCAGGCGCGCGCCGGAAGGTACGCTGCCGGCCACGACGCGCGGCGCGCTGAGCGACAGCCGGTCGGTGGCGCGGCGCTTCTGTCCGCCGACGCGGCTCGGGTGCGAGAGCCTTCGAGCCACGCTCTCCAGCCGCTCGGCGACCTCCAGCGCCGACTGCGTCCGTGCCTCGCGGTCCTTCACCAGGCAGCTCTCCGCCAGCTCGGCGAGCTCCGCGTCGAGCCGCGGCACCTTCTGCCCGAGCGGCGCGTGCGGGACGCTGACGATGGCCAGCATCAGCGCGTTGTAGTTCGCCGCGCGAAACGGCGGACGTCCGCTCGAGCACTCGTAGAGCAACACCCCCAGCGTCCACACGTCGGTGCGAGCGTCCACGCTCTCGGCCCCGCGCGCCTGCTCCGGGCTCATGTACGCGGGCGAGCCGAGCACGGCGCCGTTGCCGGTCTTGACCCGACCCCCGAGCCCCGGCGTCAGGATCTTGCTCACGCCGAAGTCCAAGATCTTGGGCAGCGGCTCGCCACCCTCGGCGTCGGTGGTCAAGAAGACGTTGGCCGTGGACAGGTCGCGGTGCACCACGCCCGCGCGGTGGGCCAGCTCCAGCGCCCGGGCGATCTGCGACAACAGCACGCAGGTGGTCAGGGCGTCGAGGCGACCCTCGCGCGCCAGACGCGACTCCAGGCTCTCTCCGGCCAAGAGCTCCATGACCAGGAACGGCTGCCCGTCGGGGGCGTGTCCCACGTCGAACACGTCCACGATGCTCGGGTGCCGCACCCGACTGGCGGCCTTGGCCTCCTGGAAGAAGCGGTCCATCGCCTCTCCGTTGTCGGCGAGCGCCGGCAGGATGAACTTCACGGCGAAGTCGCGCTGCGTGAGCACGTTGGTCGCCGCCCACACCTCCGCCATGCCCCCGGTCCCCAAGCGGCGAACGAGGCGGTACTTACCTGCGACCAGGTCTCCTGGCTTCACGCCCCGAATTTCATCGGAGCGGACGCCTCGCGGCCAACATCTCCGTGCGGGCGCAGGTGCGCCGAGCCCACGACGGCGGAGTCAGCCCTTCTTCACCGCGCCGGCCAGCTGCTGCTGCTGCTGCTGGAGGTACTGCGCGACGGCCCGCGAGCGCTCGATGGCGAACTGCTTCACCTCGCGGTTGGAGGAGCCGGCCAGCGCGTTCAAGAGCTTCGTCACCTTGTCGAGCTGGCGGGCCTGGAACAGGGCCTCGAAGTAGTTGTTGGCGAGGCGTACGTCGCCCATCATCGAGTTCTCGTGCTTCGAGAGCAGGCCGATCACCTCGTCCAGCTTGCCCGCCTGGCCGTACAGCGCGGAGAGCGAGATCAGCGCGAGAGAGTCCTTCTCGTTGCGCGCGACGGCCTTCTTGGCCAGCTCGAGCGCCTTGTCGCGCGTGCTCTCTTCACCCGAGTAGAAGCCCTGTAGCGCGACGTAGGGCGCCGCCGAACGCTTGTGCGTCTCGGCGTCCGCCAGCTTGGTCACGGCCTCGAGCGCCGCGTCCTCGTTCTCGTTCTCGCGCACGTGCGCGAACAGGTACGCCCAGGCGTCCACGCAGCCGCTGTCCACGGTGATGGCGCGCTCGATCCACTCGCGCTCGGCGGCCTTGTCGCCTTTGCCCTTCATCACCTTGGCCAGGTGCAACGCCGGGTAAGGGTTGTCGGCCGCCAGGTTCTGCGCGCCCTTCAGCGTGCCCTCGGCCTTGTCCCACTTCTCCTGCTGCATCTGCGCGACGCCGAGCCCGAGCCAGTCCTCCCCGGTGCCCCCGGAGGCGACGACCTTCGCGAGCACCTTCTCGGCGCGATCGAAGCGGTTGTACTTCATCAGCTCCTGCGCCAGCAGCCGTCCGCGGTTCAGGTCGTCCTTGTTCTCGCTCCAGTGCTTCTCGAGCCCCGAGAGCAGATCCTCGAGCCCGATGGCGATGGGGCGACCTTCCGCGTCCTGCACCTGAACGGCCGGGCCGTTGAAGCCGAGCAGCTTCCACATCTGCTCGAGCTCCATGGCAACGGGGCCCTTCTTGATCGACTCGACCAGCTCGTCCGTCGGCTTGGACAGAGGCAGCACGATCAAGGCGTTGCCCGGCACGCCGCCGGGGAACGCGCTCACCGGCGCGACGATGGCAGCGCCGCCTTGGAGCTGCAGGTTGGTGGGTTGTTCGCCGCCGCCGGGCAGATTGGGCTGAGTCATGGAAACACCTCTTTGGGGGCCCGCGCGCGCGCGAGCCGAGCCGCGGCAAACGCCGGCAGGCTCCCCGGTTCGGGGGGGCGGAAGCTAGCAGTGGGCGCCGTGCCGGGCAACGGGGCTCGACATCGCCGCCGGGTCCGGTAAGAACCAGGTTCGGGATGCGGAAAACGGCCGTCTTCACCTGCGCTCTGGCAACGACGCTCTCTGCGGTCGCGAGACCGGCGCACGCCGACGAGATGGTGATCAAGCAGCCGGGCCGCCACCCGGACTACAGCTTCGAGGCCGAGCCCCACGTCTTCTTCGGCTTCGACCCGCCCGGGGCGAAGGCCGGCAAGGGCTATGGTCCAGGCTTCCGCGGCACCATCGAGCTCGTCGACAACGGCTTCATCAAGAAGATCAACAACACCGTCGGCCTCGGCTTCGGCTTCGACTGGATCGCGTTCGAGAGCAAGCACCAAGCGGTCTGGGTGCCCATCGTCATGCAGTGGAACTTCTGGCTGAGCCGTAGCTGGAGCGTGTTCGGCGAGCCAGGCGGCGGGCTTTGGCTGGGCAACGCCAAGGGCGTCCGGCCGGCGATGTACGGGGGCGCGCGCTTCCACTTCAGCGACAAGATCGCGCTGACCGCGCGCGTCGGTTTCCCTGCCTTGAGCCTGGGAGCGTCCTTCGCGTTCTGAGCCTCCCCGCTGGAGAAATCCCCGAGCGCCCCGAGTCCCACATGGCAGGCCGAGGCCGGGGAGGCTATAGAAAAGCCTAGGTGACCATCCTCGTCAGCATTCTCGGCCTCGCCCTCCTGATGGTGATCCACGAAGGCGGCCACCTCCTCGCTGCACGCGCGTTCGGGATGCGCGTCATCCGCTTCAGCATCGGCTTCGGACCGGCGCTCTGGCGGCACCAGCCCAAAGGCAGCGACACGGTCTACCAGGTCGCGCTGATCCCGTTCTTGGCCTACGTGCAGATCGCGGGGATGAACCCGCTGGAGGAGGTCGATCCCGACGACAAGGGCAGCTACGCCAACGCCTCGTTGGTCGGACGCATCTCGGCCATCGTAGCCGGTCCGCTCGCCAACTACCTGTTCGCCTCGGTGTTCTTCTTCGTCGCGTTCCTGATCGGCGGCGAGGCTACGAAGGTGCAGGTGATGAAGGACGGAGCCGCCGAGCGCGCCGGACTCGCGAACGGAGACAAGGTGCTCAGCATCGACGGCACCAAGATCGAACGCTGGGAGCAGATCCCGGAGATGGTGCTGCCCCGCGCGAACAAGAAGATGAGCATCGTCGTCCAGCGCGGCGCCGAGCAGAAGACCATCGAGGTCGTGCCCGAGCCCAAGGCCAAGGGTGGCGGCGGGCAGATCGGCGTGCGGCCCGTCTCCGCGGTCCCTGCCCTGGGCGTGAAGGAGGCGGCCGTGGAGTCGATCGTCCACCCGGCGAAGGTGGTGGAGGCCCTGGTGGTCGGGCTCGGGCGCATGATCACCGGACGCGAAAAGCCCGAGGTGTCCGGCCCGGTCGGCATCGTCAAAGAGACGAGTCGGGCGGCGGAGCAGGGGCCCGCGGAGTACCTGTTCTTGCTCGGCCTGCTCAGCGCCTATCTCGGCGGCTTCAACCTCCTGCCTTTCCCGGCCCTCGACGGCGGCCGGCTCATGTTCCTCTCGTACGAGGCCGTGACGCGGCGGCGGCCGAACGCGAAGATCGAGGCACACGTCCACGCGGTTGGCCTCTTGATGCTGCTGGCGCTGATCGCGGTGGTCAGCGTCTTCGACATACGTGGCAAGTGAGCTACGTCGAGCTCCACGGGCGGGGCTTGCACACGGGCGCCCGCACGAGCGTACGCTTCGACGCGCGACCCGGGCCACTGCTCTTCCGTCTCGGACTCGACGAGGCCAGTCTCGAGGAGCTGGTGCTGGTCCGCGCCGATCATGGCGTGTGCCTTCGGAGCGACCACGGCGAGCACTGCGTGGATCTCTGCGAGCACCTGCTCTCGGCTTTGGCGGGCCTGTCGATCCGCAGCGGCCTGGTGGTCAGCTTGCCCGGACCGGAGGTGCCGCTGCTCGACGGTGGGGCGCTCGAGCTCGGGCGAGCGCTGGCGACGCTCGGCCTCCAGCGCAGGCCGCCCCGGCTCGCGGTCGCGCGGGACGCCGAGCTCAGCGACGGGGCCAGCCGCTACCGGTTCGAGCCGGGGGACACACCGGCGCTCGAGGTCGTCGTCGACTTCGGCGCAGGCCTTCTCCAGCGCGCGGAGCACGGCGCGAGCGCCGAGCGGTATCTGACCGAGATCGCTCCGGCCCGCACCTTCGGCTTCGAGAGCGACGGCGAGGTGTTGCGGAGCCACGGGCGCGCGCGCCACGTCGATCCTGCCGCGGTCGCGGTGCTGGACGCCGAGGGGCGCGTGCTGCCGCCGGCGGCCCCGCTCGGCAAAGACGAGCTCGCGCGGCACAAGCTGCTCGATCTGATGGGCGACCTCTACCTGTACGGCGGGCCGCCTCGCGGGCGGGTGCGCGCCGAGCGCCCCGGGCACGCGGCCACCCACCGCGTCGTCGCGGCGGCGCTCGGGTCCGGCGTTCTGGCGCGAGTCTGATCCCGCCAAGACTGCCCGGTCTGAGCCGCAAACTACAAATGACCCCGACGAGGCGCTACGATCGCTGGACCATGGCGCGGCGCGCTCTTGCCCTCTGTCTCGTCGCCTGCGCGCTCGTTGCGTGCTCGCAGCCGAAGGTGCCGCTCGCCGAGGGGCCCCGCGAGTACGCGCCGACTGACTACGAGATCGTGCTCGACCGCTGGACGCGCAGCGAAGAGCTGGTGACCGTCACCGAGATGGACAACGTGCTCAACGTCACCGCGACCTGGGAGTCGTGGGACTTCCGCTGGGCCTACGTAGTTCGCTACGCGGACGACTACCGCCTGACGGTGGACCAGCGGCGAGCGCTGCTGGAGCGCTCGCTGGCCGAGAGCCGCTCCTCGCACACGTTCTACGTCGCGCTCTACGCTCAGCGGCACAAGTGGGGCGACTTGAAGGCGGACAGCCCGGCGTGGATCGTGCGACTGATCGACGACCAAGGCAGCGAGACGGCGCCCATCGAGATCGAAGCGATCAAGAAGCCGGGCGCCATCGAGCGCACCTACTTCCCCTACACCACCCCCTGGCGCAGCGCGTATCGCATCCGCTTCCCCCGAGCGCGCTCGGACGGGCGCTCGACGATCTCGCCGAGCGCGCGCTGGATCGGCCTGCGCTTCGCCGGTGCGCAAGGCAACCAGGCGCTGGTCTGGGAGATCGAAGGGGGCTCCGAGCGGGCGGTCAGCCAGCGAGGATCTCGAGCAGCGGCGGTACACTGAGCATCAGCTCGTGCGCCGCGTGGCGCTCCGCGAACAGGAGCAGCGCGCCGCCGGCACCCGCCCGCGCGCCCATCGGCGCTTTGGACGCGGCCATCACGCTGGTCGCGAACAGAAACTCGCCGGGCCCGAGCTCGCCGACCACGTCCTCGCCGCTGGTCAGCTCGACCGTGCCACCGCCGACGATGAACATGCCGGGCACCGGCTTCTGCGCCTCCACGATCTGCTCGCCGCTCATCACGGTCCGCACGTCGCAGCGGCTCGTGACCATCTGCCGCAGCGTGTCGTCGAGCCGCTCGCCGAGCGGCCCCATGCTGGCGCCGGCCAAGGCCTGAAACCGATCGGCGACCAGCCTGAGCTCGTCCGCGACCCAGGGGCAGGCGGAGGTCGCGTGCTCGAGCGCTGCCCGGTCCCAGACCGCGATGCGCGTGTCGGTCTCACCGGCCACCACGCGCAGCGAGACGCTGTCCTCGAGCGTGCCGTGCGTGAACACGACCTCGCCGACCTGAGCGAAGGCGCAGGCCACGTCGGCGATCGAGGGCATGATGCTCGCCCAACCTTCGATGACCAGGGCGACCGCGAACGCGCTCACCTCTTCGTCCACGTCCAGAGTTTCGACGCGCGCGGTCCGCACGAGCTCGGCCTGCCCCTCGGGGGGCAAGTCCTGTAGGCCCGCCACGTCTGCGAGCTTCACGCCGCCGATGCGGGGCTCGTCCTCCGGGCCAGCGGGCTCGGTGGTGGCGGGCGCGAGCTCCGCCGGCGCGGTGGGACCCGCAGCGGCCGCCAGGAGCGCCGCGATGTCCGGCTCGCCGCCCTCCGGCGGAAGCTCCGAGAACGGCGGCGGCGCTGGCACCGAAGGCGCCGCGTCCAGGTGCGACAGGTCGCCGATGATGTCTGCTTCGGTCGCCGACACCGTCGGCATGGAGTCCGGCACGACCTCGGGCTCGTGGGGGGCGGGCACGACCGTCTGCGCCTCGAACACCTGCGCCGGCACGTCGAGGCGCGCGGCACCCGGTGGACCCGGCAGGTTCGGCGGCGGAGGTGCGGAGGTCGCTTTGGGCAACGACGAAGGCGGCGGCGGCGGCCTCACCCGGCGCTTCTTCGGCTCGGCCGGCGTGGTCGGGAGCGCCACCGGCGGCGGCGGCGGCGGCGTGGCGGGCGGCAGCAGGTTGGCCGGCGACACGATGTCGGTGCTCTCGTTCTCGTCGTCGAACTCGATGTCGATGCTCTGGCGTCCGGTCTGCACCGTGGTGTCGAGCAGATCGTCGACGGCGCCGGAGTCGTCGACTGGCGGCGGCGGCGACGAGAACACGTCCGCGACGATGCGCTCCTCGACACCGGCGATCAGCGCGTTGAGCTCCATCGCCCGGGGGACGTGACCAACCTCCATGGCGGACTCCACCGCGCGGCGCAGCCACAGCACCGCGTCGGGCTTGGCCCCCCGGCGCCACTGCACAGCAGCCGTTTGGAGCGCCCACGCGACGTCGTCGTCGTCGTTTTCGAGCGGCAGCGGGATGACGTCGTCCGGCGCGGACATCTATTGGCTCGGAATCATAGGCCGAGCGCGCCGCCGCCGGCAAAACCCGGGCAATTTCAGGGCGGAGGCATCAGGATCTCGCGATCCTTCGCCCCGTTCGGCGGCCCAACCAGCCCGCGGCGCTCCATCATCTCCACCATCTTCGCCGCCCGGTTGTAGCCGATGGTCATCTTGCGCTGAAGCCAGGAGGTCGAGCAGCGGCGCGTCTCTTGCACGATGCTCACTGCTTCGTCGAAGCGCGAATCGAGCTGCTCGTCGGCGTCGGCGACCTCGTCCGGTTCGTCGGCAGCCGCGAGGATCTCTTCATGGTAGTTCGGCGTGCCCTGCTTGCGCACGAAGTCGGTGAGCGCCGCGACCTCCTCCTCGCTCACGAACGGGCACTGCACGCGTCGCGTCTCCGTCGAGCCGTTGAGCTTGACCAGCATGTCGCCCTTGCCGAGCAGGAGCTCCGCGCCCTGCTCGTCGAGAATGGTGCGGCTGTCCACTTTTTGCGCGACCCGGAAGCCTATCCTCGAGGGGAAGTTCGCCTTGATCATGCCGGTGATGACGTCCACGCTCGGGCGCTGCGTCGCCAGCACCACGTGCATGCCGGCGGCGCGCGCCTTCTGCGCCAGGCGCGCGACGCTCACCTCGACCTCCTTGCCCTGCTGCATCATCAGATCGGCGAACTCGTCCACCACGATCACGATGTACGGCAGCGCGTGGGGCAGCTGCTTGCCGTCGGAGCCGTCCTTGGCCGTGGGCACGCTGACCATCGAGCCGTCCGGCGCCAGCGCCTCGACGACCTCCGGAGCGGGCGCGGGCACCTCGCCGGACACGACGCGCTTCACCCAGGCGTTGTAGGTCGCGATGTTCTTGGTGCCGGCGTTGGCGAAGAGCTGGTAGCGGCGCTCCATCTCGTCCACCGCCCACTTCAGTGCGGTCGCCGCCTTCTTCATGTCGGTGACCACGGGCAAGAGCATGTGCGGGATGCCGTCGAAGGGCGCCAGCTCCACCACCTTCGGATCCACCATCAGGAAGCGCAGCTCCTCCGGGGTGCGGCAGAAGAGCAGGCTCGACAGCATCACGTTCAGGCCGACGCTCTTTCCGGCGCCCGTCGCGCCGGCGACGATCACGTGGGGCATCGAGGCCAGGTCCGCGTAGAAGGGCACGCCGACGATGTCGCGGCCCAGAACGACGGGCAGCGGGGCCTTCTCTGCCAGCTTGGCGAAGTGCTTGTCCTCGATCAGCTCCCGCAGGTTGACGGGGATGCGCTCGTCGTTGGGGATCTCGAAGCCGATGCGGTTCTTGCCGGGGATGGGCGCCACGATGCGCACGGTCCGCGACAAACCGAGCGCCAGGTCGTCGGCCAGGCTCGCGACCTTGCTCACCTTCGTTCCGGCCTCGGGCGCCACCTCGTACATGGTCACCGTCGGCCCCGGGTGGACCTCCTCGACGCGCGCCGAGACCCCGTAGTCCGCCAGCGTCTTCTCGAGCAGCGCTGCGTTCTGGCGAATGTGCTCGCGATCGACGTCGCTCTGCACGTGAGACGACGGCGCGAGGAGCTCCGGCGACGGGAACGCGTAGCCGTGCACGCTCGCCGGCGCCGGACCGTCCCCACGCTTGACGACCTGCGCCTGCTTGGTCTCGACGATGCGCAGCTCGGGGACCTTCTTCTTCGGCCGCTTCTCCACGGGCGGAGGCGGCAGCGACTCCGCCGCCGGCTCGGGCTCCGCCGCCTCGAAGGCCAGCGACGCGAGCTCCGGAGTGGGCGTGGCCGGCGGAGGCGGAGCCGGTGGCGCCGACATCGGCTCTTCCACCGGTGCGAGCAGGGCCTCCGCGGGGCCCCCGACGGACCCGCGGCGCAGCGCGGTGGACACCGCGATCGGTGGAGTCCCGGTGGTCTCCGGCGGCAGGAACGCGTCGTCGTCGGCGAGCTGCGCGATGATCGCCTCGTCGGTCTCGTGCGAGGTGATCTGCGGTGCCGCGGCCTCGCGCTGCTGCGCGCGCTCTTCCTTGCGTAGCTCGTGCGCCTCGACCCAGGCCCGGCTCAAGCGCATCGAGACACCCTGCGCGCGGCCCACCGCTTTGGAGAGCAGCTCCATCACGCGCTGGACCAGCGCGATGAACGAGAAGCTGCTGCGCCCGATCAGGATCAGGCCGACGATGGTCCCCCCGACGAGGAAGGAGCCGACGCCGGAGAACAGCCCGCGGCCGAGCTCGCCGAAGACCAAGCCGACGTTGCCGCCCGAGGGCACTCGCCCGAACACCAACAGCTCCGGCGCGGCGACCCGGGTGAGCGACGCCAGCACGATCGCGAGCACGAGGTCTCCGGCCACCCGGAGGCTGGCGGACCCGATGTCCTTCCGTCGAAGGAGCGGGAGGCCGATGAGGGCGATCTCGAGGGGCACCAGCCACGCCACGATGCCGAAGGCCCGCACCAGGACGCTGGCCACGAGGGCTCCGACCGGCCCGACCCAGTCGGGTCCGGTGACCGTGGGGTCCGACGGGTCGAGGCGGAAGCTGCCGAGCGCCAGGCACAGGAAGCACGACACCGCGAACAGGAGCAACGCGGCGGCCTCGCGGCCGCGGCCCTCGGCGCGGATCTCGCCGCTCGCGGGCGCGGGCAGCGCCTGGGCGGGCTCGGCCGCCACCTGCCGGCGCGGCGAAAAGGGTCTGGCGCCCATGTGCGCTAATGACCTACATCAGCTTCCCGGGCTGGGAAAAAAAGCTGCGAGGGGGCCAGCACGGAGCTTCCGTTCAGGTCGGCTGGCCTGAGCGAAAGCAGCGGCTCGCTTGAGACATTCGGCGGCGACCCTGTACTATCCTCGCTCTTCGTTCGGCAGCGATGCGGGCGGGCCCTCGAATGGCAAGGTACGCGAAAACGAAAAGGTTCTTCCGGGCGGCGACCCTCGGCGTGACGATCGGGATTGGCTCGGCCTCGGTGGGGTGCCGAACCACGAACGACGACATCGACCGATGGACGACCACGGCGCAGGGTCCGCGAAAGCTCGTCGCGGTGCTCACGCACGACAAGTACCCCACCGAGCTTCGCGTCGAGGCCGCGATGGGCATGGTGCGCATGAAGGCGCGCGGTGGCCGCCGCATCGGCATCTTGGGGCAAGACGACCAGCCGGGCTTGGTCGGCGCGCTCGAGTCTCTGCCGCCGGCGAGTCGCGAGAAGATCGTGACTCGGATGGTGCCGAAGCTCGAAGAGGAGATGAAGAAGGCGCCGCCCAAGGCACAAGCCGGACAGCCGGCGCCCGCCGATCCGAGCTTCGAGTTCAAGGACGCTGCGTTCGCTCTGCTCACGCACAACGAGGGCGTGTTGATGCAGAACGACGAGAACAAGAAGCGCCTGCGCGCGGCGTTGGCCGAATGGTCGATGACCAACTTCGCCGAGCGGCTCGAGGAGTCGTCGCAGCTCTACGGCGTCGAGCAGGTGCTGCGCGAGCTGGGCGCGGAAGGCGTCGTGCGCCTGCCGGAGCAGATGGTGCCCGGCGCGAAGAAGCTCGATCGCATGGCCGATCTGGTCTCTGAGATCGGCGACACGAAGACGAAAGAGGCAGCGAGCCAGGCGCTCGTGGTGGTGGCCAAGGACATCGCCTCCGACCACTGGATCAAGCAGAAAGAGCCCCTGGTCGACGCGGCGAACAAAGCCAGCAAGCTGAACCCCACGCCGGAGCAGTTCAAGGCGCAGCTGGACCAGTACCAGGAGGAGGAGCTGCTCCGCGTCTTCGCCTCCATGAAGAAGGTCGGGCAGGCGCCGGCGGTGGACTTCCTGCTCGACTTCGCCAAGACCGACAAGAACGAGAAGCGTCGCGCGGCAGCCCTGGCGGCCCTCGAAGGCAACCTGGACAAGAACAAGCCGAACCACGTCGCGACCATCCTCGACATCGCCGCGGGAACCGACACCCCGGACACGGTGCGGGACCTGGCGCTCAAGCGCGTGGGCGAGCTGCCGCGCAAGCTGGTGGTCGATCGGCTGTACGGGCTCTTCTCCAACGACAACTGGAAGATCCGCTGGGTCGCCGCGGAGCTGGTGCTCAAGATGAGCGAGACGTCCCAGCTCGGCGAGTTCATGGGCAAGCTCGGAGCCGTGCGCCACATGGCCATCACCGAGCCGCTGCGCTACGGCGCGTTGATCGGCGAGATGAAGGGGAAGGACAAGCCCGAGAGCCTGGTCGCCAAGTACATGGAGCGCAACCAGGCCACTCCGGTGCGCCTCAGCGCCCTGGGCTACTACTACGAGTGGGGCGGCAAGCCCGACCTCGGCAAGGTCGAAGGGCTCATCGGCGACCGGGACAAGGTGCCAGGCTGCAAGGAAGGCGCCGCCGACTGCGAGTGGCAGTGCGCCGTGGGCGAAGGCAAGAGCCAGGAAATCAAGGACGTCAAGACCGTCGGGGAGTTCGTCCAGTACTGCGTGAAGCCGGCGATGGAGAAGCGCCCGGTGGGCAAGAAGGACGAGACCAAGGGCAAGTGATGGAATCGTCGGACCCGAACAAGAAGGCTCCGCGCACGTTTCAGTGTCGGGAGTCGCTCTGGCAGAAGTTCGAACAAATGGCCCGCGAGCTCGAGTGCTCGGTGGACTACCTGATCAACGACGCGATGAAGCAGTACGCGCGGCAGCGCGGCTACAGCAGCACCGCGGTCCCGGCGACGATGGGCGCCCCGCCCCCGCCTCCGCCACCCCGCCCGCTGGCGGTCCCCCCCTACCCGGCGGGCAATCGGCGCGCCCCTCGGTCGCGCCGACGCCGCCGCCCCCGCCGCCGGTTCCCCCCCAGGCTCGCGCCTCTGTCCCGCCGCCGCCTCCCCCGCCGCGCGGAGCGTTCCCCTCCACGGCGGGCGCGCCGCCGCCTCCTCCTCCGCCAACCAGCGGCTCGGTGGCCCGCCGTGCGCCGGGACCGCCGCCGCCGCCAGGACCGCCCCCGATGCCGCCCGGCCCGCCGCCGCCGCCGCCCGGTCCACCGCAGCAACACTTCCGCGGTGGACCGCCGCCGCCCCCCGCCGCCGCCCGGCCCGCCTTCGATGGGCCGAGGCGCCGCGCCGCCGCCGCCGCCGCCCATGCCGCGCTCGGCGCCGCCGCCGCCCCCGGCACCGCCGGCCGCGCAGTCCTACGGCACGCTCAACATCTACTACGCGGGTGAACGTTTCCCGATCACCAAGGACCGCTTCATCATCGGTCGCGGCAAGCAGTCGAGCGATCTCACCATCAAGGACCCGAACGTGTCGCGCCAGCACGCGATGGTCGAGTACTTGAACGGCCAGTACTACATCGTGGACATGGGCTCGACCAACGGCGTCGAGTACAACGGCCAGCGCGTGCAGCGCAAAGTGATCAACGACGGCGACCAGTTCAAGGTCTGCGACCACGAGCTCCGCTTCAGCTACGCCTGACGGAAGGGCGGCGCGTGCACGTCGCGATCATCGGCGCCGGCGCACTGGGGCGCGTGTACGGCGTCCACCTGGCCGACGCCGGCGAGCGCGTGAGCTTCGTCGTGCGTGCCGCGCGCACGAGCGAGACCGGCGCGTTCGTGATCGAACGCCGCAACGGCGACCGGCGGCGGCGGCGGGTTTCGGCGCCGGAGCGTCGCGCCGAGATACCCACGGACGCGGACGTCGTGCTCCTGGCGGTGCGGGTGGATCAGCTGGACGCGAGCATCGAGCGCCTGCTCCGCGCGGGGCCTCGGGTCCCGCTGATCTCGCTCACGCCGCTCCTGCCGCTGACGCTCGCGCGGGTGAGCGGCTGGGTGGACGGCCGCGTCTGGGTCGCCATGCCGACGTTGGCGGCGAGCGCGCTTCCCGACGGCACCGCCGAGTACTGGGCGTTCCGCGCCTCGCCCAGCCTGTTCGAGGCAGGCGCGCCGGAGACCGCCGCGTTGGTCGCGGCGCTCCGGCGCTCGGGCTTGCCCGCCCGCCTCTCGCGGGACGTGCGGCAGAAGAACCCGGCGACGACCCTGGCCTTCTTCCCCATCTCGGTGGCGGTGAGCCGTGCCGGCGGGGTCGAGCAGCTCCTTCGCGACGAAGCCCTCGCCGAGCTGGGCGCTCGCGCGGCCCGCGAGGCGTTCGTGCTCGCGCGGCGCATCGGCAGCATCGACGCCCCCCTGGGCCTGGTGCTCCGCGCGGTCACCCCGCGCACGCTGCGCGCCGCGTTCGCGCTGCTCGGCAAGGTGCTGCCCCAAGCGACCGAGTTCGTGGACTCGCACTTCGGCGACAAGCTCGGCGAGCAGCACCGCGTACTGGGGGCTGAAATCCTGGAGCTCGGCCGCCGCGAGGGCGTTCCGCTGCCGAGCCTCGAGCGGCTCTTGGGCTGAAACTTCTTGCCGGCCGTCGGCCGGCGCTAGACTCGAGGCAGACATGCGCCGACTCGCGCCCGTGCTCTTTGCAGCGACCTTCGCGTGCCCGGCGCGGGCCGAGCCGCTGCCGTGGATCGAGGGCGGCGTGCCCATCGCCACCGCCGTGGCCAGCGTGGAGATCCCCGAGAAGGACGAGCCGCTCTTCGTGCGCGCCGGCCCCCAGGCAGCGCGGCGCGGCTCCGCGGAGATGGGCGCGAGGCTGCCGCTCTTCGCCGCCAAGCGCGGCGCGGGCTGTCGCGGCTTCTGGCTCATGGTCGGGCCCCTGGCCTGGGTGTGTCAGGATCGCGTCCGGCTCTCGAGCGACGCTCCGGTGGCAGCGCGGCGCGATCCCATCTCGATGCCCGAGGGGCTGCCCTATCGCTACCACTTCGTCGGCCGGAACGGCGCGCTCGGCTACCGCACGCTCTCGGTGGCCGAGGAGAGCGAGCCGGACGCCGAGCTCGAGCCGGGCTTCTCCGTGGCGGTGCTCAGCGTCGCGAAGCGCGGCGGCGATCCGTTCGGCTTCACCAGCAAGAACCTCTGGATCCCGATGCGCGATCTGGGTCCCGCGCGCGCGCTGCCGCTGCGTGGTGCAGAGCTCACGGACGGGTCGCTGAACGTGGCCTGGGTCTTCGAGGACCACGCCGACGTCTACGACAAGCCCGGCGGCACGCGCCTCTCGTCGGAAGTGCGCCCGCAGTGGGAGCAGCTCGCGCTGCTCGAGACGGTCGTGAAGAAGGACCGCCGTTGGTTCCGCATCGGCGAGCGGCGCTGGGTCAGCGATCGCGACGTGCGGGCGCCGACGCCCGCGCCCCTGCCCGGTGAAGCCGCGCCCGGCGAGCGCTGGATCGACGTGGACATCCCGAACCAGGTCCTGACCGCCTACGAGGGCGAGCGTCCGGTGTTCGCCACCCTCGTCTCGACCGGCAAAGGCCGTGGCAAGAGCGTCCAGGCCACGCCGCTCGGCACCCACCGCATCTGGGTGAAGCTCCTCTCCAGCGACATGGACAACCTGGAGGACGAGGAGGCGAGCCGCTACTACGCCATCCAGGACGTGCCCTGGGTGATGTATTTCGACAAGGGCTACGGCCTGCACGGCACCTTCTGGCACCGCTCCTTCGGGCGGGTGCGCAGCCACGGCTGCGTGAACCTGACCCCACTGGACGCACAGCGTCTGTTCAACTGGACGGGACCGCACCTGCCCGCCGGCTGGACCGCGGCGCTGCCCACGGCGTACGACCGGGGCACCCTGATTCGGGTGCGCTGAGCGGTAGTTTGGCATTACTATTCGCCCCATGAGCTTCGACATCGGCCGCGACACGGTGCTCGCACTGGTGGCGATGGCGTGGGCCGACGGCAAGGTCGATCCCGCCGAAGCTGCCGGCATCCGCGGAGCGGCGCAGCAGCTCGCTCTGAACGCCGACGACACCAAGGTGATGGAGGCGGCGCTCGGGCGTCAGTACTCCCTGGACGAGGTGGAGACCCTGCGCATGAACCGCCACACTCGGCTGTTCACCTACGCGGCGGCCGTCTGGATCGCGACGCTGGACGGAGCCACTACCGCGGACGAGGAGAAGACGCTGGCGCTCCTCGGCGATCGCCTGGGCCTGTCGCAGATCGCGAGGGATCGCGCCAAGGGCGTCGCGCTCGGCCTGCGCAGCGGCCCGCCGTCGAACCGCCCGGGTGGCTTCGACCTGGTCGCCTTGAAGTCTCAGCTCTCGGCCGGGCTCAGCCAAATCGGCGACGACTGAAGATGGTCTCCATCGTCCACGCCGCCCGAGACATCGCGCGGGTCCGTCAGATCTCCCTGGTGCTGGTCCGCCACGGCTTCGGCGAGATCGCGCGGCGTATCGGCTTCGGGCGGCCGAAGAAGGCCAAGGACAGCGTCCCGCCCGACGACGAGATCAGCGCCGAGGACGAGGCGCGCGGGCAGAAGGAGCGGCAGGAGACCTCGACGGCGGTGCGCGCCCGGCGCGTGCTCGAAGATCTCGGGCCTTCGTTCGTGAAGCTGGGGCAAATCGCCTCGACCCGCGCCGACGTCCTGCCGCCGGACCTGCTCTCGGAGCTGAAGAAGCTCCAGGACTCGGTGCCGGAGGTCCCGTTCGACCAGATCAAGGAGCAGGTCGAGCGCTCGCTGGGGGCGGAGCTCGGCGACGTGTTCGAGAGCTTCGACGAGAAGCCCCTGGCGGCAGCCAGCATCGCGCAAGTTCACCGCGCCGTGCTCCGCACCGACGACGGCGTGCGCGACGTGGTGGTCAAGGTGCAGCGGCCCGGCATCGCCGAGACCATCGCCAGCGACCTGGACCTCTTGCACACGTTCGCGGCGCTGGTGGAGCGCACGATCCCCGAGAGCAAGATCTACAACCCGGTGGGGCTGGTGCAGCAGTTCGACAAGGCCATCACTGCGGAGCTGGACTTCGCCACGGAGGCCGACAACGCGGTGCGTTTCGCGCAGAACTTCGAGGGCTTTCGCAACGTCCGCTTCCCTCTGGTCTACAAGCAGGCGTCGAGCAAGCACGTGCTCACGCTGGAGTTCATCCCGGGCAAGAAGGTCTACGACGCGCTCGAGGCCGGCTACAACCGGAAGAAGCTCGCGCGCATCTCCCTCGACGTGATCGTGAAGCAGATCTTCGAGGACGGCTTCTTCCACGCCGACCCGCACCCGGGCAACGTGATGGTGCTCGGCCACGACGACGACCCGATCTTGGTGATGATCGATCTCGGTATGGTCGGGCGCCTGTCACCGCGCATGCGCGACCTGACCGTGGACGTGATGGTGGGCGCGGTGCGCCGCGACTACGAGGCCATCGCCGACGCGATGTACGCCATCGGCACGCCCACCAAGAAGATCGACATGAACGCCTACCGCGCGGAGGTGGGCATGCTGAGCGAGAAGTACCTGGGCAAGCAGCTCAAGGACATCGAGCTCTCGGCCATGATCCGCGACCTGGTGCAGGGCGCCACCAAGTACGGCCTGGAGATCCCCTCCGACTTCATGCTGGTCGGCAAGGCGCTGATGACCGTCGAGGGTGTCGGCAAGGAGATCGACCCCGAGCTGGACGTGTTCGAGGAAGCCAAGCCCCTGTTCGTCGAGATCCTGCGCAAGCGCTACTCGCCGGAGCGCCTGGGCAACGAGCTCCTGCGCCGCCTGGAGAAGCTGTCCGGCGCGACCTACAACATGCCGCAGCAGCTCCAGGAGGTGCTGGACGACCTGCGCCTGGGCCGGCTCAAGATCCACACCCTGGATCCGGGCACCGGCAAGGCGGCGGATCGGCTGGGACGCCGGCTCTTCGCCGCGCTGATCGGCTCGGCGCTGGTGCTCGGCGGCGCCTGGCTCGCCGCTTCCGGGCGCGAAATCGTCGGCTACGTGCTCATCGCCCTGGCAGCGTTGCTGCTCGGCGGACACATGCTGCTCGACGCGGGTCGCGCGTTTCGGCTGAAGAAGTGAGGCGACGAGAAACGCTCGCCGGCGCGACCTCGCGATCGCACCGGCGAGAAAGCCTGCCTGATCACTCTTTTTCGCACCAACCGACAGCGCCCCGCGACAGTCGAGACCGGTGAACGGCACGCGCCGGTCTCGCCGGCATTCGCCGTGGGGCTCACTCCCCACACCCCGCGCGGGGTCCCCAACCCCGCGCCGCCACTACTCCGCCAGCGGTGTCGGGGAACCTTCAGATGACCTTGCCCTGGAGCAAGAACGCGATGGCGAAGGCGAACAGCACCAGCGACTCGATCAGCGCCAGACCCAAGATCATCGGGGTCTGGATGCGGGCCGCGGCGCCGGGGTTGCGGCTGATGCCCTCGAGCGCGGCGGCCGCGGCGCGGCCCTGGCCCAAGGCGCCACCGAGCACGGCGAGACCGATCGCGAGACCGGCCGCGAGGGCGGCCATCGACTGCGCCGAGAACTTGTTGGCGGCGGCGCCGCCGTCCTGGGCGAACGCGCTCGAAGCGAACAGGGTGACGAGCGACGCGACGACCAGCGCCAGCTTCTTCTTGGACATTACTCGAGTCTCCTTTTTGGGGGCGGGGCGGCTCTAAGCCGAATCTTTCCGGAAATCCAGCAAATCAGTGGTGCTCTTCGTGCTCCGTCGCGAGCCCGATGTAGATGCTCGTGAGCAGGGTGAAGACGAGGGTCTGGACGATGACCACGACGATGCCCAGGGCCATGACCGGCAGCGGGACGAACACGGCCACCAGCGCCAGGAAGATGCCGAGGATCAAGTGGTCCACCGCCATGTTCAGCATGAGGCGGACGGCGAGCGTGACCGGGCGCACGCACAGCGAGATCAGCTCGATGGGCAGGATCAGCGGCGCGAGCCACCACTTCGGGCCCATCAGGTGCTTGATGTAGCCCATGCCGTTCGACTGGATGCCGACCATGTTGAAGTAGATGAACACCACCAGCGCGCAACCGAGCGTGACGTTCAGGCTGCTGGTAGCCACCGGCAGCCCGGGGATCAGCGCCATGATGTTCGAGAAGAACACGAAGGTCGCCGCGGTGCCGATGATGGGGAAGTACTTCTTGGCGCGCTCGGCATCCATGACGCTCTTGGCGAGGTCGTAGAAGTAGCCGAGGAAGGCTTCCATGAAGGTGCGCAGGGTCAGGCTGTCGTCGGGGATGACGGCTTCGTTCGCGTTCGCCAGCCGCGCCTTCACGTTGGCGGCCACGAGCACCACCAGGACCGCGACGATCAACGAGGCGGTGATGGGCTCGAAGCTCTGCCAGGTCGGGTGGTGGTTGCCGACGAAGGAATCGCCGATGGCGCCCGCGTTGTGCGAGAGCGTGTCCTTGACGTGAGCCAGGAGCAGCGTGAGCCAGGAGGCGTGTTCGGGCATGGGTTCAGCCTTCCTCTTCGACGGGGCGGGGAGCGCCAGCCTGCCCGGCGACGATGCCGAGCGGCAGGGCTCCGTAGCCGGCGAGCAGCGGGAGCAGATCGACCCAGCCGCCCTCGAGCATCAGATACAGCCCCCCGAACAAGGCACCCATCTTGAGCACCGCGACGAGCGGCCAGGGCACGCGGCTCTGCTTGCCGCCGAGCATGCCGCGGACGACCACGGTGATGACCCAGAGGTTCGCAGCGGCGACCGCGGCGCCTAGCGCGACGCTGCGCGCCGCGAGCGCTCCACCCAAGAACGCGGCGGCGACCGTGGTCGCGACGCCAACCAACGCCACGGCCCACATGGCGCGCGCCATGCTGCCGTCTTTCTCAGTGTGGGTCAGGGTCGTCGTCATCGAACTTCTTCCTGGCTTCGCGCTCCTCGCGGTCCAAGCGGTCGGCCTCCTCGTTGGCCTGGCGCAGGGCTCGCCAGAGCGTTCGGACACCGGCGGCGAGACCGAAGCCGAAACCCACCAGAGCGAACCAGCGAGTGCCGAGCTTCCGATCCAGCCAACTCCCTACGAAGAGGCCGAGCAGCACGCTGAGCGCCAGCTCGAGCCCGACCGTCCCGTAGGTACCGAGACCTTTCCAGTTTTGCTTCACCAAAGCCCCCCTTCAGGAGGGCCGCTCCACCCGAGGCGGAGCGAAGAAAACACCCCCGAATCACCGGGAGCGGCGGTCGATTAACACGCAGCGGCAGCGGGGGTCAACGCCGCCTCGACGCGCCGCGCCGAAAGGCTGATGCTATCCTCCGCCCAATGAGACGGAGTGCCTTCGCTCTGCTGCTTGCCGCGATTTTTGCGCCCGGTTTCGCCGGGGCTCAGGGACAGGAGCCGCCGCCGGCCCCGAGTGGTCCACCGCCGGGGGGCCCGCCCCCACAGTACTACACCGAGCCCGCGGGTCCGCCCGGCCAGGGCGCCCCGCCGCCCGGCACCTACGAGCCGCCCCCACCCGGCGGCTATTACTACGGGCCCGCCCCGGTCTGGGAACCGCCGCCACCGCCCAAGCCCAGGCACCGCGCGCCCAAGACGGCGTTCTGGCTGGGTGGACGCGTCGGCTACTTCGTGCCCTTCGGCAACCTGCTCGCGCGGCGCGTCGCTCCGCAGAGCTACGACGAGGTGAAGTGGAGCGAGTACGCCTCGAGCGGCCCGCTGTTCGAGCTCGACATCGGCGCCCGCTTCAGCCGCCACTACAACGTGTTCTTCACCTGGGAGCACGCCAGCCTGGGCACGGGCGACGCCGACGCGGCCAGCAACGCCTGGGCCGTCACCAGCGAGCAGACCTCGGCCAGCACGGACTACTACGCCATCGGACTGCGCTTCTCCTCCAACGCCGACAAGGTCGGCTTCCTGACCGAGATCAACCTGGGCTGGCGTCGCTTCAACGCGGAGTGGGAGGACGGGACGCAGCTCCGGATGTACGAGGCTCCGCTCGAGTTCCGCATCGGGCTCGGCGCCGACATCCGCGTCACCACGTTCTTCTCGCTCTCACCCATGGTCAGCCTCGGTGCCGGCGCGTTCGGCGGCGGCGAGCTGGAGCGCGCGAACGGTCAGAAGAGCGACCCGTTCCTGCCCGGCGACGAAGCCGCCGGGCACGGGTGGCTGACCTTCCATCTGGGCGGG
The DNA here is from genome assembly GCA_015075635.1 of Polyangiaceae bacterium. Classification (NCBI taxonomy): domain Bacteria; kingdom Pseudomonadati; phylum Myxococcota; order Polyangiales; family Polyangiaceae; species Polyangiaceae bacterium. Next base: position 75,068 of record JABTUA010000001.1, read on the forward strand.
CACTTCGACATCCCGCCCGGCGAAGGCTGACTCGCCATTTCATCGCAAGCGCTGACCCATCGCCATTTCGCGCCCCGTGCCCTAGGTTCCCGCGAGTGATTGGGAGCCGACCGCTCGCGGCCGCGACCTTCGTGCTGTGCCTGGCGAGCGGGAGCCGCGCCGATCCGGGGCTCGCCGAGGCCGAGTGGCAACCGGGCTCCAGCAACGTCGAGCCCGCTAGCGAGGCCGCGCCCGAGCCGCGGGACGAGAGCTCCCTCGATCCGGCGCGCCGCGCGCTGGACACCGCGGTCGCCGTGGGCCCCGGCGCGCTGGTGCACGGCGCCGGACACGTGGCCGCGGGCCGCAGCGACACCGGCCGGCGCCTGGCCCTGACTCAGGCCGCGGGCCTCGGCACCATGGTCGGCGGGCTCGCCGGGCTCGCCGTGACCGGGGCGAGCCGCTACCTGGTCGGCCCCCTGGCGCTCGCCGTCATCGCGGGCGGCGGGCTCTTCTTCTTGCCCTGGGCCGCGGACGTCTACGGCACGGTGGCCTACCCGGAGGGCAGCGGCGCGGCGCCCCGCTACGCGCCGCTCTTGGTCAGCGAGCTCGGGCACCGCTACGTGTACGACCCGCAGTTTCGCTACCGCCACTTCCTGGTCGAGAGCGTGGACCTGCGGCTCTCCGCCTTCCGCCTCGCCGCAAGTGGATGGTTCGCCCTGGACGACGAGCACGCACGGGTGCGCGTCCTGGGCGGCTATCGCCTCTCGGGACCGCGGCCCACAGAGGCCGCGGCGGACGGTAGCTTCGTGGACCTGGAGGCCGCGCTGACGCAGCACCGCTTCGACTCGGACGGCTTCCGGGTGACGACCGGCGAGGTGTCCCTGAACGCGCGGCGCGACCTCGCCAGGTGGGACGCCGCGCTGACCGGCTCCTTCGTCGAGGGCGGCTTCGGCCTCGGGTTGCAGCGCTTCGAGTACCGCGTGCCCGGCATGGAGATCGAGCCGGACATCAACGATCTCTTGCTGGCACGCTTCGCCTTCGGCTTCTATCTGGGGCGCGGGGAGAGCTCCGGGGAAGCGCAGCTCTTCTACGACCACCGCCACGACGACTACGCCGCTGGGCTCAAGCTGCCGGGTCTGGGCAGCGGAGTGGCCGGGCACCTGGGCTTCGACGCCCGCTGGTTCTGGGGGCATTGGGGCCTCCGCGCCGAGGGCCAGGTGGGCTCGGCCTGGGTGGGGGGCGCCTCGTTTCTGTTCCGACAAGGAGTGAGATGAACACACTGACCAAACACATCGCCTTCGCGCTCTCGGTCGGGCTCTCCCTGGCGGGCGGCTGCGTGCGACCCACGGAGGAGCGAGCCGAGCGCGACCTCGAGGTCGGCAAGGCCGAGGGCCACGGCCTCCGGCTCGAGGTCTCGGACGGGCTCGCGGCGGTGCGCCGGCTCGACGCCGGAGAGCTCGTGCTCTGGAGCAGCGCCCCAGCCTGGCAGCTCACGCTGGACACCGAGCCGAGCGCGCCCACCGACTGGACCGTCAGCCTGGAGAACGTGCTGCCCGACGTCGAGCTCAGCGGTCCGGGGGCGCAGGTCGTGTTGCTCGAGCAGAAGCTCCCGACTCGCAAGATGTATCGGGTGAGCCTCCCGGCTGGCGCTCGCACTCAGCTCACGCTGGCCTCGCCGGATCGGGACGACCGCGCGAAGTGGCGCTTCGCCGTGATGAGCGACGTGCAGGAGGCCATCGACGACGTCCATGACCTCTACCAGAAGGTGAACCAGGTGCCGGAAGTGCGCTTCTTGCTCGGCGCCGGGGACCTCACTCAGCAAGGCAGCCCCGAAGAGCTGGACCGCTTCAAGACCGAGCTCGCGTCGCTCGACGTGCCCTACTACACGACGCTCGGCAACCACGAGCTCGGCGACGACGGGCCGGCTTACCAGGACTGGTACGGGCGCGCGAGCTTCAGCTTCGTCTTCAGGGGCGTGCGCTTCTCCATGCTGGACTCCGCCAGCGCCAGCATCGACCCGCTGGTCTTCGACTGGCTCGACGACTGGCTGAGCAAGGGCAAGAGCTCCGTACACATCGTCGCCATGCACATCCCGCCGGTCGATCCGGTGGGTGTGCGCAACGGCTCGTTTGCCAGCCGCAACGAGGCGGCCAAGCTCTTGACGCGGCTGGCCAAGGGCAGCGTGGACCTGACCCTGTACGGTCACATCCACAGCTACTACTCCTTCGACAACGCCGGCATCCCGGCCTACATCTCCGGCGGCGGCGGCGCGATCCCGGAGCGCTTCGACAAGGTGGGCCGGCACTTCCTGGTCGTGGACGTCGATCCCGAGCAGGGGATCGATCGGGTTCAGATGGTGGAGGTGGACTGAGGCTCAGCCAGCAATGCGCTCGGCCTCGTCGAGCTGGGCGTTCATCACCGCGATCAGCACGGGTCGCAGCGCGCGTACGGCGCGGGCGCGATGACTGATGCGGTTCTTCTCTTCTTCGCTGAGCTCGGCCATGGCCCGGCCCTCCGCTTCGGTCGCGAGGAAGAGCGGGTCGTAGCCGAAGCCGCCGCTGCCGCGTGGGTCCCGGGCGATGACGCCCTCGACTCGCCCTTCCGAGGTCTTGACCTCGTCGCCCAGCCAAGGGCTGGCCAGCGCGAGCACACAGCGAAAGCGCGCGCTTCGTTCTTCGTCACGCTCCGCCTCCTCGAGGGCCCGGAGCAGCGCCGCGTTGTTCTCCGCGTCGGTGGCACGATCGTGCGCGAAGCGGGCGGAGCGCACGCCCGGGCGCCCGCCGAGCGCGTCCACCTCCAGACCGCTGTCGTCCGCCAGGGCAATCATGCGCGTGGCCGTGCAGATGGCCTTGGCCTTCTGGATCGCGTTGGCCTCGAAGGTGTCGCCGTCCTCCGGCAAGGAGAGCTTCTCACCCAGCACCTCGGCGGTGGTCACCAGCTGCACCGGCAGGTCGGCGAGCAGGGACCGGAGCTCCGAGGCTTTGCCCTCGTTCGAGGTCGCGAGGACGATGGTGACCGCGGGCAACATGGGGGTGCCCATGGATTAGAGCCTTTTGCGACCGGAGGGAACCCTTCACCAGGTGACGGCTTGGCGTCCTCGCGCGAATCGCCACAGGCCGACGACGGCAGCGACGTTCAGCACCACGAACGTGCGCGCCAGGGAGCCGACGCGGCCAGCCCGGCCGCCGAGGGCGGCGAGCAGGTAGAACGCGATCTGAAAGAGCAGTAGCGCGGGCCAGACGGCCGGCGCCCGCGCCGGGCCGAGCGTGAGCGCCAGCGACGTGAAGAACAGGAGCACGAGCGCCCACGGGCAGAAGAGCCGGAGCAGCTTGTGCGACAGCAGCGTGAACCAAGGCTGGCTCGCCGGCCACAAGAGCGCCGGCATCAACGCGACCAGCTGGAAGTTGCCCGCCAGCGTGCGCACCTTGCGCGAGAACTCGTGCTCGTCGTCGAGGGCTCGGTCGAAGGCCTGGGCCGAGTCCACGAAGATCACGCCCTTGCCCTTCAAGGCCACGCTGAGCGGGACGAAGACGTCGTCGAGGATGACGTCGGGGGGCAGGCTCGGGAAGTCCGCGCGGCGGACGGCGTAGAGCGCACCGCTCACGCCGACCATCCTGCCCAGGCGTCCCTCCGAGCCGCGGATGAAGCGCTCGTAGCGCCAGTACGCCCCGGCGCCGGTCGCGCCGTCCAGCACCAGGTTGCCGGACACGCAGCCGACGCTCGGGTCTCCGAGCGGAGCGACCAGCTCGCGCACGGCGTTCGACGAGATCGGCTGACGAACGTCGGTCAGCACCAGCACCTCGTGCCGAGAGGCCTCGCGCAGACGATTGAGCGCCGACGGCTTGCCGAGCCGCGTGGGGTTCTCCAAGAGCTGGATCCGCGGATCCCGGTCCGCGGCTGCCCGGACGATGGCGCTGGTCGCGTCACTCGACCCGTCGGAGCAGATCAGGATCTCCAAGAGCTCAGCCGGGTAGTCGAGGGCGCTCAAGCTGGCGAGCTTGTCCGGCAAGTGCTCGGCGCCGTTCGCCACCGAGAGCAGGATGCTCACGCTCGGCTGATATCCCTCCCGCCGGAGCACGACCCGGGGGAACAACCGAGCCCAGAGCGCCACCCCGAGCGGATAGCCCAGGTAGGTGTAGGCGATGATCGCGATCAGGGCGACACCCAGCAGCGAGAGCAGCGTGGCGTTCACGTTACCAGCCCTCCTCCGCGCACGCGGGCGTGTCGCAGCCTGCGCCGCGCGATACACATCCGGTAGAGCCCGTCGTACTGGCGCGCCATGCGCTCGGCGGAGTGCCGCTCTAGCACGCGCGCGCGACCCGCACGGCCCATGCCGCGTGCCCGAGGGCGATCGTCCGACAACGCCCGGAGCGCAGACGCGAACGCGGCGGCGTCACCCGCCGGAACGAGCCAGCCGGAGACCGTGTCCTCGACCAGATCGGCCACGCCGCCCACGCGCGTGGCGACGACGGGCAACTCCGTGGCCATGGCCTCGATCAGCGCGAGCGGCAGACCCTCCGACCTCGAAGAGAGCGCGAACACGTCGAACGCGGCGAGCCAGCGCGGGACGTCGCTCTTCGAGCCCGGCAGGTGTACGAAGCGAGCGCCCTCGAGCCGCGCGCGCTCGGGCCCGTCGCCGACGATCACCACCTGGACGTCCGTGCTGCGGAGCGCCTCCGTCGCTTGGACGAGTAAGGTGTGGTCCTTCTCCGGAGCCAGCCGCCCCACTGTGCCGATCACCCAGGCCGAGTCGGCGATACCGAGCTCGGCGCGGATCGCGCGACGCGCCGCTGGGTCCGGCGCGAACCGAGACAGGTCGATGCCGTTCGCCACGACGTGCAAGCGTTCGGGGTCGCACTCGCGCTCTTCTTCCGCGATGCGTGCCAAGGACTCCACCACGGCCACGTAGGCGTCGACCCAGTGCGCGGCAGCCCGGCGCAGCAGGCGACGGCGCGGCGGATCCGGGTTCACGCCGTGTTTGCTGTGGATCACCACTGCGCCCGCCAGCTTCCCCGCCGGCGCGCCGTAGACCAGCGCCCGTGGGTTGTGGGTGTGGACCACGTCAACGCGCCTCTGCCGGAGCAGCCGCGCCAGGCGCGGGACCAGCCCGAGATCGAAGCCGTCGCGCCGACCGACGTGCTCGAGCTCGACGCCCGAGGCGCGGAAGGCGCTCACCAGCGCGCCGCCCTCCGCCGGCGCCAGCGACACGGCCAGCACCACGTGTCCCGCCGCGCGTTGAGCCCTGCACAGATCGAGCGCGACGCGTTCCTGCCCGCCGAGCTCGAACGAGGAGAGGACGTGGGCGACGCGCATCAGGGCACCTCGCTCAGCGCCCCACGCCCCTCAGCATGACCAGGGGGGTCTTGACGATGATCCAGAGCTCGAGCCTCAGGTACGTCCAGAACCTCTCGAGCGCCGTCGCGTACGCGACGTCGTAGAGGAGCTTGACCCGCATGTCGTCCGCCAGCGAGAGCTGCGACAGGTGGAGGTGGAACGGATCCACGAGGGTCTGCGCCCAGGGTGAAAGCGGGCTGTCGGTTGGGATGCTGCCGGCGTATCCGAGCGATACCTGGGCGAATCCGGTCAGGCCGGGCTTGGTGTCGTGCAGCCGCTCCTCGAAGAACGGGATCGCCAGGGCCAGGTTCTCCAGGAGCTCCGGGCGCTCCGGGCGTGGACCCACCAGGCTCATGTCACCCCGGAGCACGTGCCAGAGCTGCGGGAGCTCGTCGAGCCGGGTCTTGCGCAGGAACTTGCCGATGCGGGTGACGCGCGGGTCGTTCTCCTGGGCGAGCACGGCGCCGGTGGCCGACTCGGCGTCCACGCGCATGGTGCGGAACTTGAGCATGTCGAACTGCCTGAACGTCAAGTGTCCGTGGGGATCCCGGCGGGTCACCGCGACGACGCGCTTCTGGCGGTAGAGCACGGGTCCCGGTGACTCGAGCCGAATGGCGAGCGCGATCAGCGGCGCGATGGGCACCATCAGCAGCATGCCCGAGAGCCCGAACGCGACGTCGATGCTGCGCTTGACGACCCGGACCGAAAGCGGAATGCTGCGGTGACGAGCGCTCGTCCGGGGTGCTCGTGCCGATGGTTGGGGTCGAGATAGCTCCGATGACCAGGTCGTCATGATTCGGCTCTCAGTTCCCGGAACGCTGCCGCATCGAGACCTCGTGCTCCGGGTCGTCGCTTCGAGCTGCAAGCTGCTGCGCTCACAGCGGGCAAAGACGCAAGAAACGGGCCGTTCCGAGCATCATGACTTCGACAACGAGGTCGTGTCTGCGGTTGGTGAAGTGTTCAACAACATCGCCATCCACGGGTACGCCGGCGGCGTGGCGGGGAACGTCGAGATCGAGATCCAGATCGAGGAAAGCGGCCTGGTCCTGCGTCTGGCGGACACCGGCAAATCTTTCGACCTCCTGGCGGACACGGCGGCCACGCTGCCCAACCTGCCGGAATCCCACATGGGGCTGTTCATCGTGCGCTCTTTCATGGACGAGGTGCGCTACGAAGTCGGGAACGGCTCGGGCAAGCCGAACGTGCTCACGCTGACCAAGCGGTACTAGCTCGGATTTCGCACTTTCATTCCCGTGGGTCTTGGCCACTCCTGCCGATCGCGATCTGGTTGTGCCAAGACTGCCCAAGTCCACGCGAGTCTGCTACCGCTGCGTGCCGACTCGAGCGTCCGGCAACCGCTGCGCTCTCCAGGACGCGGGCAAATCGCCCCGCCTGGCGGCGGCGGTCGAAACGCTCCGGCTCGAGCGGCTCGCTCTCCGAAGGCAGCTCTCCGGCTCGGAATCTCCGTGCGAGCCCGGCAAGCGCCGACGCGATGCGCTCGGCGTCGCGCGGAGGCACGACCTCGCCTAGCTGCTGGCTTCGCACCAGCTCCGCCAACGCGCCTTCGGGACAGAGCGCCAAGCACGGACGCCGGAGCCCGAGGATCTCGAAGATCTTCGCGGGGTAGATCCGCTCGGCGCCTTCGCAGGCGTCGAGCAGGCAGAGCGCGACGTGGCAACGGGCCAGCTCCTCGACGGCGCGCGCGTGCGGAACGTACCCGAGCCGCTGGATACCGAGCGCTTCGCTGCCTTCGAAGTGGCGCTGCTCGGTGTCCACGATGCGGCCGACGAAGCGGATGTCGAACAGCCGCGCGAGCTCCGGCTCCGTCTGGTGGAGGCGGCGCACGCCCTCGATGAAACCCTCGGCGCTGGTCAGCCGGAAGACCGTCCCGGTGTAGGTCAAGACCAGGCGTTCGCTGCCTCGGGCGGGCGGCTCGAGCTCGAGGTCCGCCGGATCGTAGCCGTTCTCGATGGTGACGACGTTCTCGGGCGCGAGAAACCCGAAGCGCTCGAGCAGCTCTCGGCGGAAGGCCTCGGTAGCGGTCGTGACCCGGTGCGCGGCGTGCAGGCAGGCCCGCTCCAGGACTGCGTCGAAGGCCGCCGAGCCCGCCATCTCGTACACGCGCCGGGTGGTCGTCCACTCGTCGCGATAGTCGAGCACCACGCCCACACCCGGCCGGAGCCGAGCGAGCAGACCGAGCAGGTGCGACGAGAATGGCGGACCGCTGACCAGCACCACGTCCAGCGAGCGCCGCGGCAAGAGGTGAGCTGCGACTGCGAGGCCCGCTCCGGGCAACCACAAGACCTGCGGGTCCGGCACCAGCAGCGACTTGACCGCCCGCGCGGCCCGCGTGGTCGAGCGCGAGGAGAGGCTCGGCTCGATTGCCGCCTGAGCCTTCCACGCCAGGGCCTTCGCCGCGTACGCCGGCTCCAGAGTCCGCGCGCGCTCCACCTCGAGCCCGGCCGGCAGCTCGCTGAGCAGGGATGGATCGAGCAGCGGAACCGACGGGTTCTTCACCGTGAGCACCGTCGGCGTGACGCCGTGCTCCGGCAGGTACTTCGCGAGCTTCAACATGCGCTGGACGCCGGCGCCACCCACTGGAGGGAAGGCGTACGAGACGAGCAGCGCACGCATCTCCGTCACTCCTTGCACGGAGCGGTCTCGAGCCGCACGAAGCCCCCGGCTCCCGCCGCCCTACCGGACGGGTCCTCGGACAGCCTGAGCGAGAGCGCGCAGCCCGCCTTGCGCTCCTCCGCGATCCGATAGCGCCGCCCCGGTTCGAGCCCGGCGATCACCACCAGATCGGCAGGTGCACCGAGATCCGCCGATGCCGATCCGGCCTCGGCGAAGAGCACCGCGACGCGCTCCCCGGCGCTCTGCCCGAGCGCGCCCCGCAGCTTGTCGCCGCGCACCCGGCGCGCCGGAGGCGGCGCGGCGTCCTTGCGATCCGCGGTGATGAACGCCAAAAAGCCGCGCTCGCGCTCGAGCTTCTCGCTCCGGACCTCGATGCGCCACATCGGCCCCCAAGGCGAGCTCTTCTCGTGAGGGCCGTCCTTGCTGGCCGTGGGCTCTTTCAGCGCCACGCGCTCGGCCACCTCCGGCTCCAGCATGCGGATGTCCACCCGCGACTCACCGACCGTCGCGCTGATCAGCTCGCCGGCGATGCTCGGGCTCCGCGTGACGTGGGCGGCCCAGGCGGCACCGATGCTCGGCCGCTCGAGCTCCAGGCGATCGTCGATGACCAGTAGCGCGGGACGCACGTAGACGAAGGAGCGCGTCAGGCGCTCCACCGAGCGCTTCTTGCAGCCCTCCGTGACGCACTTGGGTAGGTAAGCGTCGCCGATCTCTCCCACGGCGAGCACCACCCGTCCGTCGTCGAAGAAGCGGCTGGTCTTCACCGCTCGGCCCCACACCCCCTGGTTCGGCGGGTAGTTCATGGCCCGACCGCCGTCGTCGATCAGCAGGGTGTTGTGGTTGATGGTGGCGGCGCCTTCGGAATCGCCGCCGTCCACGAGCAGCGCGTCGCTGCCGCGCCAGAGCTCGAAGTGCCCCTGGTCCTTGTCCTGGTGGTCCGGCGAGAGGAACGGCCCGGCCTGGAACGACGCCCAGACCGCGGACTTCGACCAGTCGCTGCGCGCGAAGCTGAGTCCTTGTCCGGGCAGGTGATGGCTGGTCGGAAGGCCTTGGCGCGGGTCGCGTGCTGGTGCGTCCGGGCGGCTCGCGAGCAGGCCCAGCCAGGCTTGCTCGCGCGTGAGCGGTGGCAGGACGTGGTCGACCAGCCAGCGGGCTTCGGCGGCCCGTGTGTCGTTCGTACCCTGGAGCGCGAGGCTCACCGCCGAGAGCGCGAGCGCAGAAGGAGCCGCTGGGTGCTCGCCCCAGGTCCCGCCGTCGTAGACCGAGCGCTCGTCGGGCAGGAGCGCGTGCACGTGATGTGGCACGACGTCCGCGAGCCACGGCATCGCGGCAGGCACGTCGATACCTGCGCCGGTGCGGAACGCCAGAGCCACCAGCGCGATCTCGACGCTGGTGTACTCGCCGTATTGCCAGCCCTCCGGATACCCGCCGCCCGACAGCTGGTCGCGGAAGCGCGGCAGCACCTTGTCCGCCAGCTCCGAGCGGGCCTTCTCCAGCCACTTGTCGGCGACGCTCGCCTCGCCCGCCAGCGCGAGCCCCGCGAAGGAGAGGGCCGACAAGTAGCCCCAGTAGTAGTTCGCGAAGGGGTGGTCGTTCAGGTACCCGTCGCGCGCGTACCAGTCGAGCCACTGCGAGAGCCGCTCGACGATGCGCGCGCGCAGCGCGGCGTCCATGCCCGGCGCGCCGCGCAGCCAGTCGGAGCCGAGCGCCGTGTAGGTGCCGAAGGTCCGGATCCCGTAGCCCGAGTCGTGTCGCACCACGCCTTCGCCACCCTTGCCATCCCCGACCTCGTAGCGATCGTCGAGCAGCGTGCGGACGTAGCGCACCGCCGCCTCGCCGTGGCGATCGTCCTGGCTCGCGTGCCAGCACAAGGACAGGTTCGCCACCGCGTCGGCCCACTCGAACCCCTGGTAGCCGGAGCGCAGCTTCTCGCGCACGGCCTCGTCGCAGCGCGCCTCGACTCGAACCCAAGCCGCGCTCTTGCTCTTCGCCGCCTGGCGCAGGCGCTCGAGCGCCGCAGCGTCGAGCACGATGCGCCCGGGGCCTTTGGTACCGCTGGCTGCCGAGAGCTTCGGCGCGGCCAGCGCCACCGGCGGCCCCTTCAGCTCGGCGGGATCCGGCGCCGTCGCACGGTCCGCCGCGCAGCGCTTGCACGAAGGGGTCGGGAGCAGCGCCAGAAGAAGCGCCAGCATGCGCCAGGAGCGCCGGAGCATGCCGACTCCCGAAGCATCAGCCGTGCCACGCTCACAACACGCTACGCGTGTACAGCCAGACTGTCCCGATCATCGCCACGCTCCCCGCGACGACGATCCCGAGGTCGCGCCAGCCAAAGTGATGAGACTCATCGGGATCGTGCCGGCGGATCGCCGCGGCGAACGCTCCAGAGAGCCCGACGAAGATCCAGAACACGTAATGGTAGGCGAACGACAGGAAGAAGATCCCCACCGACAGGCCGGCGAAGGCGGCGAGCAGCGCCATCGACCAGGGCCGCACGAGCTGAACCGCGCCGTCGGCCGCCTGCGCGCTCTCTGCGTCCTCCGTGTGCCGCCACGCTCGGTAAGGGATCTTGGCGCTCGTGTAGACCAGGCCGCTGAACAGCAGCATGCCGGGGAAGCCGAGCTCGGCGAGGGCGAGCAGGTACGAGTTGTGGGCGGTCAGGTAGTGGTAGCGCCCGAACTGCCCGAGCCCCGCGCCGAGCAGCGGGTGCGCCCGCCAGATCGACAGCGCCTCCGCCCAGCAATCGGCGCGCTCCACGCTGGAGGTCTGAGCCTCGCCCCCGGCGCGCCCGCCGAGGAACAGCAGCGGTGTCGCCAGCAGCGCGCCGAGCACCAGCCCGCGGACGCCGAAGCGACGCGCGAACGGCACGGCCAACACGGCCACGAACACCAGCTGCCCGCCGCGCGAGCGCGTGAGCATGGCGCACACCAAGACCAGGACGAAGACCGCGGCGAGCAGCGCACGGCCCCCGAGCGTACGGCGCCGGGCGAAGCCCAGCGCGAACGCCAGCGGCAGACCCACGCCGGCAGCGAGCGCCAGCTCGTTGGGATCCTGGAGCACGCCGCGATAGCGAATGCGCCCCTTGCCGACCGTCGTCGTGCCGAACCAGCCGACGTGCTCGCACATGTACTGGGCCCCCGGCTCTGCGTCGCCCAGGTAGCAGTCGCGGGCGACGTTGCACCAGCGGCCGTCGTGTGTGCCGGTGGTGGTGTCGCCGGGCACCGTCTCGTCGATCTGAATGCAGCCGGTTGGCTCGAGCTTCTGCTCGACGGCCACGACGGACACCAGGACCACCATCGCCAGCACGCTGCCGGCGACGATCCCGAGACCGCGAAAAGTCTGCACTCCGTGCGCGATCAAGAGGTAGAGCGCGGCGCAGACCGACAGCTCGAGGGCCTGCGCAGGGACGCTGCCGGGCGAGCGGATCAGCGCCGTGAAGGTCGCCCAGAGCAGGAACCCGAACACCCACGGGTCGAGCGGCGACCAGCGGAGGCGGGTGATCCCCAAGCGCAAATCCAGCACCAGCCCGAACACCGCCAGGCCGAACGCCACGTACAGGAGCGGCACGTTGGCAAGCGACGTGAACACTTCCTGCGGCCGCGCGTAGATGGCGGCGACGAGCAAGACGATGCCTGGGATGGCGAACATGGCGGAACGGACTTAGGGTGGCGAGCGGAGACGCGTCAGATGGATCCGCTCGTTTGGCTGGCAAAGATAGGGCTCGTGATCCTGTGCGTCGCCGGCACGTCGGCGTGCGGGGCGCGTGAAGCCAGAGTCGACTACGCCGCGTGGTCGGTCAACGATCCGCGCCAGGGTGCCTATCGCATCGGCGTGTCGGACGTGATTCGCGTCACCGTCTGGAAAGACCCTTCGCTCTCCACGGACACCACCGTGCGACCCGACGGGAAGATCACCGTGCCGCTGATCGGCGAGCTGGAAGCTGGCGGTCGCACGGCGGCCGAGGTGCAGGAGCAACTGGTACGGCGTCTGGCAGCCTTCGTGAAGGACGCAATCGTGACGGTGGCGGTGGTCGAGGTGAACAGCTATCGCTTCACGGTGGCCGGCAACGTGGAGCGCCCCGGGATGTTCACGCCCCGCTACTACGTGACGGTCTCCGAGGCCATCGCCCTCGCGGGCGGGCCCAATCGTTTCGGTTCGACCGACGAGACGGTGGTGATCCGCCCCCGCCTGGGCGCACCTCCCGTGCGCATCCCCATCGACTACGACCGCATCCTGACCGGCGAGCGGCCCGAGGCCGACATCGTCATCCGCCCGGGTGACACCGTGCTCGTCCCCTAGACCCACGGAGGTGAAGTGACTCTGGTCCGAGACACCGTGCGCGGCGCGCTCTGGACCATCCTGGCGGGCGTGGGCTCCCGCGCGTTCGGCCTGATCGGCACGCTGGTCGTCACCCACTACGTCAGCCCGGGGGACTACGGCGAGGTCACCGTCGCCGCCGTGCTGGTGATGACGGCGAACCAGCTCTCCACGCTCGGTCTGGGGCAGTACCTGGTCGCCAAGCCCGACGCGCCGCAGAGCGCCGCGTTCCACGCCAACCTGGTGCACGTGGGGCTCGGCGTGCTCGCGCTGGCCGTGCTGCTCGCGACGGGCTCGCGTATCGGTCCCGGCCTGGACGCACCAGGGATGACCCGTTTCCTGACCGGCCTGTGCGTCGCTGGTCTGCTCGACCGCGCAAGCTTCGTTCCGGAGCGCCTCTTGGCTCGGGACCTGCGCTTCGGAACCATCGGCGCGCTGCGCACCGTGTCCGAGATCGCGCACACGAGCACCTGCATCTGGTTGGCGATGGCGGGTTTCGGCGCTGCGGCGCTGGTGTGGGGGAACATCGTGCGTTCGGCGCTGCGCCTCGTGCTGGCGGCCGGCGCCATGGGCTGGCGCGCCTGGCTGGCGCCGCATCGACTGTCGCTGGCGATGCTGAGAGAGCTCTTCGCCTTTGGGGTGCCGGTCGCCGTCGGGGCACTGGCGTCGTTCGCGACGCGGCGCTGGGACAACCTGTTGGTGTCGCGCTTCTTCGGCCCGTCGGTGACAGGCATGTACAACCTCGCGTACAACCTGGCGGACGTCCCGGCGATCCACGTCGGCGAGCAGATCGGGGACGTGCTCCTTCCCTCGTTCGCCCGGCTGGATCCCGCGCGCCGGCCCGCGGCCCTGGTCCGCGCGTTGGGTCTGCTCGCGCTCTTGGTGTTCCCCCTGGCCGTGGGCCTCGGCGTGATCGCGCCGACGCTGGTGGGGACGATCTTCGACGCACGCTGGCAGCCCGTGGCGCCGATGCTCTTGATCCTCTCGCTGCTCAGCGTCATGCGTCCCGTGGGCTGGGTCATCTCCTCCTACGTGCAGGCGCTCGGCCGCCCGCTGCCTCTGATGTGGCTCGAGCTCGCCAAGCTCGCGCTGCTGGTGGGTGCCCTTGCCAGCATCGGACGCCAGAGCCCGCTCTGGGCCTGTACCTCCGTCGGAATCGTCTTCGGGCTGCACGCCCTGGCTTCGCTCGCGCTGGTCCGAAAGCTGGACGGCGTCCCGCTCGGGAGCTCGCTCGCCAGCTTGGTGCCGGCGCTCCTGGCCTGCGTTCCCCTGGTGGTCGCCACGCTGGGCGTGCGCCGGGTACTCGGGACGACGGGTGGCGTTCCACCGCTCGTCTCGCTCCTGCTCGAGATCGCCGCCGGCGCGTTCGCCTACGTGATGGCCGCGTGGTTCGTCGCTCGGAGCAGCGCTCGCGACCTCCTGGCGCGGCTCCGCGAGGCGCTGTCGCGAGAGCCGGCGGAAGACTGACGCTTCACTTGGCACAGCGGAATCCGAGCCGGTCGCCCAGGTCGTAGGTGTCGTACCAGTCGCGCGACGACGCGCGCATCCACACCGCGGTGCTCTTGTAGCCGCCTCCGCGTCCCACGTAGGTCGTGCCCTTGAGCGGGCCCTTCGGATCCACGTTCGGCGCGGTCTGGTAGTAGGCCTTGTCGTACCAGTCGGCCAGCATCTCCACCATGTTGCCCGACATGTCGAGGGCGCCGTAGGGGCTCGCGCCCTTGGGCAGGGACCCCGCCGGCTTGGCCTTCTCGCCGCAGCCCGACATGTTCGCCTGCTCGCAGCTGGGCTCCGAGTTGCCCCAGGGGTACTTGCGTCCGTCGGTGCCGCGCGCGGCCTTCTCCCACTCTGCCTCCGTGGGCAGGCGCTTCTTGGCGAACGCGCAGTACATCTTGGCGCGGCCCCAGTCGATGCAGCTCGCTGCGTAGTCCTTCTTGTTGCAGTCCCAAGCACAGCTCGGCGGGTCGCAGGCGCCCGCGATGACGCACGCCGCGTACATGTCTTGAGTGACCTCGGTCTCGTCGATCTCGAACGCGGCGAGCTTGACCGTGCGCATCGGCTTCTCGTCGTCGGAACAGTCCTGGTCGAGCGCGGCGTTGCAGCCCATGATGAAGTCCCCCGCGGGGACCGCGACCATCTTCATCGAGTCGCCGCTGCTCGTGCAGGCGAAGGGCGGCGCGCCTGCGCTGCCACCGCTGCCACCGCCACCACCGCCGGCACCACCGCTGGCACCACCGCTGCCACTGCTGGCACCGTTGCCACCGTTGCCACCGTCTGGCGTGCCTGCGCTACCGCCACCGGCGGTCGAGCCGGCGAAGCCACCGGCACCGGCCGAACCGCCCGTCCCACTCTCCGGAACGTTCGCTTCCCCACAGCCGCCGAGTGCCAACGCGAATGCTGCGAGCGCTACTCGATTCGATACGGTCGCGCGATCCATGGCTTCACTCCTCGAGCCGGGGAACGGCAACACGCGTGCCACGACCGCGTCGGAGGGAGTCGCTGCGCAAAACCGCGCAATTTCCGGCGCGACATCGCGACCTTTGCGCGAGCACCATGCTGACCAATTCACCACTTCGGGCGTCTGGTCGTCCCTCGGGTGGAAGCGGCTGCGCACAGGCGGCGTACCGACCGCGTCGACACGCAGAAGTTGCTCGGTTCTGCACGAGCCCCAGCCGAGAAGCCAGTGGCACGCAGCATGCACCGCAATCCTGACGCATGGGCATCAAGAGCCGCATCACTTCGCTTCCCTGGAGCTCCGACGGCTTCCGGGTGGCGGCGGAGTGCCGGCCCGCCGACGAGCTGGCGGGTGACTTCTACCTCGTCACCGCTCGCGGCTCGGGTCGCTTGATGGTGGTGATTGGCGACGCCTGCGGTCGCGGGCGAGACGGTGCCGCGCTCTTGCCCGGCATCGTGCCCCGCGCGCGCCAGCTCGCGGCCTCGAGCGCGAGCCCTGCACACCTGCTCACCGAGCTGAACCGCACGGCCGCCGCCGCCCTGCCCATCGATCGCTTCGTGACCGCTGCGGCCCTCGAGTTCGACCGGGAGCTGTGCACGCTCACGGTGTCGAACGCCGGCCACGTCCCCGCCCTCGCACGCAGTGCGTTCAGCAACGTACGGGTGCTCGGTCGCGTGGCAGGCCCGCCGCTCGGCGTCGTCGCCAACGCGACCTTCACGGAGGAGGTCTTCCCGTTCCGAGACGGCGACAGCGTCGTGCTGATGACCGACGGCGTGCTCGAAGCGATCGAGGTTGACCTCCTGGGAATGGACAAGCTGCGCGCGCTGGTCGCGCACGCACCGGCCCACGCCCGCGGGCTGAATCACGCCATTTTGGCCGCACTGGACCGGCGCCTGCGAGGACGCCGCCTGGACGATGTGACGTTGGTCACCGTGGAGATGACCCGCGCCGCACATGGACGCTCGACGCACCTCGAGCGCGCGAGCTGACCATGCGGGTGCTGGTCCTGACCAAGATCTTCCCGAACCGGATCGAGCCGCACTCGTCGCCGTTCAACCGCCAGCAGTTCGCAGCGCTGTCGCGCTGGTGCGACGTGGACGTCCTGGCGACCATCCCGTGGTTCCCTGGCTCGGGCGGCTTCTCGCGCTGGTCCCGAGCAGGTCGCCTCCGGCGCGTGCCCGCGCTGGAGCGCATCGACAACTTGAGCGTGTTTCATCCTCGCTACGCCTACCTGCCGAAGATCGGCAGCGCCGTCGCCGGCCCGCTCTACGTGGCGTCCTTGGCACCCCACGTGCTGCAGTTCCGCGGCGGCGCCGACGTGCTGCTCGGCTCGTGGGCGTATCCGGACGGCTACGCGGCGGTGGTGCTGGCGCGCCTCCTGGGCGTTCCCGCCGTGGTGAAGGTGCACGGCTCCGACGTCAACGTGCTCGCGAACGATCCGGCGGCGCGTCACCGGCTCGGCTGGGCGCTCGCGCAGGCCGCACGCGTCGTCGCGGTGAGCCGGCCCCTGGCGGCGCGGGTGGCGGCGCTCGGGGTGGATCCGGCGCGCGTCACCGTCGTACAGAACGGCGTCGATCCCGCGCTATTCTTCCCTCGCGACCAGCGAGCAGCGCGGGCGAAGCTGGGCCTCGGGAGAGCGCCGGCCGTGCTCTACGTCGGACGGCTGGACCCCGACAAGGGCGTGCTGGACCTGGTGCGAGCCTTCCAGCATCCCACCCTGCGCAACGCCGAGCTCTGGCTGGTCGGCAGTGGGCCGGCTACCGACGACTGCCAGCGGCTCGCCGGCGAGCTGGGAGTGCGCCTGGTACTGCTCGGAGAGCGCCCGCACCGGGAGATCCCCGAGTACCTGGCGGCCTCGGACGTGCTCGCCCTGCCGAGCGTCGCCGAGGGCTCGCCGAACGTGGTGAGCGAAGCGCTGGCCTCGGGCCGGCGCGTGGTGGCGAGCAACGTGGGCGGCATCCCCGACCTGGTGACCAGCGACGTCTTGGGCGAGCTCGTGCCGCCGCGAGATCCGGCGGCGCTGGGCCGGGCGCTCGGCGTCGCCGTGAGCTGGCCCCACGACCCGGAGTACGTGGCCCGCGTCGCGGCCATCCCCAGCTGGCAAGAGAGCGCGCGTCACCTCTACCAGGTGCTGCTCGAGGTCACCGGGCTCGTCCGGAGAAGGGCGGCGGCATGATCGGCGAGTTCGCCGCTGCTCGGGCGATGCCCAAGAGCCGGCGCGCCTTGCGCGCGGTGGCGGAGGCCGTCCTGCCGTCTTCGTTGTTGGTCGTGCGCGGGCCCGCCACGCGGCGGCGAGTCGCGCTGACCTTCGACGACGGCCCGAGCGAGCTCTCCTTGGAGTACCTCGAGCTTCTGGAGCGGCACGCCGCACGCGCGACGTTCTTCCTGGTCGGCGCCGAGTGCGAACGGCGACCCGACCTGGTGCGCGAAATGGCGCGGCGCGGCCACGAGCTGGGCAGCCACGGGCACAGCCACGAGCGCTTTCCGGAGCTGTCGGCCAGGCGAGAGCTCGACGCAGAGCTCGCCTCGAGCTCGGCGCTCTTGCCGGGCAGCGCGGGCAACCATCGCTGGGTGCGTCCGCCCTACGGTGCCCTGTCGCTCGGCACGCTGATCAGCTGCGCTCGTGCCGGGCTCACGCTCGTGCTCTGGTCCTTGGATTCGGAGGACTGGCGTACGCAGAGCCCGCGAGACGTCGTAGCGCGGGTCTCACCTCACACGGTCGAGCCGGGCTCGATCGTGCTCTTGCACGAGGGTCAGCGTTGGACCCTCGACGCGCTCGGTGAAATCGTCCCAGAGCTGGAAAGGAGCGGCTATGAGCTGGTCACCGTCGGCGAGCTCCTCTCGGGCTAGCTCCTGGTGGACGGATCAGGAGCCTGGCCTCCGCGACCTCGGGGCCTTCGCGAGAGCTTTGCTGCTCGCGGGGCGGGAGCGCCCGCTAGTCAGCCTGCTCACCAGCCTGCTCTTCGCCCTGGTCGTCGTCGCCGCGATCGCGCTCTTGCGCCCGGACCACGCGCCGCGCTTCGTGCTGCGCGTCGTGGAGCCGAACGCCGATCCCACCACCTTGCCTCGCGCCCGGCGCCAGCTGGCGGAGTACGTGCGCGAGGGCATTCTGACCAGCGAGGCGCTGCTCGGCGTCATGGAGCGGCACGACGTCTACCCGACGCTGCGCCGGAGCAACCCACCGGCGGCCATCGAGTCCTTCCGCGAGGACATCGACATCGAAGTCCACCAGAACTATTTCCTGGAGGAGCGCACCGTGGCCGACGCGCCGCGCTCGGCCCGGCTGGTGCTGAGCTTCCGCGCCAAGGAGCCCGCGCTCGCGCTGGCAGTGACGCGTGAGCTCGGACGGCTGGTCGTGGAACGCGAGCAGAACGCGCGCAAGCAGCAGGCCCAGGCCAGCCTGGTCAGCGCCGAGGTCACGCTGGAGCGCGCGAACCGCGCCCTGGGACAGCGGCTCGCGGAGATCTCTCGCAAACGCGCGCGCCTGCGCGAAGCCACCCAGCTGGACCCGCTCACGGAGGTGCAGCTGGTGAGCCTGATCGGCTCGCTGGAGTGGCGAGAGCAGGAGCTCGAGAAGAGCCAGGCGCGCAAGGCCGCGCTGGAGCTGGGCTCGATGCGGGAGACGCACAGCATGGGGCTCTCCTTCCAGATCGCGGACGAAGGCGCTGTCCGGAAGTCCGCCGAGCTCAGCCCGCTCCGACTCTGCCTGGGCGGGCTCGCCGCGTTCGTGGGCGGCCTGCCGTTCGCGGCGGCTCTGGTGGGAGCCTTCGCTCCGAAACGAGGTGACCCGTGAACCGCTCCAAGATCGATTCCACCCGCGTCGAGCCGCGCGCCGAGCTGGACCGGCTGCTGGCGTTTCTGGGTCGGGCCTCGCGTTTCTGGCGAACCGCGCTCGCGCTGGTCCTGATCGGGGAGCTCGGCTGCCTGGCGTTCTTGCTGCTCAGGCAGCCCCTCTACCGCTCGCAGACCGTGCTGCTCTACACCGAGACGGTGCGCAGCGCGGAGACGGGAGAGCCCTCGATGGCTCCGAAGAGCGTCGCCGCGCGGATGCAGGAGCTGCTCAATTCGCGCCGGGAGCTCAGCGGGGTGGTCGAGCAGTTCGATCTGTATCCCGACGTGCGCAAGACCTATGGAACCTTCGACGCCGTCGACGAACTGCGCAAGCACATCGAATTTCGTGCGCCGGGCGGGGACACCTTCAGCATTGCGTTCCAAGGCACCTCTCCGGAGCAGGCCAGGGACGTGACCGCTCGGCTCGCCGAGCTGGTGGTCACGCAGGACGCCGATCTCCGCAAGAAGCAGACCGTGGCGGCCCGCGACTTCCTGGCCGAGGAGAAGAAGCGCGCAGCCGAGCGCTTGAAGAACGCCGAGCAAGACCTGGCGGGCTTCATGGCCGCACACCCGAGCTTCGCGCTGGATGCCATGCCGCTCGCCACTGGTGCGGCCATCCGGGCGAGCGTCGCCAGGCCGGGGACCACGACCCCGAGCCGGCCTCGAGTCGTCGCCCTGCCGGCCGCGAAAGCTGAGAAGGAAACGAGCGTGGCACCCCCCGCGCCCGCGGTGCCGTCACCCGCCGACGAGCGCGCGGCGCGTGAGGCCGCCGAGGAGGCCGCCCGCGCCGGCGCGGCGGTGGAGGCCGCGCGGCAGAGCGTGGCCGAGAAGCGCGAGCGCTACACGGACGCGCACCCCGACGTCCGCGCGGCGCGCGACGCGCTGGCGCGGGCCGAGGGCCGCCTCCTCTCCGCGCGCGCGAAGCTGTCGATCGCCACGCCGCCGCCAGCGCCGGCGGCGGTCCCAGCACCCGCCGGCGAGGACACGAAGAAGGCCGCTCCGCGCTACGTCACGGTCCCGCGCACGCCCGCAGAGAAGACGGGTAACGCCGCCGAGACGAAGACCGAAGATCTGGTCGCCCTGGAGACCGACTGGGCACGACTGATCCGCGGGGTCACCGAGGCCCGCCAGCGCCACGATCAGGTCGAGGCCGCGCTGTTCAAGGCCGACATGGCCGAGAGCTCGGCGAGCGGCGGGCAGGGCACCCAGACCACGATGATCGATCCGGCGTACCTGCCCCAGCGACCGATTCCACCGGGTCCACGCACGATCGCGCTCTTGTTCTTCGCGGCCTCGGTGCTGGCGGGCATCGGCGCCGCGCTCGGGCGCGCGGCCCTCGACGATCGCATCTACGACAGAGAGGGCGCCGATGATCTGATCGACGTGCTGGCGGAGGTCCCGGCGATGCGACGGCAGAGGAGGGCCCATGTCTGACGGAGGCTCATCGGTTCGCCCCATCGTCTCAGTGGGAAGTGTGCGCCAGCGCGCTGCGGACACCCAACTCGTCTTCATCGACGCCGAGCTCCCCACGCCGCTGGACCCGCGCTTGGTGCTGCTCGCGGAGCCCAGCACGCCGCGCGCCGACGCCTTCAGGCTCGCCCGTCATCGGCTGGAGCAGCGCAAGGACCCGCGCCTCGTGGCCGTGACCAGCGTGGCAACCGGCGACGGCAAGACCACCCTCGCCGCCAACCTGGCGCTGGCCATCGCCGAGGAGCGGGGTCCGTCGGTGCTGCTGGTGGACGCTCACCGTACCCGCCCGGCGCTCGCCGAGATGTTCGGGCTCCGCACCGATCTCGATCTGCTCCCGGCAGCCAGCTCCCACCGGTACGCGCTCCAGCGGGTCGCGGACACCGGGCTGTGCGTCGGGCTCGCGCTCGGTCAGGTCGTACCCATCTCCCAGGCCGAGCGCGATGCGCTGCGCGTGGCGCTGACGGACCTCCGGCTCTCATTCGACTACGTGATCATCGACGCCGGCGCGGCGCTCGACGGCATGCTCGTCCACTGGATCGCCGAGCTGGTGGACGGCGTGCTCTTCGCGGTGAGGCGCGGCGTGACCGAACGGCGCAGCCTGCGCCGCGCCATCGACGGGCTCGCTCCCGTGCCGTTGGCCGGGGCCGTGGTGCTCGACGGCTAGGGGGCGCGATGCTCGGTCTGGCGCTCCCCGGCAAGAACCTGCACCGCTGGATCCTCGGCTACGCGCGGGCGCTGCTCGAGCGGGCCGCGGAAGCCGAGCCGGTTGGCCCACGCCATGTCCTGGTCGCCCTGTGCGACCACTTCGAGCCGCTCTGGGGCGGCGCGAGCGACGCGACAGGGAGCCAGCGCGTGGAGCGTTGGCTCCGCGGCTACCCCGAGCTCGCCCGAGCCTTCCGCGACAGCGACGGGCGGCCGCCGCGTCACAGCTTCTTCTTCCCGCTCGAGCAGTACCGGCCGGAGTACCTCGAGATGCTGGCCAGCCTGACCCGCGACGGACTGGCCGAGGTGGAGCTGCACCTGCACCACGACGCCGACACGGCCGAGAACCTCGAGCACACGCTGCAGAAGGGCGTGCAGAGCTTCTCGCGGCACGGGCTCTTGGGCCGCGACCGGGCGGATCGCATCCGCTACGGTTTCATCCACGGCAACTGGTGCCTGGCCAACTCGCGCCGGGACGGCCGCTGGTGCGGCGTGGACAACGAGCTCGAGCTCCTGTTCGCGACGGGTTGTTACGCGGACTTCACCTTCCCTTCGGCGCCGGACGAGACACAGCCAGGTATCGTGGATCGCATCTACTGGCCCGCCGGTGATCCCAGTCGGGCGCGCGCCCACGAACACGGCGAGCGCGCTCGCGTCGGGAGCGCCCGCGACGATCGCGTGCTCTGCATCCAAGGACCGCTCGCCCTCTGCCCGGGTGGACGCTTCGGCCTGCGCATCGAGAACGGCGCGCTGTCGGCGCGCGACCCCGCCACACCCCGGCGGGCGAAGAGCTGGCTCGCTCAGGCCATCCACGTCGAGGGCCGGTCGGACTGGATCTTCGTCAAGCTGCACACCCACGGCGCCCCGGAGCCCCAAGCGGACTCGCTCTTGGGGGACGGCGGTCGCGCGCTGCACCAGGCGCTCGGTGCGCTGTGCACCGACGGTTCGCGCTTCCTCCTCCACTACGTGACTGCCCGAGAGATGTTCAACGTCGCTCTGGCAGCCATGCACGGTCGCTCCGGCGATCCCGCCGGCTACCTGAGCTACGAAATCTCCGCCCCCCCGGTGATGTCATGAGCGATGCCTACGGCGTGTTGTTCCGTGAGATTCTCCACCCGACCTGGGAGAGCGGCGTTCGGCGCCGCCCCACGCTCGCGCACCTCCGCGAGCTCGACCGAAGCCAGTGGCTGTCGCACGACGAGCTGATCGAGCTTCAGAGCCGCTCGCTCGGGCGCTTGCTCCGCCACGCGCAGGCGAACGTGCCTTACTACCGTCGTGCCTTCGAACGCGCTGGGGTCGACGCGGGTGACGTGAAGAACGTCGAGGACCTGCAGAAGCTCCCGCTGCTCACCCGCGAGGCAGCCCGGGAGACCCTCTCCGATCGCTCGTCCACCCGCGCGCCGTTCCCCGAGGTCCACAAGATGACGAGCGGCACCAGCGGCACCCCGCTGGCGTTCGCCTACGACCGCGACTCGGACCACTGGCGCAACGCGGTGAAGCTCCGAGGCTACGGCTGGGCCCACTACCAGCCCGGCGACAGGAGCGTGCACTTCTGGGGCAGCCTCGCCGCGTTCCACCCGATCCCGGCGGCCAAGCGCGCGAAGATCGCGGTGGACCACCTGCTCCGCCGCGAGCACTTCGTGGACTGCACCGACCGGTCGGAGCAAGCACTCGCGCGGGTCGTGCACCTGCTCCAAGAAGTCCGCCCCAGCGTGCTCGTGTGCTACTCGCAGGCTGGCGCGGCCCTCGGGCGCTACCTGCTCGAGTCGAAGAGCCAGGTCGAGCCCGGCATGTCCGTGATTTGCGCCGCCGAGCGGCTGTACCCTGCGGATCGCGAGGTGATGGTGCGAGCGTTCGGCCCCCACGTGTTCGAGACCTACGGCAGCCGAGAGGTCATGTTGATCGCGGCGGAGTGCGACGCGCACCAGGGGCTCCACACCTCGATGGAGAACCTGGTCGTCGAGCTGCTGGTCCGAGACGAGCGCGGGACGCGCCCTGCCGCCCCCGGTGAGCCGGGCGAGGTGGTGCTCACGGACTTGCACAACTTCGGGGCGCCGTTCATTCGCTACGTCACCGGGGACGTCGCCACGGCGTTGCCGCCCGGCCGCTGCGCCTGTGGCCGCGGGCTCGACCGCCTCGCCAGCGTGGAAGGGCGCGTGACCGACACGCTGCGCGACGCTCGCGGGCGTCCGGTCAGCGGTCTCTTGTTCAACGTGTTGTTTTCGGTGATGGCGGATCGGGTGCGAGAGTTCCAGGTCATCCAGCGCCGCGACGGCAGCATCGACCTCGGGCTGGTGCCGGCGCAGGGCTTCGACCAGAGCGTGCTCGAGCGCGTTCGCGAGGGCGCGGGCAAGTTCCTTCCCGGTGTCGAGCTGCGTGTCGCAGTGGTGCCCGAGATCGCCGCCGACCAGAGCGGCAAGCGCCGCGTCGTGAAAGTCGAGACGTGACTCGCCGCTCTCCGCACCGATCGCTCGGCCTGCTCGTCGCGCTGATGCTGGCGAGCGGAGCGGCGCGGGGAGCCGACACCGAGGTCGCCTTGGTCGGAGAGGCGCAGCTCGGCTGGACCGACAACGCCCAGTCTTCCCCCGACGAGCCGGTGCCGGGCGTACCGGAGAAGAAGGCTGATGCCTTCGCCGTGCTCAGCCCCGGCCTCGGGCTGACGCGGGGCACTCGAGGCGCGCTCCAGCGGCTCGGCGTGACCACCAGCGTCACGCTGCACTGGCACGAGCGGGACGCCGACACCTGGTCGAATCGCGCGGAATACCAGGGCCTGTTCGATCTCGATCCGCGCACTTCGCTCTTGGTCGGCACGAGCGCCAGCACGACGCGAGCCTGGACCGCGACCATCGTCACACCGGCAGGCGCGGGTGAGCTCAGCGGTACGCTCCAGGGAACCGGCACTACGCTCACGCTGGGCGCGGACGAGACGCTCTCCCACGACCTGACGCGGAGCCTGCGGGGCTGGCAGGGCGCGCGCTTCGCCTACGGCCGGTCCTTGGACGACTCCGCTCAGCCTCGAAGCACGGACACGCAGGCGAGCCTCGGGCTCGAGCGGAGCTTTCGCCTGGACGCTGTCGGCCTCGAGCTTCGCGGAGAGTACGGCACGGTGAGCTCGAGCGCCGCCAGGCCGAGCGTGCGTCAGCTCACCAGCACGGCGGTCGCCATCCACCGTCACGACTTTGGCCGCTACTTCACCAGCCGGCTCGAGGCCGGCGCGATGCGCGTGGACCGTCCGAGCTCGGGTCGCCATTTCTGGCACCCGAGCGCTCTGGCGGCACTCGCTTACACCGACGACTGGGGCGGGGCGGCGCTCAGCTACTCGCACCGCGCCACCACGAGCGTCACCCTCGGACAAACACTGCTGGTGGACGAAGTCCTGCTCTCTGGTGCGGTGCCGCTCCTCGGCGAGCGCACGCTGGTGGTGGCAGGCTCGGCGGGCTATCAGCGCGGGCGAGTGATCGAGGAGGACGCCTCGCGCGGCGCGCGCCTGGAGGTCACGCTGGCCGATCTGGGGCTCGCCTGGCAACTGGCCCCATCCGCGGCGCTGGGGCTGCGCTACCAGCACACCCGGCAGCTCGCTGACGGCACCGCTCCCCCCGACCCGCTGAGCTTCAGGAGAAACAGCGTGCTCGCCGGCGTGAGCCTGCGGTTCCCTCCGGAGACCGAGCTCCGGCGACCGCTCCGGCAGCCGTTGCGGGTGGACCGGGCCGACGACGTTCGGGGCCGTCGCTCAGGCGACCATGAGCGCCGGGTGGACTAACATCGCGCGGAACTCGCCGAGCTGCGTGCCGACGTCCAGCGAGATGCGCCCGACGTCGAACGGGTGCGCTCGACCCGAGTCGCCGCCGACGCCGACCGAGAAGCCGAGCTCGTAGCCGGCCGCGCGCACGCTGTCCACGAGCCATGGGCGGCCCACGATCGGGTGCCCCACTGGGTAGGAGATCGCGCGGGGCGCCTCGCCAAGAGCTTCTTGGATGTCATGGCGCGACCCGGCGAGCTCGGCGTCCACTTCTTCCCTGCGGAGGTTTTGCAGAATGCGGTGCGTGCGGGTGTGCGAGTGAACCTCCATCCCCGCGCGCACCAGCGCTCGGACTCCCTCCCAGTCGAGCACGAGCTCGTCGGCAATCCTGCGCTCGATCTCCCGGTTCCAGGGCACCCCCGCCGCCTCGTTCACCTCGTTCAGGAACCGCTCGACGTCGAGATCGTAGCTCTGCTTGAAGACCGCGAGTAGGCGCCGCACCGCGGCCTCCGCCCCAGGGGAGAGGTCGAGCTGGAGGGGGACGGGGTAGCGAATCGAGAGCCGGCTGACTCGAGCCGAGCGCACGACGAAGCTCAGGCGATCCCACCAGAAGGCGCGACGCTCCCCGACCATCGTGGTGGGGACGAAGAACGACGCACGCACGCGGTGCGCCAACAGGATGGGCAAGGCGCGCGTCAGGCACTCGCGATATCCGTCGTCGAAAGTGACGAGCGCCGGTCGCTCCGGCAGGCGCTTGCCCTGGTTCGCGTGATCGGCGAGCTCGTTCACGGTGATGGGCGTGAAGTAGCGGACCAGCATCGCCATCTGCTGATCGAGCTCCTCGGGGGTCGCGTCGATCACGCCCCGGTCGAACGGCTGCGACTCGGGATCGGGGTGGATTCTGTGGTAGTTCAGCGCTGGCACCCAGCCAGACCCCGGCGAACCCACGCGCAGCAAGAGCTCGACGACCCCGGATGCGTCGAGCAGGCGTGCGAGGCGTCGCCGAACCATGACATCGGGGGTCGTTGCAAGCGACATGCCCCGGGGCGGTTCAGGGGTATAGTCACCCTCGGATCGCGGCTTGCATGGCTTGGTGGTGCCCATGAAGCATTCTGTGGAAGACGACGGAAAGACCATCCGACTGCACCTGAGCGGAGAGCTGGACGCGCTCACGGCCAGCGATCTGCGCCCGACCCTGGACGAGCTCTCGGCGCAGAACGGCCGCGACGTCGTCGTGGACCTGTCGGCCTTGCGGCTGATCGACAGCTCCGGCGTCGGCGCGCTCGTTTCACTGTACAAGCGCGTGCGCGAAAATGGCGGCAGCGTCCGCTTCGACGGCGTCACCGACCAGCCCCTCGCGATCTTCAAGCTGCTCCGGCTGGACTTGGTCTTCGGCCTCTGACGCAAATCGATCGCTGTCGGACCGCCTCAGCGAAGCCGTTTCGCACCGCGTCAGTGCGCCCGGAGGGCCCGGTGGAGGTCGCGCAAGCGCTGTTCGAGGGCGAAACGCATCAGCGGCCGCTGGACCCGGGCCCAGATCAGGGTGGTGCTGCCGGTAGCCAGGTTCTGCTTGTAGCGCGCATCCCCACCCAGGAAGTCGTACACGTCGTGCCCTGCTCGGGCATTGAAGCTCACCGCGCGGGCATGGCACACGTAGCCGGGCTTCTTGCGCGGATCCTCTTCGCTCGCCAGGCCGCTCTGATAGAAGAGCACGCGCCCCTGCCAGACGAAGTTGTAGAGACAGCCGATCGTGGCCCGTGCGCTCCGCACCCGCATCAGCTGGATCTCGCCGTGCGGCAGGCGGCGCTCGATCAGCTCGCGGTGGAAACCGAGGAACCACGGATCGGAGAAGGCGCCGGGCTGACCCCGAGCGTTCCAAGCTCGCTGGTGCAGCTCCACGAGCTCGGCGAATACCTCGCGAGCCGCTGCCGCGCTCTCTGCGACGTTCACCTCGATCTCACCGTAGCCCCGCTCTGCCCGACGGATCTGCGCGCGGGTGCTCGATCCGAGCAACGCCAGGTAGCCGCCCGCCGCCGCGCGTACCCTCCCCAGATCGACGTAGGGTGATTCGACGCGTCGCTCGATCACGACGCGACCGGCACCCAGCGGCTCGTCCAGCGCGCGGCCCGGGAATCCGTCGCGGGAGAGCGCTGGCAGGAACAGCTCGTCCCAGGCGCCCGGCAAAAGCTCGATCCACTCGCGGAGGCCCAGCTCCGCGCCCGGCTCGCACAGGAGCGCGTTGTGCTCGAGCGTGAGCTCGTCGTAGCGCGGGTCCCCCGTCGTGTTCAGGTAGCGCGCCCGGCTCGGCAGCAGTCGGTGGCGCACGACTCGGCGCGCGCCCAGGAAGAACAGCGCCACGGTCTGGTCCCCGCGGAGGAGCGCGTAGAGCGGCGGCCTGACTGCCGCCGGCAAGGCGTCGAGCCACGTCTCGACGAAGGGCCAGCTCGTGAAGTACTGGGGCTGGGCGCGCGGTGTGAGCCCGCACCAGAGCTCCCGGGCGCGCGACGAGCCCGACTCGATCTGGCAGAGCCCGAGCGTCGCCACCTCAGCCCCCCGGCGCCGCCTCGAAGACCAGCCAGTCCTCGTGCCAGAGCAGGGCGCAGGCCCGGTCGCAGGGGCCCCGACTGCCCGCGGCGCGGCCGCTGCAGCTCAGCCCTTCCAGGATCCAGATCGGCGCGCGCGTGGGGGTCCAAGCGTCGTATTCGAACACGTCACCGAGTTGCTGCACGGCGTGGAAACGCTTCTCGGCGTGCTCGGCCATCTCCGGCATGAACGTCAGGCCGTCCCGGCGCCCGAACGCGTCGAGCCCGGCCTGGATCTCCTCCACGCTGCGCACTCGGACGTGACGCAACCTGGACGCGACGGGCGGCTCCCGGCGCGGCGCCTCCACCCGCTCCAGCCACTCGTCGCGGAACCAGAGTGGACAATGCCGGCCGCAGCCCGCCGGTTCGGGACCGGAGCCCGCGCAGGTGACGCCCTCGAGCAGCACGGTGCCGCTCACCGGCCGGAAGCGACCGTGGTCGTCTCGGATGCGCCGCACGTGCCGCGCGACGCGGTACACCCCGCCGCACGTCTGCCACTGCCCCGGCACGAACGCGAGGCCTCTCAGGCGCGAGTCCGGCCCGAGCGACGCCCGGACCTGCTCGGCGTCCCGCACGCGCACCCACGAGCCCACCGGGTGCTCCGACGCCTTGCCCAGCGGCTCGCGCTTCGGCGCCGGCTTGCTCAGCGCCCGGCGCAGCCCGCTCTTGATGCCCAAGCCCCGATCCAGGCGGCCCCGCGCCCGCTCGACCAGGGAGTGGACTCCCACGATGTCCCCGCGTTGGCAACCGTGGCGGAGCACGCCGTCGAGCTCCTGGAAGCGCTCCGGCAAGCGCGGCTTGACCTGCTCGCGCAACGCGTACAGCGCGAGCCCGCGCGGCGACCGGCGGTACAAGACCAGCGAGACGTGCTCGCGGAACTTGTCGGTCCACTTCCGCTTCCACTCGTCCTCGCGCCCCACGAAGTCGAGCTGACCAAGCCCGCGCTGCTCGGCGTCCCGCGCCACCTGCCAGACCATCAAGTGTCCCGGGCTCGACGCGGCCAGGCTCGGGTCGTAGCCGATCTTCAAGGCGTACAGCGTTCGCTCGTCCTCGACCGACAAGAGCATCGCCACCCGCTTGCCCTGCACCCGCAGGAAGGAGAGCGCCGCGCGCCCGCGTGGTCCGAAGAGGCGTGCGAGCGCCGCGTACAGGTGCAGCACTCGGGGGTCGGAGCCGATACTGGTCCCGGCGCGCCCCTTCCAGGCCATCGCTTCGATGGCCAGCGCGTCTTCGAAGTCGGAGCGCGTCAGACGCGTGAGTCGCTCGAGCTCGGGTTGTCCCGCCTTCCGCGCGACGCGGCGCAGGTTGGCCAGGAACTTGGGGCTGAGCCGCGACTCGAAGCCCGGCAGGTCGAAGTAGTAGTGGTTCGCTCCGGGTCGTACCACGACCGGACACCCATCCCGGTCGCCGAGCTCCGGCAGCCGCTTGGCCAGAGCGGAGCGCGCGGGAACGTTCTTGAGGGTCATCACGTCCCAGCGCCGATCGGCGATCAGGGCGCGCCAGGTGGCGTCGATGCCAGCCGGCACACCCCAGTAGTCGAAGCTCGGGGTGTGGTCGCTGCGCAGCGCGTGGAGGTTCTTGTGCTCGAGCAAGAGCGGCAGCGCCCCCACCAGGTCGCCTGCCTGCCAAGCCTCCGCCACCAGGCGATCGCCGGGGCCTGCCAGGGGCTCGGTCAGCGCGAAGAAGTCCGGCGCCAGGAACGGTGGAGCGTTGCGCGCGAGCTCGTGCCAGGCGACCCAATCGTGGCTCGACCGGACCTCATCGAGTGAGAGGACCTTTGCGAAGACGGGTAATGGAGAAGCGTCCATGCCCTTTCGCCAAGCAAAGGGCGGGCCCGAGAAACCAGGCCCTTTCGTCGTGCCTCCCCGCTCGCGTGCGCCGAGTTTGCGTCGGCGCGCACCCTTTGCGGCTACTCCGCCGCCTGCTCGTCTCGCTCCGCCGCTGGCCCTTGGTCGCGCGTGGACAGGTGGATCCAGAAGCGCGTGCCACCACCCGGCCGGGCCTCGCAGGCGATGCTACCGCCGTGGTCCTCGATGATCTGCCGCGTGATGGCCAGACCCAGTCCCGTGCCGTGACCCTTGGTGGTGAAGAACGGCTCGAACAGCCGCGCGCGCGTCGCCTCGTCGATGCCGCCGCCCTCGTCGTCCACGATCACGTCCACGCCACCGCCAGAAGCCTTGCGCACCGCGACCAGGATCTTGCCGCCGTTCGGCATCGCCTCCCGCGCGTTGCGCAAGAGGTTGAAGAGCGACTGCTTGAGCTGCGCCTCGTCGAGGCGAACCACGGGCAGATCGTCCTCCGTCTCGACGACCAGCTCGACGCCGTGGCGCCGCAGATCGCCGCTCATGAACACGCAGGCCTCGTTCACGACCTCGGCGATCTGCTCTTCCTCCAAGCGCAGTGGCCGGCGTCGCGCTACCGACAAGTATTGCTCCGTGAGCTGAGTCAGGCGCTCCACCTCCGCCTTGATGGCGCGGAGCAGCGCCGCGGCCTCCTTGGCGTCTTCCCGCCCGCCGAGGTCCTCCTCGAGCATCTCCACGTTGAGCGCGATGCTCGAGAGAGGGTTACGGACCTCGTGGGTGACGTGGGCGGCCATCTTGCCGATGGTCGCCAAGCGCTCCGAGCTGAGGAGCTGCTCGTTCGCCCGCGCGATGGCGGCGACCATCCCTTCGAAGGTGGTCGCCAGCTCGCCGATCTCGTCGGGCGACGCCACCACGGGGTGCGGGGTGAGGTCGCCGTGCGCCACTGCCTTGGCCCTATCCGTCACCGCTGCCAGCGGCTTGAGCACCCGCCGCGCGTAGAACGCCATCGCCACGCCGACCAGGAGCGTGAAGCCCGAGAGCGCCAGGAGCAGCCGGATCGCCAGCCGCTCGCGCGCCCGCGCGCGGTCGAGCAAGAGGTCCACGTTCTGGCCGACCCGCTGCTCCAGCTGGCTCATGCGCTTCTTGCCCTGCGCGCCCCGGGTCACCAGCTCGTCGCGCAGGCTGTCGGCGCGGTTGGCCTCGCCTCGGTCCAGCGCTTCGAACAGCTTGCCCAGGAGCTCGCGGTCTTGCGCCAGGAACTCCTCGATCGAAGAAGCCTCGCGCAGCAGATCTTGCCCTACCACCCGCACCGCCTCGTCGCCCGAGCTCGCGAAGGCCCGGGAGATGGCGGCTCGCACCTCGCCGAAGGTCTTCGGGCGGCCGATCCTGAGCGAGGTCTCGAACCAGACCCGCTTGTCGGCGGGGTTGCGCGCCGTGGTGATGTGGTTCAGCTGCGTGTTCCAGGTGTCCTGGTTCGCCACCAGGTCGCGGAGCGCCAGCGACAACGGCAGGTACCCGGAGCGCATCAGGTCCGCTTCGGTCGCGGCGCTGCGCTGCGCGAACACGCCCCACCCCGCGGACAGCGCGAACGCCGCGGTGACCAGCGCGTAGGAGAGCAGCACGCGGGTGGCGACGGTCCGGCGGCGGGAGCTTCGCGTCACCTCAGCCATCGCTCGGCCGCGAGCTCTCGTCGAGGATGCTGATCAGGTCAATCACGTCGGCCCCGCTCTTCTGAAAGCGCGCAAGGCTCGAAGCGCACGCGGTGACCACCAGGCCGCCGCCCAACTCGGCGTGCTCGGCCAGCCGGCGCGCGGCGATCTGAGCCGACGTCTCCGGCATGGTCTGGGGCAGAAGGCCGCCGCCGCCGGAGCAGAGCGCCTCGCCCCGCGAGCGCGCGAACTCCTCGGGCGCGCGGCCGAGCGCCCGCGACAAGAGCTGTCGGGGCGCGTCGTAAATCCCGAGGCCGCGCCCGAGCTTGCACGGGTCCTGCCAGCGCACGCTGGGCGCCGCCGCCAGGCGCGGCACCCGATCGAACCGCTCCAGACGCGCTGCCGCGAGCTCGACCAAGGTCTTGGCGCCGAGCTCCTCCAGCACCACCGCGCAGCCGGGATCGAGCACCACCAGGGACGGCGCGCCGCTGACCTGCGCTCTGAGCCGAGCCAGGCTCTCGGCGAAGCCCGCGCGGTCGCCGGCCATGAGCAGCGGCAGGCCGCAGCATCCGTCCACCAGCCGCACGCCGCCGAACAGGCGCGCGGCCACCGCCACGGCTGCTCGAGCCACTGCCGCGTGCTTCCGCACGTAGTCGCAGCCGAGGAGCAGGGCCGTCTCGGCCGTCTCGCTCACGCCGGGCTCGCGCGCGAGCTCCGACAGCGCCCGCGACACCTCGCGCCGGCGCTGCTCGAAACCGGCCACCACCGCCTCGGACGCGGCGGGCGCGAGCCCCAGCGCGCGATACTCCGCTCGTGCCGCGCCGAGCGTGTGCGCGACCTCGTTCCGGTGATCGCAGTGCTCTCGACAGGAGTAGCAGCCGGTGCACGCCCAGGCCGTCGCCGCGTGGTCGCGATCCGGCTCGACGTCGCCGCGGGCGGCGAACCACGCCAGGCTCATCTTCC
The DNA here is from genome assembly GCA_015075635.1 of Polyangiaceae bacterium. Lineage (NCBI taxonomy): Bacteria > Pseudomonadati > Myxococcota > Polyangiales > Polyangiaceae > Polyangiaceae bacterium. Next base: position 106,519 of record JABTUA010000001.1, read on the forward strand.
CCCACGGCGTCAGCGAGTCCCGCGGCTCGGCCTCAGAGACGGGGCAAGCGGCTCGGCACAGCTTCGGACAGTAGCCGCAGGTCTCGAGCGCCGCGCGGCGCTCGTCGAGCAGGGAGAGCGATCGCTTCATCCGTTGGTCTTCTGTGCGCCGCCGCGCGCGGGCGCGCTGGCCTTCGACTTGTTCGGCGAGGGTGGGTTCGAGTCTTTGCCTTCGTCCTGAGGGAGCCGGAGCACGAACTCCGTTCCGCGGCTCGAGCTCTTCACGCTCACGCTGCCACCGTGCTCCTCGGCGATCTTCTTGACGATGGCGAGACCGAGGCCGGTGCCCCCCTCCTTGCCCGCGGTCACGAAAGACTGGAACAGACGCCCCTCGATCTGCTTGGGGATGCCCGGTCCGGTGTCGCGCACCGCGATCACCAGATCGCCGGCCTCCATGCCGGCGCTGATGGTCAGCGAGCCGCCGTGCTCCGCCATGGCCTCGACGGCGTTGCGGGCCAGGTTGTGAATCGCCCGCGCCACGCGGTTCTCGTCGAAGCGCGCCACGACCTTGGTGTCCACGTCGAGCGTGAGCTCGATGGCGCGGCCGTCCACCTCGTGCCCGAGCTGCCGGGTGATGTCGGCGAAGAACTTCTTGAGGAACACGCGCCGGATGAAAATGGTGCGCTCGCCGCGCGCGAACTCCAGCACCTCGCGCTGCATCGCCGTCAAGATGTCGAACTGCTTCAGGATCTCTTCGGCGTACTCCGCGCGTTGCTCGGCGTCGTCCGACTCGGCCATCAGCTGCGTGTAGCCGCTGATCACCGTCATCGGGGTCTTGAAGTCGTGGATGACCTGGGACAGCAGCTTGCCGATGGTGGTCAGGCGCTCGCCGACCTCGCGGGCCCGGTTCGCGCGGAACAGGCGCACGGCAGTCGAAACGTTCGCGCTGACCATGCGCACCAGCGCCAGGTCCTCGTCGGTGAAGGGCGGCGAGCCGACCTCACCGAACAGCCCCACCGCCCCGAGGGGGGAACCATCGCCCTCGAGGTGCAGCGCCAGGACCGGTTCTACCTCGAAGGAGAACCCGGGCGCGCCCGAGGTGCTCCAGCGCGGGTCGTCCCGAGCCGAAACCAAGCGGATCGGCTCCGCCTGATCCATGGCCGCCGCGAGCACACCCTCGCCGGCCTTCACGCCGCGCCGGCTCAGCGGCTCCGTGAGCCGCGGGTCGAACGCGTACTCGATCAGATCACCGCTGTCTTCCTCCGCCAAGAGCGCCGCCGCGCCTCGCGCACCACAGGCCGCGGCGAGCCGACCGAGCGTCGCGGTCAAGAGCGCCTCGAGCGACTGCGCTCCGGCGGTGGCGCGCTCCAAGTCGAACAGCAGCTCCAGATCACGCAGCTTGCGCTCGAGCTGATCCTTGGTGTCGAGCAGCTGCTTGTTCTTCTGGATCAGCGAGAGAAACAGCCGCGAGTTGTCGATGGCGACTGCCGCCTGCGTCGAGAGCGCGGCCAGCAAGGCCTCGTCCTCGTTGGTGAAGTCCTCGCCGCGTTTCTTGTTCAACACCTGGATCACGCCGATGGTGCGGCCCAGGTGGTTCTTGAGCGGTGTGGCCAGCATGGTCGTGGTGCGGTAGCCGGTGAGCTGGTCCCACTGCCGCTCGAAGCGCGCGTCCGCGTAGGCGTCGTTGATGCGGAACGGCTTGCCGGTCTGCGCCACGGTCCCCGCGATGCCGTGGCCGACCTTCAGGCGGATCGAACGCACGTTCTGGCCGACCACGAAGCGACTGACCAGCTCGTTCTTGGCCTCGTCGAGCAGGTAGAGCGTCGCTCGGTCGGCCTCGACCAGCTCGGTCACTCGGTCGAGGATCAGCTCCAGGAGCTCGTCGAGCTCCAGCGTGGTGCCGATGGCCACCCCCACTTCGCGCAGCGCCGCGCTGACGCGCTGCTCGCGGGACAGCGCGGCGGTCAGCTCGGCCGGGCTGCGTTGCCCGGGCTCTGCGTCAGCCTCGAAGGCCACCTCCGAGATGACATCACGGACGGGGAGGACAAATCCACCAGAGCTGACCGTACGTTCAGATCGGTCCGCGCGGGCTGTTCCATCGGGTCGAAAGATGCTCTAACTGGGCCGCCATGGCGCTCAAGCAGCTGAACCTGGTGATTCGGGGGCGAGTCCAGGGCGTCTACTTCCGCGCGTCGGCCCAGCGCGAGGCGAAGCGACTCGGCCTGACGGGTTGGGTGAAGAACCGCAGCGACGGCTCGGTGGAGATCCTGGCCGAGGGCGAGGAGACCAGCATTCGAGAGCTCTACGGTTGGGCGCAGAAGGGACCGAGCGCGGCCCGCGTAGATCGGGTGGACACGCGATGGCGCAGCTTCAGCGGCGACTTCCCCGATTTCCGCATCGTGGACTGAGCGTCGCCGCTGCCGGCGCGCTCTGCCTCGCGATCGCCCTGCCCGCCGCGCGCGCGTCGGCGCCCAGCGCGCTCGCCTCGGCCAGCCCGAGGAAGGAGCGCGCGTTGGCCGCCCTGCCCGAGGTCCCGAAGATCGTGCTCGCCGAGCCGACGGCGTCCGATCTCGAAGACCTCGACGCCATGCTCTCGCGCTTGCTCTCGGACGACGCCACCACGCGCGAGTCCGCCGCCACGGAGGTGCTGGAGGCCAAGCCGAGCTGGGTGTCGGCCATCGACCGCCGCGTGAACGCCATCGCCGACAAGGCGAACCGTGACGACATGCGTCGGGTGCTGGAGAGCGCCCGCACCAAGGCACGCACCGCCGAGCGTAAGAAGCTCGAGGCCGAGGGCAAGCGCGGCAAGATCGAGACGCCGGACTACCTCGCCATCTTGGTCGCAAACGCCGAACCGAAGTCCAAGGCCTGGCAAGACATGGTCTCGGTGGCCGCCATGAGCCGGATGCTCGCCACCATCGGCACCGTCGAAGCAGCCCGCGAGCTGATCGACGTCCACACGCGCTTCGGGGAGTTTCTGCGGGTGGACGTCCAGCTGCAGCTCAGCAAAATGGGCGACAAGGCCGTGGCCGCGCTGATCGAGGCGAAGAAGCACAAAGCGGAGAAGATCGCCAAGTGGGCCGCGCGCCACCTGGACAGCATGGGCAAGGCCATCCCCAGCGAGGCCGTGCAGACCGAGGATCACCAGGTGTTGGCCGACGTGCTGCGAGCGTACGGCCGCGTGCGTGATCCGGACGCCGCCCGGATCGTGATCTCGTTCGCCAACACCGAGCGCGCTCAGGTCCGCGAGGCCGCGCGCCAGGCCGTGGCGATGATGGGCGACGTCGCGGGCTGGCAGCTGCGCGACAGCTACGAGGATCTCCTCGGCAAGAAGCCGCCACGAGATTGGACCTGGGACCGCACCGCGCGCGAGCTCTTCGGCGAGCTCGACCGCCAGCGCCTGGCGCAGGTCTACACGCTGTTCGACGAGGGCACGCGGGCGCGGCAGGAGGGCAAGCTCGACGCCATGCGCGAGGCCTACGACAAGGTGCTGGCACGGAACCCGAGCTTCGAGCATCGCGACGAGATGGCGGAGGGCTACCTGGAGCTCGCCAAGAAGAAGCTCGACGACGATCGCCCGACCGCGCTCGCCGCCCTGCAGCGCGCCGAGCGATTGACCAAGAACGCCGAAGACAAGAAGCGCATCCAGAGCCTGGCCCTCACCCTGGAAGGCGAAGCGCTGGCGGAGAAGGGCATCGCCGATCAGGTACTCTTCAACCGCGCCCTCGAGCTCGACCCGGACAACGGCCGCGCCAGGGAGGCCCTCGGACGCCTGGCCCGCGGCGAGACCCAGAAGAAGAGCAAGCTCGGCCGCTGGGCAGCCGCGATCGCCATCGGGCTCGGCGCGCTCCTGGCGATGCTGGCGATCGCGCTCCGCCGCGGGAGGCCGGAGCCGGAGCCCGCGCGCGAAGCGGAGCCCGAGACGGACGAGGAGCAGGGTCAGGACCAGGACGATGGTCAGGACCAGGATGGGGCCGGGCCTGCCAAGGACGACTGAGGATGCCGAGCCAGCCCCACTCCGACCTCGCGAACGAACCGACGCGAAGCGCTGCGTGATGCATCCGGTTCTGTACGTACATCCGTGGGGCCACCTGAACGACTTGGTCGTGCCTGCGGGCGCATTGGGGGCGATGAGCACCGTGCAGGAGCACAAGCTCGGCCGCTACGCGTTCGAGCTCGGGGACGCCGAGATCGCGGAGGCCCGGGTGGTCGCTCTGGATCTGCACTGGGCGCTCGGATTGCCCGGTGTGGAAGCCATCGTCTCGCACGTCCGGCGAGTGAACCCGCGCGCCGCGATCGTCCTGGGAGGGATCAGTGCCAGCCTGTGGGCGGAGCGACTGCTCCGCGATGGTCTCGCAGACCACGTCGTATGCGGTGACGCCGAGCCCGGATTCGCGCGTCTCGTGAGCGCGCTGGTCGCAGGACGCGATCCGGGAACGCTGCCCAACGTGATGTCGGCCCGGTGTCCCGCCGGCACGTCGCGCCCTGCGACGGACGCGGAGCACGACGCCACGCAGACGCTCGCGGCGAGCTGGTTCCCTAGTTACGAACGCTTGCAGGCGGTCACCGCTCGCGCGCTCTCGCACGATCGCGTACTGCCGGTCTTGCGCGGCTGTGCAATGCGCTGCGAGGGTTGCCAAGGGTCGCACGCCGCCGCCGGCGTGCAGGTGCGCTCGCCGAGCTCCGTGAGCAGCCACCTCACTTCCTCGGGCCGGGTGCGGCACCTCGTCCTGCTCATGGGCAAGCCGGGCCAGCGGGTGCTCGCCGATCACGCGCACGCGCTCGCGGGCGGCGGTCCCTGGCCCGTCGAAGAGCACGTCGGTATCTTCTGCTGTCGCGCCCCCGACCCGCGCACGCTCCACGCGCTCTCGACGGCCTTCCCGTGTCGGGTGGGCCTCTCGGCGCTGGACCCCGCGGAGCATGAGCCACGTCTCTCGGCGGACAAGCTCCGCCGGGAGCTCGAGGCGTTTCGGCTGGCAGCGAAGGTCGTGGCAGCGTCCGAGCGGCTCGAGCTCGTGCTGTGGTCCGGCGATCGGCAGCGCGTGGCCGCGCTCAGGCGCGAGCTCGGGGCAAAGAACGTGCGTGTGAGCTGGACCGGCGCTTGGGACCTCAGGCGGCCCCTGGCCCGCGAGCGCGGCTCGGACTTCGACGCGGTCGCGCAAGTGATGCGACAGGTCTGGACCTTCGGCGCGGCACGGGCGCTCTCTCCGACGCTGGCGCGCTTGCTCGCGCCCTTCGGGTTCCTCGACGAGCTGTCCGCGGAGCCCGAGCCTCCGCCGGACCTCCACCCACGCCTCGCCCGCGTCGCCGCGTCCTGGTGGGAGAGCTGGCGAGCGCACCGCTTGCCCGTGCTCCCCGGGCTCTCGTTCTACGCGTTGCCGACGCGGGGCGCAGCCGTGCTGGGTCGGCGCGGCGGCTGCGCCTTGATCCGCGCCGAGCGCGCCGATCCGAGCGCGGCGGTGCAGCTCCGACTCTCGCCCAGCGCGCGTGGGCTCACGCTCACCGCCTCGCTGGGCGAACACCGCGGCGACGCGCTGGCCGTCGTTCCGGGCGACGAGGCAGGTCGGGTCGATGCGCAGTGGCTGGCCGCGCTTTCGCGCGAGGGGCTGCTCGCGCTGGCGCTCCCCGCTGCCGTCGCGCCGGTGACCCTCGAGATCGCGCTGGTGCTCGACGCGGCGGAGATCCGCGTGGGAGCCGGCGCGCAGATCGTGGCACGAGCGCGCGTGGACCAGGGGCTCTACTGCGGCCCGCACCCCTTGGATCTGGTCGGCTGAGCCCGACTAGATCCGAAACTCGCCCCGCGCCACGATCACCGCCGACCCGCCGACCTCGACCGTCTCCACTCGCTCTTTGTGGCCGGTCGCCCGCGCGAAGAGCACGCTCGGCCGCCCGAGCTCGGCCCCTTGCTCGATGCGGATCTCGTCACCGAAGAGCGTGCGGCCATGGCGCGCCAGGTGCAGAGCAAGGGGGCCGGCAGCGGACCCCGTCGCCGGGTCTTCGTTCACCCCGCCTGCGGGCGCGAACATGCGAGTCTTGTACTCGAACCCCGTGCCCGCGAAGGCGCTCACCCCGAGCGTCGGCAGCTTGGCCAACTTGGCGAAGTCCGGCTCGAGCGCTGCCACCTGCTCTCGCGACGCGAGCTCGACGTAGGTGTGGGCGATGCCGTTGTCGTAGGTCTCGATCGGGCTCGTCGCGTGCGTGACTCCCAGCGCGGCGAGCAGCTCCTCGCTCCGCTCGAAGGCCTTGACCGTCGGCAATGGCTGCTGCATCCAGCCGAACACGACCCGGCCGCCTTCCCGGGTGAGCTGCACGAGCACGGTGCCCATGCCCGTCTCGAGCCGCACCTGCTCCGTGGTGATCGGCCCCGCCACGACGAACGCGGTGCCCAGCACGGGATGCCCGGCGAACGGGACCTCGCGCGTCGGGGTGAAGATGCGCAGCTTGGCGTGCCCGCCCTGCTCGGGCCGGCACAGGAAGACGCTCTCGGAGAAGCCCATCTCCCGCGCCAGCGCCTGCATCGTCTCCGCGCCCAGCGAGCCCGCGTCGGTGAACACGGCCAGCTGGTTGCCCGCCAGCGGCCGGTCGGTGAACACGTCGCACACCACGTAGCGCAGGGTCTTCATGCTACGGCCAAGTAGAAGGGCCCGACCCAGCGCCGTCAACGGAGCCGGGCCGGGCCGACGGAAGCCCCCCTTCACCTTCGGTAGGCGAGGACCCACAACACGGCGATGATGCCGTCCAGCGCTTGGATCTCGCGCTCCGCCTCGGCGGCCGGCAGGTAGCTGCACGCTCGGGCGATGCGCAGCGCCATCAGGGTCTCTCGCGCCGAGTTGAGTGAGTCTTCGAGCCGCGACCTCCGCTTTCCCGCCTTGGCCCACACGCCTTCGCTGCCGTTGAGTGCCGCGCTGTTGCTGGCGCTCTTCAACTGCGATGAGAGGTCGCGGTCGTGCCGCGCAACCCGGTCAGCGAGCTGATGCACGTTCTTCACCATGTCTTCCAACGAATCCAGAATCCTCATTTGGGCCTCCTGTTCTGCCCTCTCCTCGAGGGCGACAGTCCCGCGGCGCCGCGCGAGCCCCTTGGGAATCCCCGGAGGGGGAGAGCGCGGGTCAAGGGCGAGGGCGAGCGCAGCGAGCCCGAGGTGCGGCGTCAGCCGCGCGAACCCTTGAGGCGCGTGAGCACGGCGCGAGAATGGGGAAGCGACGAGGAGAGATTCCCGAACCTGGCGCTGAACCTGGCCCTGAACCTGGCCCTGAACCCGGTCCTGAACCTGGCCCCTGGCCCTGAACCCTGAACCTGGCCCTGAAACTGACCCCGAGCCCGCGGCCCCAAATGCGGAACGGGCGCCCCGGTCTCCCAGAACGCCCGCTCGACGCTCGACGACTCGAGCTCAGCCCTTGGCCTTCAGCGCCTCGACTAGCTGAGTCTTGTTCATCTTGCTCCGACCCTCGAGCTTGGCAGCCGCCGCGAGCTCCTTCAGCTCGTCGAGGCTCTTCGCGTCGAGATCGCTCGCCGCCGCCTTGGCCTTGGGCGCCTTGGCGGGTTTGTCGCCCTTCGCGCCCTTCTCGGGCTTCTGCGAAGCGGCGGTGCGCTCCACGAACTCGATCAGCGACATCGGGGCGTGGTCTCCGCGGCGGTGTCCCAGCTTGATGATGCGCGTGTAGCCGCCGGGGCGCTTCTCGAAGCGCTTGGCGAGGTCCACGAACACCTTCTCGACCAGATCGACCTTCTCGGAGTCGCCGTTCTTCTGAACCGTGGCGAAACGGCGCAGGAACTGGCCGACCTGCTGCTGCGCCGCGAAGCGGCGCGCGCGATCCTTGTCGCTCAGCTGGTCGTTCGGCGTGTAGGCGACGGCACCCAGGCGCTTGGCGCGCGTGATGAGCCGCTCGGCGACGCGGCGAAGCTCCTTGGCCTTGGCGTCGGTGGTCTCGATGCTCTCGTGAGCGACGAGGTTCGCCGCCAGCGCGCGGAACATCGCGCGACGGTGGGAGGTATTGCGGCTGAATTGCCGCCCTGCTTTGCGGTGACGCATGCTCTTACCGTCTCAGTTCTGGGCCTGCTGCTGCTTCCAGCGCTCGACCATCGAGGGCCAGCTCTCGAACTTCATGCCGAGACCGAGGCCCATGGTGGAGAGGATCTCCTTGATCTCCTTGAGCGACTTGCGGCCGAAGTTCTTGGTCTTGAGCATGTCCTGCTCGGTCTTCTGCACCAGCTCGCCGATCAGCGTGATGTTGGCGTTCTGGAGGCAGTTGGCGGACCGCACGGAGAGCTCGAGCTCGTCCACGGAGCGGAACAGGTTCTCGTTCAGCGGCTCCTCGTCGCTGCCCGGCGCGTGGTAGGTGGTCTCTTCGCTCTCCTCGAAGTTGATCCAGATGGAGAGCTGCTCCTTCAGGATCTTCGCGGCGAAGGCCACGGCGTCGGAGGGCTTCACGGCGCCGTTCGTCCAGACCTCGATCACGAGCTTGTCGTAGTCGGTCTGCTGCCCGACGCGGGCGTTCTGCACGGTGTAGTTCACCTTGCGGATGGGGGAGAACAGCGCGTCGATCGGGATCGTCCCGATGCTCATGGTCGGGGTCTTGTTGCGCTCCGCCGACACGTAGCCGCGGCCCACGGCCACGGTGAGCTCCATCGACAGCGGGCCCTTCTTGTCCAAGGTCGCGATGGGGTGGTCCGGGTTCAGGATGGACAGGCCGTCCACCAGGGCGATGTCACCGGCGGTGACCAGACCGGGGCCCTCCTTCTCGAGGCGCACGGTGTAGGTCCGGGGCGACTCCGCCTTGAACACCACCTCTTTGAGGTTGAGGATGATGTCCGTGACGTCCTCGACGACGTCGGGGATGGTGGTGAACTCGTGCAGCGCGCCGTCGATGCGGATGGCCGTGATGGCCGCGCCTTGCAGCGACGCCAGGAGCACCCGGCGCAGGCTGTTGCCGATGGTGATGCCGAACCCGCGCTCCAGAGGCTCGCAGGTGAACTTGCCGTAGAACTCCGACGAGCTGTCGGTCTCGATGTGGATCGCCTTGGGGCGGATCAGATCGCGCCAGTTGCGGCTCATCATTTGGGTAACCATGCGTGCCTCCTATTTGCTCGGGTCCAGCGCGGCTGTCCCAGGTCGGGGAGGAAAACCGCTTCCTCGTCCAACCCCGCAGCCTGCCCGCTTCGGGTATCTCAATCCAAAAAGAAATCAGCGCGAATAGTACTCCACGACGTACTGCTCACGAACCATCGGCTCGTTCAGGTCGTCGCGCACCGGCATGCTCTTGAACACACCGGAGAAGTTCTCCTTGTCGACCTCGACCCAGCTCGGGCGCTGCTTGTTCTCTGCAGCGGCCAGCGCAGCCGCCACGTAGGCGATCTTGCGGCTCTTCTCGTGGATCTCGATCTTGTCGTTGGGCTTGACGGTGTAGCTGGGGATGTTGACGTGCTTGCCGTTCACCAGGATGTGGCTGTGGCGCACGAGCTGGCGACCTTGGCGCCGGCTGACCGCGAAGCCCATGCGGTGCACGACGTTGTCGAGGCGGCGCTCGATGAGTCCGAGCATCTCCTCGCCGGTGCGGCCCTTCATGCTGCTGGCCTGGGCGTAGTAGCGGGAGAACTGGCGCTCCAGCAGGCCGTAGATGCGGCGCATCTTCTGCTTCTCGCGCAGACGCAGACCGTACTCGCTGAGCTTGATGCGCCCCTGCCCGTGCTGCCCGGGCGGATAGGGGCGACGGGTGACCGCACACTTCTCGGTGAAGCAGCGATCGCCCTTCAGGTAGAGCTTCATGCTCTCGCGGCGGCAGAGCTTGCAAACGGGACCAAGGTAACGTGCCATGACTTCCTCACACCCTCCGGCGCTTCGGGGGGCGACAACCGTTGTGGGGACCGGGGTGACGTCGCGGATCAGCGACACCTTGAAGCCCGCGCTCTGGAACGCGCGGAGCGCGCTCTCGCGGCCGGCGCCCGGGCCCTTCACGAACACCGCGATGGAGCGCATGCCGTGCTCCGCCGCGCGACGCGCCGCTTCCTCGGCGGCGAGCTGCGCCGCGAACGGCGTGCTCTTGCGCGAGCCCTTGAAGCCGCGCGAGCCGGAGCTGGCCCAAGACACCACGTTTCCGTTCACGTCGGTGATGGAGACGATGGTGTTGTTGAAGGTGGACTTGATGTGCGCGATGCCGGTGGCGATGTTCTTCTTCACCACCTTCTTCTGGACGCGCTTCTTGCCGCTTGCTGCCGTGCTCATGACGTGACTCTTTCAGCTCAGGTGGTGGGACGGCGCGCGGCGGCGCCCTTGCGCGGACCCTTGCGGGTGCGGGCGTTGGTGTGGGTGCGCTGGCCGTTGACCGGCAAGCCCTTGCGGTGGCGGAGGCCGCGGTAGCAACCGAGGTCCATCAGGCGCTTGATGTTCTGCTGGATGTCACGGCGCAGATCGCCTTCGACCTTGTAGCCGGCCTCGATCGTGTCGCGGATGGCCTTGACCTCCGCCTCGGAGAGCTCGTCCACCTTCTTCTCGGCGGGGATGCCGGCCTTCTGGCAGATTTCGACCGCGTTCTTGTGGCCGATGCCGAAGATGTACGGCAGGGCGAACGCGATTTGCTTGCGGCGGGGGAGGTCGACTCCGGCGATACGTGCCATGTTCGGTTACCTGTTCAGCCTTGACGCTGCTTGTGGCGGGGGTTTTCGCAGATCACCCGAACCACACCCTTGCGGCGGACAATCTTGCACTTGTCGCAAACTTTCTTGACGCTGGGACGAACTTTCATGGCGCTTACCTGCTCGTTCTTTCGAGTCAGAGCTTCCGGGTGACCTGACCCCGACTTGGGTCCTGGCTGGAGAGCCTCACTGCCACCCGACACCCGGCGATGAGCCGGACCGTCGAGTGCCTCGCCGAGGCGGAGATGCTGGCTCGCACCGTCCTGCCGTCGTCGAGGTGAACGCGCAACATGGCGTTCGGTAGGACCTCCTCGATCACTCCATTGGCTTCCGTGTCTCTTCGCTTCGGGCTTTCCTCCGTCACCGCTCGAGAGCTCTCTCGATGCGAGCGGTCACTTCGTCTGGAGTACCGACACCGTCGATTCGGCGAAGGAGCCCCAGTTTTTCGTAGAACGGCAACAGTGCCGCCGTCATCGCGTCGTACTCGTCGAGTCGCCGCTTGACGGTTTCCTCCTGGTCGTCGGCTCGGTGCTCGAGCTCGGCATCCGGGGGCGGGGGGTTATACTTCAGGTGGTAAATTTGTCCAGACCGCTTGTCGATGCGGCGCAGCGTGGCCCGCTCCAGCAGAAGGTCGCGGGAAACGTCGATCTGGAGCACACACTGAAGGGGTGTTCCGCGTTTGGCCAGGAGCCCTCCCAGCGCCTCCGCTTGGGGCACCGTCCGGGGAAAGCCGTCCAAGATGAAGCCCTCACGGGCGTCGTCTTGGTCCAGGCGCTCGTCCACCAGGCCGATCACGACCTCGTCCGGCACGAGCTTGCCCGCGTTCATGTAGGTCTCGGCCTCTTTGCCCAGCCGCGTGCCGGCCGCGCGGGCGGCCCGCAGCATGTCGCCGGTCGAGATCTTGGGTACGCCGAAGCGGACCGTGAGCCTATCAGCCTGAGTCCCTTTGCCGCTCGCCGGCGGCCCTACCAGCACCAGTCGCATCCCTACCTCCCCGTTCAGGTAGCCCGGCGGCCGCTGAGCCGCGTGGTCTGGGGCCCAGTCAGCCCCTCGTAGCTGCGGGTGATGAGGTGCGCCTCGATCTGGTTCACCGTCTCGAGCGCAACGCCCACCACGATCATCAGGCTGGTACCGCCAAACTGGAACGGCACCCGGAGCGACTGCGCGATCACGCTGGGCACGACGCAGATGGCTGCGACGTAGATGGCGCCACCCACGGTGAGCCGCGTGAGCACGCGATCCAGGAACTCTGCGGTCTGCTTGCCTGGGCGGATGCCCGGGATGTTGGCTTGCTGCTTCTTCAGGTTGTCCGCCACGTCCACCGGCTGGAAGGTGACGGCCGTGTAGAAGAAGCAGAAGAAGATGATCAGCGCGCCGAACAGCGTGTTGAACATCCAGTCGCCGCGGTTCAGGTGCGCGGAGAACCACGCCATGCCCGGCACGTTGAAGTTCGCGAGGGTGGTCGGGAAGAGCAAGAGGCTCGAGGCGAAGATCGGCGGGATCATGCTCGCCATGTTCACCTTGAGCGGCAGGTGCGCGCTCTGGCCGCCGTAGATGCGTCTTCCGACCTGTCTGCGGGCGTATTGGATCGGGATCTTGCGCTGGGCGCGCTCGAAGAACACGACCACGGAGACGCTGACCAGCATCACCGCCAAGAGCATGGCCACGGTCAGCGGCTGGATGTCGCCGGCGTTGGCCTGCCAGTAGCCAGAGAGCGCCGAGGGCACGCCGCTGACGATGCTGGCGAAGATGATCATCGAGATGCCGTTGCCGATGCCGCGCTCGGTGGCCTGCTCGCCGAGCCACATGATGAGCGCCGTGCCGGTCGTGAGCGTGACCATCGTCAGGAGACGGAAGCCCCAGCCCGGGTTCGCCACGACGTCGCCGAAGCGACCGCCGCCGACGTCCGCGTCGTTCAGCCCCTCCAGGTAGAGCGCCACGCCGAAGGACTGGAAGCCCGACAGCACGATGGTGCCGTAGCGGGTGTACTGCTCCAGCTTGCGCCGGCCGCTCTCGCCCTCCTTGCGCATTTCCTCGACCTGCTTACTCACCATGCCGAGGAGCTGCATGATGATGCTGGCCGAGATGTAGGGCATGATGCCCAGCGCGAAGATCGACAGGTTCTCGAGGGCGCCGCCGCTGAACAGGTTGAAGAGCCCGAGCAGGCCGCCCTGGCCGCTGACGATGCTCTTCATCACCGCTCGATCGACACCGGGGGTCGTGATGAACACGCCCACGCGGTAGATCGCGATGATCATCAGCGTGAAGAGCAGGCGCCGGCGAAGCTCCGGCACCTTCGTGATGTTCGAGAATCCGCGAACGACGGCCATACCGAGGCTTCACCTTCGAGCGCCGCGGGAGGCGGCGCTGTGAGCGGGAGTCATAAGCATCGTCCGGGAGGAGGGCTAGAGCGCCCTCAGCTTTCGGCGGCTTGGGGGACCGAATACGGGAGAAGCACGACCTTGCCGCCGGCCTTCTCGATCTTCTCTTGGGCCGACTTGCTGAAGGCGTGAGCGCTGACGGTCAGCGCCTTGTCCAGGTTGCCCTCGCCCAGGATCTTGATGCGGACGTCGCGGCCCTGGACCAGGCGTGCCTGGCGCAAGAGGGCCTCGTCCACTGCCTGACCCTTCTCGAAGCGATCGAGCGCGGCGACGTTGATGGCGACGGTCTGGACCGGGAAGGGCACGCGGAAGCCGCGCTTGGGCAGGCGGCGCTGGATCGGGGTCTGGCCGCCCTGGAAGTGGGTCTTGCCGAAGTCGCCGCCGTGCCGGGCCTTCTGGCCCTTCTGGCCACGACCCGCGGTCTTGCCGAGGCCCGTGCCGACGCCGCGACCGAGGCGCTTTTCCTTGGTGCGCGCGCCCGGGGGCGGCGCCAGGCGAGAAAGGATGTCGCTCATGACTTCTTCTCCTGCACCTCGACGAGGTGCAGCACTTTCTTGATCATGCCGCGGAATGACGGCGTGTTGTCCACGACGACGCTGGAGCCCGGACCCCGCAGCCCGAGGCCCTTGATCACGGCGCGGACCTGATGCGGGCGATTCGAGACCCCGACGCGCTGGCGAACTTCGAGCTTCGTGGTCATGACGCCGCGCCTCCCGCCGAGCCGCCACCCGTCGACGCGACGATGGAGCTCGCCGCTGCGGAGGAAGCGCTCATCTTCTGCACCGGGTAGTCGTGCCCGACGTCGTCGATCTCCTTGCTGCGCGCGTTGGCCACGTTCTCCACGCGGCGCAGGCGGCTCAAGGCGTCGACCGTGGCGTTGACCACGTTGTGCTTGTTGGTGGTGCCCAGACACTTCGAGAGGATGTCCTGGATGCCTGCGGACTCGACGACGGCGCGCACCGCGCCGCCGGCGATCACGCCCGTGCCCGGAGCGGCCGGGCGGAGCAGGACGCGGCCGGCGCCGAACTGGCCGACGATGTCGTGGGGGATGGTCGCGCCGACCATCGGCACCTTGAACATGTTCTTGCGGGCCTGGTCGTTGCCCTTGCGGATCGCCTCGGGGACCTCGTTGGCCTTGCCGAGCCCGACGCCGACGTGGCCCGACTCGTCACCCACCACCACGAGCGCGGAGAAGCTGAAGCGACGCCCGCCCTTCACGACCTTGGCGACGCGGTTGATGTGAATCACCCGCTCTTTCAGCTTTTCATCGTCAATGTGATCGAACGACATCTGATTTCTCCGAGCTCAGAACTGAAGGCCCGCTTCGCGCGCGGCGTCCGCTAGGGCCTTGATGCGGCCGTGGTAGAGGTATCCGTTGCGGTCGAACACGACCTTCTCGATCTTCTTCTCGAGGCACATCTTGGCGAGCAAGGAGCCCACCTTCTTCGCGGCGTCGGTCTTGGTGTCCTCGCCGAGCGTGGTCTTGAGATCTCGCGAGAGCGTGGAGGCGCTCGCCAGGGTCTTGCCCGAGGCGTCGTCGACGACCTGGGCGTAGATGTGCTTCGCGCTCCGGAACACCGAGAGACGCGGACGCTCGTCGGTGCCGGAGATCTTGGTGCGGATGCGGAGCTTGCGGCGCTCGCGGCCTTGTAGCTTCATTGCCATGAGTAGCCTCCCGTCACTTCGCTTTGCCCTTGCCGGCCTTGCCCGCCTTGCGACGGATCTTCTCGTTGCGGTAGCGGATGCCCTTGCCGCCATAGGGCTCTGGCGGACGGAATGAGCGGATTTTCGCCGAGAACTGCCCGAGCAGGGCCTTGTCGGGGCACGAGAGCATCAGCACTGCGCCCTTGGAATCGGCGGGGATGTTCGCGGTCATCTGCGGGGGAAGGTCGATCGCCACCGGGTGAGAGAGCCCGAGCTGAAAGTGCAAGGTCTTGCCCTTGAGCTCGGTGCGGTAGCCGGTGCCCACCAGATCGAGCGTCTGGTCGTAGCCCTCGGCAGCGCCCTTCACCATGTTGGCGATGAGCGCGCGCCCCAGGCCCTGCAGCCGTGCGGCGTCGCGACCCGTAGCGTCGGCCTCGACCTTGATCGCGTCACCTTCCTTGGTGATCTTGATCAAGGGGTGCAAGGTCTGGCTGAGCTTGCCCTTCGGTCCCTGAACGTCGACCTTGGAGCCCGCCACGTTGACCGTGACGCCCTTCGGAACCGGCACGGGTCGCTTGCCGATCCGTGACAGCTTCTTCGTCTGAACCTGCGCCTCGGCCATCACCAGACCTCACACAAGAGCTCGCCGCCGAGCTTCTGCCGGCGTGCTTCCTTGTCCGTCATCAGCCCATGGGACGTGCTGAGAATGGCCGTGCCCAGGCCCGAGAGGACGCGGGGGATGTTGCCGTGGCCGACGTAAACACGCCGCCCCGGCCGCGAGATGCGGCGGATGCCTTGGAACGCCGAGTCACGCTCGCGCCCGTACTTGAGCACCACGGTCAGGGTCTCCTTGGTGCCCCCGTCGCCCCACTTTTCGGTGCGCACGTCGGCGACGTAGCCCTCGGCCTTCAAGATCTCGGCGATCGCCTTCTTGACCTTGCTGCAGGGAACCCGGGCCACTTCGTGGCGCGAGCCCGCCGCGTTGCGGATGCGGGTCAGAAGATCACCAATCGGATCGGTCATCATGGCTTCACCAGCTCGCCTTCGTGACGCCCGGCAGCTCTCCGCGCAGCGCCAGTTGGCGCATGCAGAGGCGGCACAGGTGGAAATCGCGGTAGACCGCGCGCGAGCGACCGCAGACCTTGCAGCGCTTGACGACGCGGGTGGAGAACTTGGACGGGCGATTCACCTTCGCCCACTGAGATGCACGAGCCATGTTCCTGTCAGCTCCTGAACGGCATGCCGAGCTGACCGAGGAGCTCCTTGGCTTCCTCGTTGGTCTCGGCGGTGGTGACGATGGTGATGTTCATTCCCTTGACCTTGTCGACCTTGTCGAAGTCGATCTCGGGGAAGACGATTTGTTCCTTGAGGCCCAGCGTGTAGTTGCCGGCGCCGTCGAAGGCCTTGGCGCTGGTGCCGCGGAAGTCGCGCACGCGGGGCAAGCTCAGGTGACCAAGCGGTCCAGGAACTCCCACATGCGCTCGGCGCGCAGGGTGACCATGACGCCGATGGGCAAGCCCTGGCGCAGCTTGAAGTTCGCGATGGACTTCTTGGAGCGGGTGACCACCGGCTTTTGGCCGGCGATGGCGGTCATCTCCACCACCGCGGAGTCGATGATCTTCGGGTTCGCCACGGCCTCGCCGAGGCCCATGTTGATGACGATCTTCCGAAGCCGCGGCACCTGATTCGGGTTCTTGTAGGCGAACCGCTTCATCAAGGCCGGGACAGTCTCGGACTTGTACTTGTCCCGCAGACGGGGCGGGGGGGCGGGTACCGCGGGCGCGGCGGGCGCGGCGGGCGCAGGCGCGTTCTCGGGGGCGGCTTTCTTGCTCATGGCTTCATTCCTGCGGAGTGGGCAGGGCGGCGCCGCTCTTGGCGACGCGCTGCTTCTTGCCGTTTTCTTCCTTGAACCGAACCCGCGTCGGCTTGTCCGTCTCGGGATCGATGGGCATGACCTTGGAGAGCGCGATGGGCGCCTCGACCTCGAGGATGCCGCCGGGGCTGGTCTGGGTGGCGCGCACGTGCCGCTTCACCTGATTGACGCCCTCGACGACGACACGGTTCTTGTCCGTCAAGATCCGCATCACCTTGCCGCGCTTGCCTTTGTCGTCACCGCTGATCACGGCGACCACGTCGCCAACCCTGATGCGATTCATCACAGCACCTCCGGCGCGAGCGAGATGATCTTCATGAAGCGTTTGCCACGGAGCTCGCGGGCGACGGGCCCGAAGATGCGGGTACCGACCGGCTCCTGCTGCGCGTTGATCAAGACGGCGCTGTTGTCGTCGAACTTGATGTAGCTGCCGTCCTGACGGCGGTACTCGCGCTTGGTGCGGACCACCACGGCGCGGGCGGTCTCGCCCTTCTTCACCTTGGAGCCCGGCAGGGCTTCCTTGATGCTGACCACGATCACGTCGCCGAGCGCCGCGTAACGCCGCCGCGAGCCACCCAGCACCTTGATGCACTGGACGAGCTTCGCGCCGGAGTTGTCCGCGACGTCGAGGAACGACTGCATCTGGATCATGTGACCGGCTCCTTCTGGGTGAGCTCCACTGCGGGGCGCTCCACCAGGCGGACGACCTTCCAGCGCTTGTCACGGGACAGGGCGCGGTGCTCGATGATCTCGACGCGATCGCCGGTCTTGTAGAAGTTCTTCTCGTCGTGCGCCTTGTACTTGGCGCGCACGCGGACGTACTTCTTGTACATCGAGTCCATCTTGTGACGGACGACCTCGACGACGACCGTCTTGTCCATCTTGTCGCTGGAGACGCGCCCGATCAGGCGGCGGCGCTTGCTCAGGGCCTTGGATTCCGTGGTGGCGGTCATGATCAGTTGTCCTTGGCGCTCTGGCGCGCGTGCAGGATCTGCTCGATGCGGGCGATGTCCTTCCGCGTCTTGCGGAGAACGCTCGTGTCCTCGAGCTGGTTCACGTAGTTCTTCATGCGGCTCCCGAAGAGATCCTTCTTGAGCTGTTTCATCAGCTCGGACAGGTCCTCCGTGGTGCGCTCCGTGAGCTCTTTCGCCTTCATCACAGGTCTCCTCGCACGAGCACGCGCGTTTCGATGGGGAGCTTGGCCGAGGCCAAGGCGAACGCGTCGCGGGCCTCCTTCTCGGTGACGCCGGAGATCTCGAACAGCACCCGGCCGGGCTTGACCACCGCGACCCAGCCCTCGACGCCGCCCTTGCCGCTACCCATGCGGACCTCGAGGGGCTTCTTGGTGATGGGCTTGTCCGGGAAGACGCGGATCCAGAGCTTGCCGGCGCGCTTCACGTGGCGCTGGATGGCCATGCGGCCCGCCTCGATCTGGCGGCCCGTGATCCAGGCGTTGTCCATGGACTGGAGCGCGAAGTCACCGAAGGAGACGTCGCTGCCGCGCCAGGCGACGCCGCGGTTACGACCCTTCTGCTGCTTGCGGAACTTGGTTCGCTTGGGTTGGAGCATGACTCGTCACTCCGGAATGCGGCGGGCCTTGCGCTGCAAGACCTCGCCCTTGAAGATCCAGACCTTCACGCCGATTACGCCGTAAGTGGTGCGCGCCTCGGCCAGACCGAAGTCCACGTCCGCGCGCAGCGTGTGCAGCGGGACGCGGCCCTCGCGGTAGGTCTCGACGCGACCCATCTCGGCGCCGCCCAGGCGACCCGCACAGCGGATGCGCACGCCCTTGGCGCCGAACTTCATCGCGGTGGTCAGCGCCTTCTTCATGGCGCGACGGAAGGCGATGCGGCGTTCGAGCTGGGTCGCGACGTTCTCGGCGACGAGCTGCGCGTTGGTCTCCGCCTTGCGCACCTCCTGCACGTCGATGAAGACCTCGTTGTCGGTGAACGACTGCACGCCGGGGAACTTCGTCTCACCCTTGACGGCAGAGTCCATGTTGCCGCTCTTCAGGATCTCGATGCCCTTGCCGCCCTTGCCGATCACCATGCCGGGACGCGCGGTGTAGACGATGACCTTCGCCTTGTTGGCCGCACGCTCGACCTCCACGCTCGCCACGTTGGCGTTGTAGAGGTAGTCCTTGACCGCGCGCTTGATGCGCAGATCTTCGTGCAGCCACTTCTGGTACTGGCCGTCCTCGTACCACTTGCTCGTCCAGGTCTTGATGACCCCGAGCCGGAAGCCATACGGATGAGTCTTTTGTCCCATGCTGGTTCTCGTCCTGGTGGTTCAGCGCGCGTCGAGCTCGATGCGGATGTGGCTCACGCCTTTTTCGATGCGGGTCGCGCGGCCCATCGCGCGGGGACGCCAGCGGCGCATGTGGCCGGTCGAGGCCTTGTCGGCGCTGGCGTGGCTCACGTAGAGCGCGTCCACGTCCACGTCGGGGCGCTTGACCTTCGCGTTGGCGATGGCGCTCGCGAGCAGCTTCTTGACCACGGGGGACGCGGCCTTGGGCACGAAGTCGAGCAACTGGAGCGCTTCCGCGGCGTCGCGACCGCGCACCAAGTTGATGATCACGCGCGCCTTGCGCACGCTGATTCGCTGGTAGTTGGCACTTGCTCGGCTGATCATCGACTCGACTCCTGACAGCCCCCCGGTCGGGGGCAGCTCACGAGAGGGAGCTTCTCCAGCGCACCCCACGGTGCGGGGATGAAGAAGCTGCTAGCCTTCCGGGAGCGCGGGGAGCGCCCCCCGTTCGGCACCTTCGCGTGGGTGTTGGGTGGCCCACTGGATAAGGACGAACGTCGAGCCGAGTGGCCCGAAAAAGGGGAGGCGCTAAGTAGCAGAGCGGTCCCCCCTGCGCAAGCCCCGTGATTTCGGGCGGATACTGAATGAAAGCTCAGGGTCCCCCGCGGAAATACTTGGGGATGGCCGTGTAGGGCCTGACGTACAATCACGTCAAACGATGAGTCTGCCCCCTCGGGCTTTCGGGGGGCCCATATGGAGGCTTGAATAATGCGGATCCAGGTCGAGAAGTTCCTGGCCTTGACGGCCTTGCTCGCGGCGGGCTCGGTGATGAGCGTCGGCTGCGTAACGGAAGACACCGAGACCAATACCGACGCGGGCATCGCCGGCGGCGGCGGAGCGGGCGGCTCGACCGGTGGAGCGGCCGGGGCGGCCGGGAGCGGCGGCGTGGCCGGAGCGGCGGGCGGCGGCGGCGTGGCTGGTGCGGCCGGCGGCGGCGGCACCGCGGGCTCGGACGGCGGCGACGCCGAAGCATGTCTTGGCGACACCGGGACCGAGATCGCGGACTGCACGCAGCTCCCCTACGCAGCCACGACCTGCGGGGACGCTGGCGCGGAGGGCGGGCTCAGCCCACTGGGCTACGAGCTGTGCGTGTGGACGCGGGGCTACGGCAAGCTGGGGCTCCAGCAGCCCATGTGGGACTGCCTCAACGCGATCACGACCGCAAACGCCTGCGACGACGCCACGGCCCAGAAGTGTCTCGATGACCTCGCGCCCAAGGCCTGCGAGCTGGGCCCGCTGCCGGACGGCGACGGCGGAACCTACGACCTGTGCAAGAGCGTTGCGGCGTCGTGTACGGGCTCCACCGGTGTCACGGAGGCCGAGTGCGCCGCCGTGATCAACGCGACGAGCGCTGGCGCGGCCGACGCCATCTGGAACTGCTACGAAGCTGGCTCCGGCGCCTGCGCGGACGACTTCTGGCAGTGTGTGGGGCTACCGTAACGAACCGACTAGCGTGACGCGCCAAACGGGCCTCCTCTACGGGGGCCCGTTTCGCTTCGTGGTGGTACCGTCTCCATCGATGACCGAGCTGGTCCGCCCAACCCCGGCGCCGTTCCCGTGGGCAGACCCCTTCTTCACGCTGGGCGTGACCGGCACCAACGGCAAGACCTCGACCACGCTCCTGCTCGGCGCGGCGCTCGCTGCGACGGGGCGCCCGATCCTGGTCGAGACCACCCTGGGCTACACGCTCAGCGGCCGCCCGCTGGAGGTCCCGCGCACGCTCGAGGGGTACCTCCGGGCGTTCGAGCAGGCCTCGCGAGAGGGCTGCCGGGACGCCGCCATCGAGGTGACCAGTCAGGCCTTGGCGCAGGGCTACGCCAAACGCTGGCGCTTCGATCTGGGCGTGTTCACCAACCTGTCGCGCGATCACCTGTCGCAGCACGGCTCCTGGGAGCACTACTTGGCGAGCAAGGCCCAGCTCTTCGTGCACCTGGCGCCGGGACGCAGCGCGGTGCTGAACGCCGCGGACGAGAGCGCGCTCTTGGTGGACCAGGTCACGCCGCCGGACGTGAAGCGGCTCTGGTACGCGGTGCCGTCCCGCGGCCCGCTGCTCCGAGACGCTGACCTCGTCGCGCGGGACGTCAGCATCTCCGCGGCCGGGACGCGCGTCGAGCTCGAGCCATCGTCGCTCGCGGAAGCGCTCGGCGGAAACCTGCACACCCAGCTCATCGGCCAGGTCTTCGCGGAGAACGCCCTGGCTGCCGCGGCGGGCGCGCTGGCTGCCGGCGTGGACGCCGCGGCGGTGGCGCGCGGCATCGCCGACTGCCCGGGAGTACCCGGGCGCTTCGAGCTGGTCGCTCGTGAGCCAGTCGTGGTCGCCGTGGACTACGCCCACACACCGGATGCGCTCGGGCGCACCGCGGACACGGCGCGAGCGCTCGCCGGCAAGGCTCGGGTGATCGTCGTGTTCGGCGCGGGCGGCGGGGCGGACCCCGAGAAGCGAGAGCCGATGGGGCGCGCAGTGGGCGAACGCGCCGACGTCGCCATCGTGACGACGGACAACCCGCGCCGGGAAGATCCCAAGCTGATCGCCAAGGCCTTGGTGCGGGGCGCGCAGCGCGGCGGCCGAGCCTACGTCGTCACGGAGCTGGACCGGCGCGCCGCGATCCGTCAGGCCCTGGAGCGCGCCAAGCCCGGCGACGTGGTGGTGATCGCCGGCAAGGGTCACGAGCAGGGTCAGGTCATCGGCGACGAGACGCTGCCGTTCTCGGACGTCGAGGAAGCCGGGAAGGCCCTCGGATGAGCAGTCGCGCGCCGGAGAAGGCGCTCGTCGCCGCAGAGCGCGCGGTCGGCGAGCTCCGCCGCGAGCTGGAGCGCGCCTACGGCTGGACTCGGCTGGAGGTCCAGCTCGCGCTCGGGTCCCACGAGACTGGCCTGATCGCCCGGGGCACCGTGGTCGTGCCGCGCGTGGCGCGCCGGCTGCGCGCAGCGCTCCTCGACGCCGTGCCGGAGGGCTGGGCGGTGGACACGAGCGGCGTGCTTCCGCTCGAGACCGGGGACTGGCACGGCATGGGCGACGAGGTCACTCCCCTCTGGCAGAGGCATCCCTCCCGCGGGCGCGCGCTCTCGACCGAGCTCCTGCTGGAGGACGGCCCCGTGGAGCTGCTCGCGAAGCACCAGGACGCGAGCCTGGTGCGCTGCATGGACGGCAGCGTCGGCTGGATCGAGCGCGAGCCGACGGGCCACGTCCCGGCACCGCGCATCGATGCCGCCCGCGGCACCGCCGACGCCGTGGTCGCGGCGGCGCGGGTCTTCCTCGACGTGCCCTATCGCCTGGGCGGCGCCACCAGCGCGGGCATCGACTGTTCAGCGCTGTTGTCCCGGGCGTTCGCCCGCGGCTTTGGCGTGCGCTTGCCGCGCCACTCGACGGATCAGCTCGTGGCCACCGTGTCGCTGGGACACGCGCCAGAGCAGACCGGAGATCTCGTGTTCGCCTGGACGGAGCGCGAGGGACCGTGCCACGTCGGCGTGGTCGTCGAGGGCAGCCCGATGACGGTGATCCACGCCTCCCTCAGCCGAAAGCGCGTGGTCGAGGACACCCTCGATCGCTTCCTCTGGGGGGCCGAGCGCAGCGAGGCCGCGACCCTCGGCCGGGTGCTCGACTACCACGCGAAGAACGTCGGTCGCTCGAGCCTCGAGCTGCCGAGCGAGGAGGCGGAAGTTGACGCTGACTGAGCGGCTCGAAGAGCTGTGCCGGAGGTTCGCCGGCGTGGCCGGTTTCGCCGCACTGCACCTGGACAGCGGCGAGAGCCTCGGGATCCGCGCGGAAGAGTCTTTCCCGACCGCGAGCGCCATCAAGGTGTTCGTGCTGCACACGCTGTTCGCGAAGGCCGCCGCCGGCGAGCTCTCGCTGGAAGAGCGCAGGACGCTGCCGAGCGAGCGCACCCTCGGCTCCGGCGTGCTCCTGCACCTGGGCCCCGGCCTCGCGCCCAGCCTGGGCGACCTGGCCACGCTGATGATGATGGTCTCCGACAACCTGGCGACCAACCTGCTCATCGACGAGCTCGGCGTGGCGGCGATCAACGCGCAGATCCGCGCGGCTGGCCTCGGCCACACGTCGCTCCGCGGTCGCATCGACTTTTCGCGGCTGTCGTCCGACAAGACCGCCCTCGGCGTCTCCACGCCGGCCGACCTCGCGCGCTACTTCGCGCGATTGCGCAAGGGCGAGCTGCTCGGCTCGCCCTGGGCCGAGCGCCTCCTCGACGTGATGCGCATCCAGAAGTACATCGAGCCGCTCCGGCGCCAGCTGCCCGCTGATCCCTACGCGCGGGAGTTCGGCGAGCCCGAGCCGGTCTGGGTCGCGAGCAAGACCGGCAGCCTGTCCGGCGTGCGCTCGGAGGCAGGCCTCGTTCACACGCCGAAGGCCGAGTGGTCCATCGCCGTGATGACCAGAGACGTGCGCGACACCCGCGTCACCAGCGACAACGAGGCGCTGCGCTTGATCGCCGAGGTGAGCCGGGCGGTGTACGACGCTTGGGGTTAGCGCCGCGGTGGCAACTCGAACGCGGCCGGAGACGGCACGAGCCTCGGCTCGGCGAGCGTGAACGTTCCCCAGGGCACGACCACGTCCGCAGACGGCGAGCTCGACAGCACCTTGATCACGCCGCTGCAGCTCGGCGGGGCCTGCTGGCCGCAGGCGAGCGTGCCGAGATCCGCGAGGCACTGGTCGGCCGTCGGCGAGAGCCCCACACCCGCGTTGCAGGTCGAGGCCAGCTCCACGGCCACCTGAGCCTCGCAGCCCGCCTGGTCGCTCGTCTCCTTGCAGCGCACGCCGAACTTGCACACCGCGCGCGCGAATTCCTGGCAGTACGCGCCGACCGGCGCCGGATCGTTGATCTGCTTGCACTCCTCCGGCACCGTGAACGGCGTCGGGCAGGTGGCCGCGCTCAGCGTGCCGATGCAGGTCTGCATCGTGGCGTCGTCCTTGCAGAACAGGCTCTGGTAGAGCTCGTCGCAGTCCGCGCGGGCCTGAGCCTGGCACTTGTCGGCGACGAAGTCGCACATCGAGTCCTGCCAGGCGGAACAGGTCGAGGAGCGCTTGGACGCGTAGTTGCTGCCACCCCCGCCGTCGCCGCTGCTCGAGCCGGAGCAGGCCAGAAGTAGCAAGCCGACGAGCCCGAGTGCCGCGCGAGTCATGCCGACAGGGTACGCCCGCCGGGGCACAAACGCGAAACGCGAGCCGTCCCCCGAGAGGGAGGCTCGCGTTCGCGGTCGGCCGGCCCGATCAGGCCTTGCCGGTGCGCGGATTCGTCTTCTTGGCTCCGCCCTTCTTGTCGCCGGCGTGACCGTGGAAGGTCCGAGTCGGCGCGAACTCGCCGTACTTGTGACCGACCATGTTCTCGGTGACGAAGACGGGCACGAACTTGCGACCGTTGTGGACGGCGAAGGTGAGCCCGATGGCCTCGGGGTAGATGGTGGAGCGGCGCGACCAGGTCTTGATGACCTTCTTGCCACCGGAGGCGGCCGCCTCCTGGATCTTCTTCAGCAGGTGGCCGTCACAGAACGGACCCTTCTTGATGCTGCGTGCCATCTATCAGCCCTTTGCCTTCCGGCGCTTCACGATCATGTTGTCCGTACGCTTGTTGTTGCGCGTCTTGAGTCCCTTGGACAGCTGTCCCCAGGGCGAGCACGGGTGACGACCACCGCTGGTGCGACCTTCGCCGCCGCCCATCGGGTGATCGACGGGGTTCATGGTCACGCCGCGGTTGTGCGGGCGCTTGCCCAGCCAGCGCGTGCGGCCGGCCTTGCCGAGCTTCACGTTCTGGTGATCCAGGTTCGAGACCTGACCCACCGTGGCGCGGCACTCGACGTGGATCTTGCGCACCTCGCCGCTCGGCAGCTTCACCTGGGCGTAGGAGCCGTCCTTTCCCATGAGCTGCGCGGCGACGCCGGCGGAGCGCACGAGCTGGCCGCCCTTGCCCTTCCGCATCTCGATGTTGTGGATGGTCGTTCCCGCCGGGATGACGCCGAGGGGCAGGCAGTTACCGGGACGAATGTCCGCGTTCCTGCTCGACACCACGCTGTCACCCTGCTTGAGCCCGTCCGGCGCCAAGATGTAGCGCTTGTCGCCGTCCACGTAGTGGAGCAGGGCGATGCGCGCCGTGCGGTTCGGGTCGTACTCGATGTGGGCGACCTTGGCCGGCACGCCGATCTTGGCGCGCTTCCAGTCGATGACTCGGTACTGCTGCTTGTGCCCGCCGCCACGGAAGCGGCTGGTGATGCGCCCGGAGTTGTTGCGGGCTCCGGTGCGGCTCTTGGGCTCGCACAGCTTCTTGAGCGGCCTGTCGGTCGTGAGCTCCTTGAAGTCGCTCACCGTGTAAAAGCGGCGTCCCGCGGACGTCGGCTTGAATGCTCGGATGCCCATGGCTCACTCCTTGGACTCGTCGAAGAACTCGATGCTCGAGCCCGGACGAAGCGTGACGATGGCTTTCTTCCAGTTGACCCGCTTGGCTGGCATGCGCCCGATCTTCTTGGGCTTGCCGCGGTACTGCTGGGTGTTCACGTCGGCGACCTTCACGTCGAAGAGCGCTTCGACCGCCGTCTTGATCTCGATCTTGTTGGCGCTGCGGGCCACCTCGAAGGCGACCTTGTTCTCGCCCTTCATGTCGGCGGCCTTCTCGGTCAACGCGATCGGGCGCTTGATGATCTGTTCCGGTGTCATGACTTGCTCCCCAGGCAGCGAGCCTCGAGGGCCTTGGCCGCGCCCTTGGACACCACCAGGTGGTCGTGACGCAGGAGGTCGTACACGTTCACGCCCTCCGGCGGCAAGAACTGGCGGTTCTTCATGTTGCGGATCGAGAGCCGCAGCTGGTCGTTGCCCTTGTCGTCGACGACCAGGGTCTTCGCCGGCGTCTTGAGCGTGTCGAGCACGCCCTCGAGCTTCTTGGTCTTGACCTCGCCCAGGTCGATGTTCTCGACGACGGTGAGCCGGCCTTCCTTGACCAGCAGGCTGAGCGCGCTCTTCAGCGCGCCGGAGCGGACGCGGCGCGGCGGCCGAATCGTCCAGTCCTGCGGCATCGGCGGGTGAGCCCGGCCGCCACCCACGAAGATGGGGGCCCGCTTGCCGCCGTGTCGGGCCTGACCGGTGCCCTTCTGCTTGTAGAGCTTCTTCTTGGCGCCACGGACCGCGGAGCGCTCCTTGGCAGCGCGCGTCCCGGCGCGAGCGCTCGCGAGCTGCGCGGTGACGACCTCGTGGAGCAGGTGCTCCTTGACCTCTGCGGCGAAGACTTCGTCGGCGAGCTCGAGCTCCCCGACCTTCTCGCGCTTCAAATTGTAGACGTCCAGCTTGGCCATCGGAGTCTCCGGTCCTAGCTCTTGATCTCGACGTCGACGCCGGCCGAGAGGTCCAGCTTCATCAACGCGTCGAGGGTTTGCGGGGTCGGCTCGAGGATGTCGATCAGCCGCTTGTGAGTGCGAACCTCGAACTGCTCACGCGACTTCTTGTCGATGTGCGGTCCACGGAGCACGGTGTACCGCCGGATGCTGGTCGGCAGCGGAATGGGCCCCGCTACCCGCGCACCCGTGCGCCGCGCCGTCTCGACGATGTCCGTGGTGGACTTGTCGAGCAGCTGGTGATCGAAGGCCTTGAGCCTGATTCTGATTTTGGTCGCGTCAGCCATGTTTCACGTCTTTCGCTCAGCAGCGGACCCCTGCGGCGGCGAAGCGATAGCACCTCGACGCCGCTTGGGCCCGTTCCCCCTCACTCGATGATCTTGGTGACGACGCCCGCGCCGACGGTCTTGCCGCCTTCGCGGATGGCGAAGCGCATCTGCTCCTCCAGCGCCACGTTGGTGATGAGCTCCACTTCCACGGTCACGTTGTCACCCGGCATCACCATCTTGATGCCCTCGGGCAGGGTCACACTCCCGGTCACGTCCATCGTGCGGATGTAGAACTGCGGCTTGTAGTTGGTGAAGAACGGCGTGTGACGGCCACCCTCCTCCTTCTTCAGCACGTACACCTCGCCCATGAACTTCTTGTGCGGCTTGATGCTGCCGGGCGCCGCCAGGATCTGGCCGCGCTCGATCTGGTCCTTGTCGATGCCGCGGAGCAGGCATCCGACGTTGTCGCCGGCCTGACCCTCGTCCATCGACTTGCGGAACATCTCAACGCCGGTCACGACCGTCTTCTTGTCGCGGTCGAAGCCGATGATCTCGACCTCGTCGTTGACGTGGACCTTGCCGCGCTCGATGCGGCCCGTGGCCACCGTGCCGCGGCCCTTGATCGAGAACACGTCCTCGACCGCCATCAGGAAGGGCTTGTCCACCTCGCGCTGCGGCTGCGGGATCTCCGAGTCCAGAGCCCCGAGCAGCTCGTCGATCTTCGCCTCCCACTTCGCGTCGCCCTGAAGCGCCGGCAGCGCCGCGCCCTGCACGATCTTCGCGTTGTCGCCGTTGAACTTGTACTTGTTCAGGAGCTCCCGGACTTCCATCTCGACCAGCTCGAGCATCTCCGGGTCTTCCACCGCGTCGCACTTGTTCAGGAACACCACGATGTGGTTCAGGCCCACCTGACGCGCCAGCAGCACGTGCTCCCGCGTCTGCGGCATCACGCTGTCCAGCGCGCTCACCACCAGGATCGCGCCGTCCATCTGCGCCGCGCCCGTGATCATGTTCTTGATGTAGTCCGCGTGGCCCGGGCAATCGACGTGCGCGTAGTGCCGCCCAGCCGTCTCGTACTCCACGTGCGAAACCGCGATGGTCACCGTCTTCGTGTCGTCACGGACGATGCCACCCTTCGCGATGTCGGCGTAGCGGATCTCCTTCGCGAGATTCTTCTTGCTCTGCACCTTCACCAGCGCCGCAGTCAGCGTCGTCTTGCCGTGGTCGATGTGACCGATCGTGCCCACGTTCACGTGGGGCTTGGAGCGAACGAATTTCTCTTTGGCCATTTCCCTGCCTCACTTCCCGCGGACCTTCGCCACGATTTCTTCCTGCACCGAGTTCGGAACGGGCTCGTAATGCGAGAACTGCATCGTGTACGTCGCCCGACCTTGAGTCTTGCTGCGCAAGTCCGTCGCGTACCCGAACATGGTCGCGAGCGGCACCTCCGCGGCGATGACCTGAGTGGTCGCGCCGCGCTGGTTCATCCCGAGCACGCGCCCGCGGCGCGAGTTCAGATCTCCGATCACGTCGCCCATGTTGTCGGCAGGCGTGACGACCTCGACGCTCATCATCGGCTCGAGCAGCTGCATGCCCGCGCGCTTGGCGCCGTCCTGGAACGCGAGCGAGCCCGCGATCTCGAAGGCGTGCGTCGAGGAGTCCACGTCGTGGTACGTGCCGTCGTAGAGCTCGGCCTCGACGTCCACCATCGGGTAGCCGGCGAGCACGCCACGGCCGAGGGCATCGCGGATGCCCTTCTCGACCGAGGGGATGAACTCACGCGGGATGGCGCCACCGGTGACCGAGTCCACGAAGACGAAGCCAGCGCCACGCTCCGCCGGCTTGAGACGGATGCAGACGTGGCCGTATTGGCCGCGACCGCCGGTCTGCCGCGCGTATTTGTGCTCGGCCTCGACGGCTCGGGTGATGCACTCGCGGTAGGCCACCTCGGGCTTGCCCACGTTGGCCTCGACCTTGAACTCGCGCTTCAGCCGGTCGACGATGATCTCGAGGTGCAGCTCGCCCATGCCGGCGATGATGGTCTGCCCCGTCTCCTCGTTGGTGAAGGTGCGGAACGAGGGGTCTTCCTGCGCCAGCTTCTGCATCGACATGCCGAGCTTGTCGAGGTCGGCCTGGGTCTTGGGCTCGATGGCGATGGAGATGACCGGTTCGGGGAAGGTCATGCGCTCGAGCACGATGGGCGACTTGTCGTCGCACAGCGTGTCACCGGTGCGCGTGTCGCGCAGGCCCACTGCCGCGTAGATGTTGCCCGCGTGGCACTCCTTGAGCTCCTCGCGCTTGTTGGCGTGCATGCGCAGGATGCGGCCGATGCGCTCCTTCTGCTTGCGCGTGGAGTTGAGCAGCGTGGTGCCGCTCTCCAGCGTGCCGGAGTAGACGCGGAAGAAGGTCAGGTTCCCCACGAACGGGTCGTTCATGATCTTGAACGCCAGGGCGGAGAACGGCGCGGAGTCGTCGGCAGGTCGCTCCTCCTTGCGGTCCTCGTGGTCCGGGTGGATGCCCACGACCGGCGGGATGTCGAGGGGCGACGGCAGGTAGTTGACCACCGCGTCCAAGAGGAGCTGGACGCCCTTGTTCTTGAACGCCGAGCCGCACATCACCGGCACGAACGCGAAGGTCACGGTGGCCTTGCGAATGGCCGCGTGGATCTCCTCGTCCGTCACCTGGTCGACCTTGCCGTCCAGGAACTTCTCCATGATGCCTTCGTCGACGTCGGCGCAGGCCTCGATCAGCTGCTCGCGCAGCGCCTTGCACTTCTCTTCGAGGTCCGCCGGGATCGGCTCCCAGCTGTACTTCGAGCCCAGCGTGTCGTCGCGGAAGATGGCCGCCTTCATGCGGATCAGGTCGACCACGCCCTTGTGCTGGTCCTCGTGACCCACCGGCCACTGAAGCGGCACCGGCCTGCAGCCCAGGCGCTCCTTCATACTGTCCAGGTTCATCTGGAAGTCGGCGCCGGTCTTGTCGAGCTTGTTGATGAAGGCGATGCGCGGGACGTTGTAGCGATCCGCCTGGCGCCAAACCGTCTCGCTCTGGGGCTCCACACCGTTGCCGCCGTCGAACACGGCGACGGCGCCGTCGAGCACGCGCAGGCTGCGCTCCACCTCGATGGTGAAGTCCACGTGTCCCGGCGTGTCGATGATGTTGATGCGGTGCTTCTTGCCTTCGAACGGGCCAGCCTCCGGCGTCCAGAAGCAGTTGGTCGCCGCGCTGGTGATGGTGATGCCGCGCTCCTGCTCCTGGACCATCCAGTCCATGGTCGCAGCGCCGTCGTGCACCTCGCCGATCTTGTGGGTGATGCCCGTGTAGTAGAGGATGCGCTCCGTGCAGGTGGTCTTGCCCGCATCGATGTGGGCCATGATCCCGATGTTGCGCGTGCGCTCGATTGCAATTTCGCGGGCCATTGTCGTCTCTTGGTTCTCTTTCAGGTCACTTGACGGACGAAACCCCTCCCGGCCACCTCGTCCCCTCGCCGTTCGAGGGGCCCTTGTCGTGCCGGAAGGGGTATCGGGGTGCGCCAATCTGCCGCGCTCTGCGGGACGGCTTCGCGAGCCGTCTTTCGGGCAACCCGATCCTTATGTCGGGGTCTTCATCTCGTCGTATCTAGCTCTTCTTGGGTGTCTTCGTCTGGGACTTTGCCTGTCGGGTCGTTCTGCCCGGCGCGCCAGCGCCGAAAGGAACCACTTCATCGGTCTTGGCAGGATCAGATCACGATCGGCAAGGGAGGGGTCATCTTCACGTGAATTCCGGCGAGGCCGGCGCCGACTCGTATCAGTCGGCAAGAGTCGCGGGGCGGTGATTCGGAGGAGCGGTGAGAATCTTCTGTCCTGACTTCAGCAGGTCGGAACTGCGAGCCGACGCTCACCCTTGGATCTCCCTCACCACCTATAGTGCGCGAAGGCCTTGTTGGCCTCCGCCATCTTGTGGGTGTCGTCCTTCTTCTTGATGGTGTTGCCACGCATCTGCGCGGCATCGACCAGCTCGGCAGCCAGGCGCTCGCGCATGCTCTTCTCGCCGCGGCTGCGGGAGTACTGCACGATCCAGCGCATGGCGAGCGAGACGCGGCGCTCCGGCCGAACCTCGACCGGCACCTGGTAGGTCGCACCGCCGACGCGGCGGCTCTTGACCTCGAGCTTCGGCTTCACGTTGTCGAGCGCCTTGCGGAAGACCTCCAGCGGGTCCTCCTTGAAGCGCGCCTGGATGATGTCGAACGCACCGTAGACGATGCCCTCGGCCACGGACTTCTTGCCGCCCTCCATGATGGAGTTGGTGAACTTGGCGACCAGCTTGTCCTTGTACTTCGGGTCGGGCGTGATCTTGCGCTTGGGGACGTCGCGCCTGCGGGGCATGGCTGTATCCTCTACTCAGCTCTTCGGGCGCTTGACGCCGTACTTGGAGCGCTTGCGGTTGCGGTTGGCCTTGTTGGTGCTGCTCGGACCCACGGCGCCCGAGGCGTCGAGCGTGCCGCGCACCACGTGATAGCGAACACCCGGCAGGTCCTTCACACGACCGCCGCGGATGAGCACCACGCTGTGCTCCTGAAGGTTGTGCCCCTCACCCGGAATGTAGCTCGTCACTTCCATGCCGTTCGTGAGCCGGACGCGGCACACCTTGCGCAGCGCGGAGTTCGGCTTCTTCGGCGTGGTGGTGTAGACGCGCGTGCACACGCCACGCTTCTGCGGGCAGGAGCGCAACGCCGGTGATGCCGTCTTGACCTTCACCAGGTCGCGGCCTTTGCGAATGAGCTGCTGAATCGTCGGCATTTTCTGGGTAATCCGAGGGGCCCGGCTTTCGGGGGAACGGGAGGGTAGCCGCGGCGCTCCGGGTGTCAAGGCTTTCGACCGCCCTGAACACGCGGGTAGGCTACTTCTTCGCCTTCTTGCGCAGGATCTCGGCGGCCCGCGCGTAGGTCGGGTTGTCCGGGTGCTGCTTGGCGAGCTGATCGTAGAGGTCCGCTGCCTTGGCGAACTCGTTGTTGGCGACCGCGTCGGCGGCCTTGCGCGCCAGCGAGACCTCACCCTTCGGCAGCGGCGGCTCCGCCGACGCGGTGGGCTGGGGAGGGGCCTCGGGAGGTGCCGCGGTCGGCTCCGGCGGCGCTGCGCTCGGCTCCGGTTTTGCGGCGGTGGGCTCGGGCGGTTGCGCCGTGGGTTCGGCGGAGGGCGGCAGTGCTCCGGTTGGCGCGAGCGCTGCGCTGCCCGCCGGCTGCGCCGACGGTGCCGCCGAGGGAGCTGGCTTCGCAGAGGCGCCGGCGCTCCCCTTGGTGCGAGGCGGAGGCTGCGGCGGATCGGTGAACACGATCACGAACGCGATCAATCCGAACGGCAGCATCAAGAACATCAGCTTGCGCGGGAACGGCATCGCCTTCCACGCGGCGAGCGGACCCTTCCCGGGCTGCACCTGCACGGGCTGCTGGCCCCAAGCTTGCTGCTGCGGGTAGCCCGCTCCTGACTGGCCGAACGTGCCCGACGCTCCGGGGTATTGTTGTTGCGGGTATTGGCCCGACGCTCCCGCGCCCCCAGGCGCGCCGTACGCGCCGGCTTGCTGCGCGCCGAACGCGCCAGCTTGTTGCTCTGCGTACGCCCCCTGCGCGCCGTAGGCTCCAGGTTGCTGCGCGCCGTAGGCTCCAGGTTGCTGCGCGCCGTAGGCTCCAGGTTGCTGCGCGCCGTAGGCTCCAGGTTGCTGCGCGCCGTAGGCTCCAGGCTGCTGCGCGCCGTAGGCTCCAGGTTGGTGCTGGGCGTAGGCGGCTTGCTGCGCCCCGTACGCGTTTGCATCCGCTGCGGGGTAGCCTGGCGGCTCGCCTCGAGCACCCGGGTAAGCCCCCGCTGTCGCTGCGTGTGCGGGTTGCTGCTGTCCGAACGGCGGCTGCGTCTGCGCGTACGGATCGCTGCCCCACGGTGGCGCGACTGCACCCGGCGGTTGCGCCGTAGCGGGCGCCATCAGCGGCTGCTTGGCCGTGTCGGGCGAGTCGCCCGGCAGGCTCCGACCGCCGGCTTCCGCCAGGAACTGCTCGAGCGGCTTGACGACGGTCGCGCTCTCGCCGGCCGGCGGCTGCGAGGGCGGCTTGGGTCGCTCGGGCTTCGGCGGTTCCGGCGCCGCGACCGGCGTCGCGTACTGAGCGGCGCCCCGCGCAAGCTCCGCCGAGGTGGGCGGCGGGGGGGCCATGCCGAGCATCGTGCGCTTGGGCACACCACCCGTCGGCTGGGCTGGCGCCACCGCTGGCGTCTCGGAGGGTGCCGGGATCACTCGCGTCGCCTCCTCGCTCAAGACCTCCTCGTCCAGACCAGTCGAAGCCGGCGCATGGATGCGCGTGGGCGGCTCCGAAGGCGACCCCACCGGCGACTCTTGCGGTGGCAAGGTCTTCTCGCTGAAGCCATCCGGCATCGGCTGGTACTGGGTCGGCGACTCCGAGTCGTCGTAGTCGCTGGCCCCGGGCTGTGGCGCCGCCTTGGGCGCCGCCGCCATCACTTCACCGGGAGGGCGCACGGGCTTGGGCCCGGCGCGGGGTGCGGTCGGCTGTGGGCGAGGCGTCGGTCCCGTCGCACGCGGAGCGAGTGGCGGCGGCCCGGGACGCGCCGGTCGGGCCGCGGGTGCTGGCGCAGCACGCGGCGTCCCCGCCACGGGAGGTCCCTGCCGGCTTGGCGCGGCGCTCGGCTGCGGACGCGCGACGGGCGCGGCGCTCGGCTGCGGGCGCGCCGCCTGCGGGCGCGCGACTGGCGCCGCGCTCGGCTGCGGACGCGCGACAGGGCCTGGCCCGGCGCGCGCCGGAGCGGCCGGCTTGGGCTGCGTCCCGCTCTCCTCCACCGAGAGCGAGACCTGGCCCAGCTTGATCACCGCCGGCGCGGCCACGGGCTTCCAGTCCGTGCCCACGGTGGCGGCGCCGAGCTGCACGATGGCGCCGGGGGCGCAGGCCACGAACAGGTGCGTGCCGTCGAAGTAGAGGTAGGCGTGAACCGGCGCGATGCCGGCGGCGCTCACGCGCCATCCCCCGTCCGCACCGACACTGAACGCTTCGACTGGCGTACCGGCCTTGAGCTCTACCTGGGCTCGATCGCTCGAGCCGCCCTGGAGCTTGATGCTGAGATTACCCGTGCCCACGATGCTCTGGATCGACTCCGCGCCGCCGCGCAGCATCGTATATCACGGCTGGAAGCTCCACACCGTGCTCCCGCAGCTGCTCTTCGCAGCGCGGGATGTTCCCCGTGGGTCCGAACTCGCTGATGATCTCGCCGTTCTGACCGACGCCGTGATACTGCCGCGCGAAGATGTCCTGCATCAGGTACTTCCCGGTGTCGGCGTCGTAGCCCAGCACCTCGGTGATGTGAGTCGTCCTGCGCGAGCCGTCCTGCAAGCGCGAGACCTGGACGATCAGGTTGATGCCGGAGCCGAGCTGAGCCCGCATCGCGGCGAGCGGCATGTCGATGTCGCTCATCATGCACATCGTCTCGAGACGGGTCATTGTATCGCGCGGGTAGGTGGCGTGGCAGGTGCCCATGCAGCCGCCGTGACCGCTGGTCATGGCCTGCACGATGTCCAGGGCCTCACCGCCGCGGATCTCGCCGATGACCACGCGATCCGGTCGCATGCGCAGCGTGGCCTTGAACAGATCGCGAATGCTCACGCCACCCTTGCCCTTCGGGTCCGGGGCGCGCGCTTCGAGCTGCACTACGTGGGTCTTCTGTAGCTGCACCTCCTTGGAGTCCTCGATCACCACGATGCGCTCGCCGTCGGGGATGTACGACGACAGCGCGTTCAGCATGCTGGTCTTGCCGCTGCCGGTGCCGCCCGCGATGATCACGTTGAGCTTGGCCTCGACGAAGGCCTTCAACGAGTCCGCGGCGTCTTGGCCCATCGAGCCGAAGCGGATCAACCTCTCGACGGTCAAGGTCTCCTTGAAGAAGCGGCGGATGGCGATGAACGGTCCGCCGGGCGCCGCCGGCGGGATGATCGCCTGCAGGCGCGAGCCGTCGGGCATGCGGCCCTCCAGGATCGGTCGCGACTCGTCGAGGAACTTGCCGGCGAACTGCGCCGCGGTGCGCAGCGCAGACACCAAGGCGTCGGTGCTCTCGAAGCGCACCCCGGTCAGCTCCAGCTTGCCGCCCTTTTCGATGAAGACCTGGTTGGGGCCGTTGATCATCACCTCGCTGACCTTCGGGTCGTCGAGGAACGGACGCACGGGCGCGAAGAACTCGAGCAGCGCTTCTTCGAAGATCTCTTGGGGGATCACGGGATTTCCTTGAGCAAAGAGCCGCGTGCCTCCTCGGCATGAGGCCCCTTGGGCTCGAGCTTCAGGTATTCGCGGAAATGCTGGTCGGCACCGACCGGGTCGTTCTCCCCGTCCCTGAGGAGCACGGCGAGCGCGTAGTGCGCTTCGGCGTGCTTGGGCTGCGCGGCCACCACCCGCTCCAGGTGCTCGCGCGCCAGATCCGAGCGACCCACCGCGGCGTGGAGCGTTCCGACCAGGAACCTGAGCGCGTGCTGCTCGGGACGCTTGGTCAGCTCCTGCTCGCCGAGCTGGATGGCCGTACGGAAGCGCCCGCTGACCACGAACACGCGCATCAACAGCGGCAGCACCTCCTCCGGGCTCGCCCCGGCGTCGAGCGCCGCGCTCAGGTACTGCGAGGCGCGCGTGTAGTCGCCGACGCGGGCGAAGAGCTTCCCGCGCTCGAGCAGCTTGTCCTTGGTCTGCTCGGCTCGAACGGTCTTCTCGGCGTCGCGCATCTTCTCGCCGCGCGACGCCGCGCACGCCGGCAAAGCCAGCGCGAGACCCATCGCGACGACTTCGGCTCGGCACTTCATTTCGGCTTCTTCTGACGGGTCTGATCGCCGTACTTGATGCGCAGCTTGCGCTCGAGCAACGACAGGTACTCGACGTATTCGCCCTCTTTCCCCTGCAAGAAGGCCAACAGGACCCGCACTTCTTTCTGCGCGGTCTCGTAGCGCTGGGTCGCGAGCGCGTGCTCCAGTCGAACGCGGTGAGTCCGGAAGTCCTCCGCCACGTCGGCGCGCAGCTTCGCCGCCAGCGCGGCGGCTCGCTTCGCGCGCTCGGTGTCCCCCGCGACCTGGAAGCAGGCCGCGGCCTCTTCGTAGGCCGGGACCGCCTGCACGCCGTCCGGAACGTAGAAGGGGCGGCGCTCCTGCTTGGACGCCGCCTTGGTGAACTGCTGGAAGCCGATGGCCATCGCGGCCTCGCGGGACGCCTGCGGGCAAGCGGTGGCCGGCGGCCCCCAGAGCTCCGGGATCTCGCGCGGCGCCTTGCCGACCGAGTCCCCCGGGGCGTCCTGGAAGATGATGTACAGCGCCAGCGGCATGACGATCAGCGCCATGAGCAGCGTCAGCGGGCTGGTCTTCTGCTCCTTCTTCTGGGCTTGGCCGTCGCCGCCGACGACCTCGACCACGCTGGCCACGATCTGGGTGTTGCCCACCCCCAGCACCGAGCCCGGGACGATCTGCGTGCGCGTGAACGGGCTGCCGTTGATCAGCGGCGGGGGCTGGAACGAACGCGCGTCGGCGAAGATGCCCGCGGGGGTCAGCTGAATGGCGATGTGCTCGACGCCGGCCTGATCGAGCCCCAGTCGGATCTCGCAGTGGGCGCCGCTGCCGATCATGGCGCGGTCGGTGTCGAGCCGCAGCTCTTCGATGCGCCCGTCGGGGTGGCGAATGTCGAACTTGAGCGCTTGCATCAGGTGTCACCGCCCTGTTCGCCGAGCTTCAGGAACATGGGCCCCAGGATCAGGGCGATGATGCAGAGCAGCAGCAGCGCCAGCGGCCCGATCATCTGCACGCCGGCCTTTGCGGCTTGCTGCTCGGCGCGCACGGAGCGCCGCATGCGCGACATGCCAGCCTGGATCTGCAAGACGTCCGCCAACGGGTTGCCCTTCTCTTCGGCTTGGACCACCGAGTTCACGAACTCTTGAACCGACTCGATGGGGACGCGTTCGGCGAAGCCCAAGAGCGCCTGCTTGCGCGTGCGACCGATGCCCAGCTCCTGCAGCATGCGGCCGAACTCCTCGATCAGGGCGTCGTCGGGGTCGCTGGACTTCTCCACGACCTGGCGCATGGCACCGGGGAAGTCCTTGCCGGCGCTCATGGCCAGCGCCAAGAGGTCCACCGCGTAGGGCAGGCCGCGGTTGATCTGCTTCATGCGCAGCGTCGCGGCGCTCGACACCTGCAGGTAAGGCATCGCGGCGCCCAGCGGCGCGACGATGATCAGCATCACGATGCCCATCCCGGTCATCCAGCCCGCGATCACGCCGAACGCCGCGCCGCCGATGAACGACAGGATGCTGAGCCCCACGTATTCCTCGGGCGTGATGCCCAGGAAGTCCCCGGCCAGGGCCAGCTGCTTGTCCAGCTTGGCGCGCTGCTCCTCGGTCAAGATGCCGCTGACTCGCACGCCCAGCCAGCGCACCAGCGGCTCGATCTGGCGCCACTGGTCGCTCTTCTCCAGGGCGTTCAGGCGCCGGAGGCCGCGCATGCCCAGTCGGCTGGCCACCCGCGACGGCGCGCTGGCCACCGCGTAGAGCGCAAATGCCACCGCCATCGCCAGCGCGGCGACGACCACGTACCGGATCTCGACGTAGCTGATCCTCATATCTCGACCGACAGGACCTTGCGGGCCAGGAGGATGGACACCAGCCAGGACACGCCCGCGAAGCCCGCGATGGCCCAGCCTGCAACCGGCTTCTTGAGCGGGTCGTAGAAGCCCGGCTCCATCATGTTGAGCACGACGGCGAAGATGAACGGGAAGGCGCCGAGCACCCAGAGCTGCGCCTTGCCCTCCGCCGTCTTGGTCTTCACCACTCCCTCCAGGCGGATCATCTCGCGCATGGTGTTGGCCGTGGTGTCGAGGATGCGTGGCAAGTCACCGCCCAGCTGGCGACCGATCAGGATGGCGGAGAGCGCGGTGTCGAGCTGCCGGCTGTTGATGCGGCCGCCCATGTTGAGCAACGCCTGATCCAGCGTGCTGCCGACCTTCATCTCCTTGACGCACAGCTCCACTTCCTCGCGAATCGGCGTGGGCAGGAGTGGCTGGATGCCGATGAACGAGTTCGCGACGCTCGGGGTGGCCTTGAGCGCGTTGGCCAGCGAGGTCAGAAAGCCGTCAATCTGGTCCTCGAGCTGCAAGACTCGCTGTTGGCGCATGCGCTCGATGTACTTCGAGGGGGCGACGATGATGATCAGGATCAGGATCCACCAATAGGGGTCGAGCCCGATCCCCACGTGCAACGCCAGCACCACGACCGCGGCCACGATCTGGCCGATGGCGATCTGCTGGCCCGGAGTCCAGATGAACATCAAGCGCAGCTTGCGCTCGAGCGAGGCGCAGTAGCGTTGCCAGTAGCGCATGACCGGCCCCTGGCTGTCGGCGATGGCCCCCCAGGCGCCGATCATCAGACCGACGAACACCAGCAGCAGCCCGGACCACTTCAGCAGGCTGATCATCAGCTCGGGACTGAGCGCTTTGCTCACAGGTAGGGTCCTCCCGGGGGAATGAGCCCCTTCAGAATGAACTCGTTGAGGAAGCTGGGCAGATAACCCGTCGCTTTGTAGCCGCCGAGCACCTCTCCCTTGGGACCAGTGCCGGAGCGCACGAACTGGTAGATGGGGATGATTTCGAAGTTCATCTCTTCGTCGAGCCCGACCAGCTCGGCGATGTTGGACACCTTGCGGGTACCGTCCGAGAAGCGCGACTGCTGCACCACCAGGTGGATGCTGCCGGCGATCTGCTCGCGCACCGCGCGCGACGGCAAGTCCACTCCGGCCATCAGGCACAGCGTCTCGATGCGCTTCAGCGCTTCGGGGGGCGAGTTGGCGTGGGTGGTGGTCAGCGAGCCGTCGTGACCGGTGTTCATCGCCTGCAGCATGTCCAGCGCCTCGCCACCGCGGCACTCGCCGACGACGACTCGGTCCGGGCGCATGCGCATGGCGTTCTTGAGCAGGTCGCGGATCGAATACTCGCCCTTGCCCTCCATGTTGGCCGGGCGCGTCTCCAGTGACACGACGTGCGGCTGCGCGAGTTGGAGCTCCGCCGCGTCCTCGATGGTGACGATGCGCTCGTCGTCCGGAATGGCCGCGGACAGGATGTTGAGCAGCGTGGTCTTCCCGCTGCCAGTGCCGCCGGAGATGATGATGTTCTTTTTGGCCACCACGGCACGGGTGAGGAACCGGCCCATCTGCGGGCTGAGCGCGTTGTAGCCGTAGAGCTTCTCGAGCGTGAGCGGGACTTTCGAGAACTTGCGGATGGTGATGGCCGAGCCGCGCAGCGCGATGGGCTTGATGACGGCGTTCACGCGCGAGCCGTCCTTCAGACGGGCGTCCACCAGCGGCGACGACTCGTCGATGCGACGCCCGAGCGGCGTCACGATGCGCTCGATCACGGCGCGAACGCGCTCGTCGTCGGTGAAGCGCTGGTCGGACAGCACGATCTTGCCGGCGCGTTCGATGTAGATGGTGTCCGGATCCACCACCATGATTTCAGTGACGCTCGGATCGGCCAGAAGGTGCTCCAGCGGTCCCAGACCGAGCGCCTCGTCGGCCAGCTCGCCGACCAGTCGATCGCGCTCCACGCTGGCGGGGATGCGCGGACCCATCAGCTCGACGATGCGCCTGAGCGCGCCGATGACCTTCGGGCGCATCGACGGATCGTCCATGAGCTTGGCCTTCAGCGCGGCCAGGTCGAGGTTCTCGATCAGCTGCCGGTGGATGTCGCGCCTGAGCTCGTTGACCGCGTCCTGCTCCGGTGTGCGCTTCCGGCGGCCCCCGGTGACGGTCGCGCCACCCTGGCCGGTGGTCGATGGCCCGGGACGCTGCGCGGCCTCGACCGGTTGCGGAGCCGGCGGAGGTTGCGAGTGTTGTGGAGGCCCCCGCCGGAGGTCGAGCGTCCCGCCGCCCGGCGGAGCAGGCATGGGGTGGTGCGGCGAGCTCTGCTGCGGGGGAGGCGGCGCGTACTGCTGCTGCTGCATCGGCGGAGGCGGCGCCGGCATGGGCGGCAGCCCGTGTCCGCCGCGCACCGTCGGGTCGCGCAGGTCGTCCCGGACCGGTGGGCCCGCGGACTGGAACGTGAGGGTGTGGTCACCGACCACGATGGGCGTGCCGAACGGCACCCAGACGCTCGACTTCCTGAGGAGCTGATCGCCTGCCAAGGTCCCGTTCGTCGAGCGGTCCTCGACCCGCACCGCTTGGCCGCTGAATTCCACCACCGCGTGCTGCCGGGAGATCAGATCGCTCTTGATGCGCAGGCCGCACTCGGGATCGCGACCGATGGAGAGCAGGCCGTTCGCGCGCAGCTGGATCGTGCGTTTGCCTCCAGATTGCGACTCGATGACGACCAGGACGTTCATGATCCGATGCGTGCCGGGGACGGCGCCGGGGCCTCGCCCCGGGACGGCCCGAGGCTACTTGTTCACCTTGCGCCACTGCTGCGGGCGCTTGTTGTAGGCGTTCACCGCCTCGATATCCCCGGAGTATTCCTCGAACTGACTGAGCGCGCCATTGACGATCTCGATCGCTGGCTTGGGCACCGACTCGACCGCGGTGGGGATGATGAAGAGCGCGCCCTCCACGTCCTCCGCCGAGTCGCGGTGCGAGCCGAACAGCACGCCAATCACGGGGATCTCGCTCAGAATCGGCAAGCCGCGGATGTCGTGACGTCGGTTCGACGTGCGAATGCCCGAGAGCACCAGCGACTGCCCGAGCTTCAGCCGCACCAGCGTCTTGAGCTTCGAGATGTTGCGCCCCGGCAGGTTCGTGGACTCGACGGGCGGGGTCAGATCCGAGACGTCGGCCTCGACCTGGACCTCGAGCTCGCCGGTCTGCTCGTCGAGCCGCGGCAAGACGTCGACCTTGGTCCCGAAGGTGATCTCCTTGATGTTGGCGGCGAGGCCGGATGCGATGGGGAAGTTCTGCTCACCGCCGGACTCCCAGGTCGCCTTGGTGCCGTTCACCGTGATCACGGTCGACTGCTTGAGCACCTTGGCCCAGCCGCGGCGCGACGCGACGTCGAGCGCCGGCAGGGGTTGGTTCACCACCGAGGCCTCCGCGGTGGTGGTCGTGCCGGCGAGGAAATCGTACCTGAACTCGCTCTGGACCACGTCCGGGCCGCCGATCCGGCTCGGCCAGTCCACACCCACGGCGTAGCCGGAGGTCTTGTCGTAACGGATGAAGAAGAAATCCAGCCGGATGTTGACCTTGCGGTCGCCGACCGCGCCGCCGCCGCCAGCCACCACCAGCGACTCGACCTGGCCGGGATACAGGGCCGCGATCTTCTCGATGCGCTTCACGTCGCCCTCGCTGGCGACGCCGCCTTCGATGAAGAACCGGGAGCCGACCCGGCGCACGCGCACGCCGGGCATCTCACCGAGCAGCTGCGACAGCTCGCGCCGAACGGCGTCCGGGGAGCGCGAGAAGACGTTGATCACCCAGGTGGTGGTCGAGTCGTCCTTGTTGATGAGCAGGAGCGTGGTGGTGCCCGGCTTCCTGCCGGCGACGACGAACTTGGTGTTGTCCGTCGTGAGCTTCACGTCGACGATGCCCTTGACGCCCTCGGAGTAGTTCTTCACTCCGGTCGCGTTGATGGTCTTGTTCTCGCCGACCACCATGTTGAGCTCGTTTTGCCCCTCGCCGGCAGCAGCGGGCTCGCCGGCCTCTTCCTGGGCGAGGGCGGGAGCCGCAAACGACATCAGACTTGCCGCAACGAGCAGAGCGATTCGCTTCATCATCACTTGGCCTTCAGCTCGACGGGACCCGTCTTGCGAGCTCCCTGGATGTTACTTCGGATGACCTTGTCCTCGAGGGCCGAGGACGGCATGTCTGGGATCCCTTCCAGCAGCGTCTGGTCGTCGGGATTGCGCAGCGCGACCAGGAGCTTGCCGCGCTCGGCCGCCAGCGACAGGAGCTGCGCCTCCTGAAGGCTCACGCTCAGCGTGAGCACCATCTCGCGGCGCTCGTCCTTGCTGTCCGTGATCTTCTCGGGCGCCGTCTCGAGACCCACCGCGAGCGCCAGCACCTTCTGGAGGAGCACGACGGCGTTGCGCTTGTCTGCCTCGGCGGCGGGCATGCTCGCGATCACGTCCACGTAGTCCCCGGGCTGGATCAGCGAGAAGCTCTTGTCGCCGCTCTCCGCCTTGATCGACACCGCGCGGGCTCCGGGCTGCACCAACGAGCTCAGGTCCCGGCGCTCGTCCGCGGCGATGGCCAGATCGGTCCACATCAGGGTCTGGTTGGCCTCGACCTTGGTCCCGATCCGGAGGCCCACTACCTTGGCCTTCTCGACGGCCTTGACCGCGCGGTCCTCGACGTAGGCCAGAGGGACCTCACGGATGGTCAGCGCGTCCTCCTGAATCGAGGTCCCCGGCTCGATGGCCTTGACCGCCATCAGCAGCCGGACGCGTTCACCGCCTGAGGCTTCCTGCTCGAATCGTGACAGGTACAGCAGAAGCAGAAGTGCACCGACCACGCCGACGACGAGCGAAATGAGCAACGCCCTCTTGTTCATGCGCGGACCTCAGTATCGCCTCGTTCTGCCAGAGATGAAATCCTCCAGCCGACCTTCATGGGCGACAGGTCTAGCACGGCTCGCAGGCCGAATTCCGGGGACCGTGTCGGTCCCGGGCGCAGTAGGGCCTACTGCACGGGTTGGCAGGAAAGATCAGAACCCGCGCGTTTCGAAGGCCGACACCAGGCTGCGGTCACCGTTTTGGTCGGCGACCACCACGATGTCGACGCCACCCTTGCTGAAGTACCGCGCCTCGGGCGCGTCCTCCCCGATGAAGACCTGCTCGAAGCCCTTGGCCGCCATGTCCTTCTCGTACCCCGCGAGGACTTCCTTCGCCGGCACCTTGGACTCGTACACCCGGATGGCGTGGGGGCGCCCCTCGGCAGAGGCGGACAGGTAGCGCACCGAGCTCGGCGGCCGCGCCACGATGGGCGAGTCTGCACCCGGCGCGTCCGCGCCTTCGGTCGGCGGGACCATGGCGTCGACCTTGAACGAGCCGTCGGTCCAAGCGGTGAGCACATGGGTCCGTCCGCTCTCGAGCTTGCGCACGTAGGCGTAGCGAAGGTGGCCGACATCGGCCAAATCCCAGCTCTCGGCGAACGCGGCCATGCCGTCCCAGAATCGGCGCTGACCGTTGGCGGGGTTCTTCACCGCGCAGGCGATGACGCCGTCGTCCTTCGACTGCTGGCGGAGCACGCCGAAGTTCAGGCGCTCGGCCTGCTTCGCCAACGCCGGATCGTCGAGCATGCCCTGCACCTCGCGCAGATCGCGGGGCACCGCACCTTCCTCCTTGCACAGCGCCTCGAAGCGGTCGAGCACCTGGCCCATGGAGAGATCGGTGGTGGCGCTCGACATGTTCAGCGCCTGCCCATTGAGCATGAGACGCTCCGCGTCCTTGGTGAACTCACCGAGCTTCGCCAGCTGCCGCCCCGTTGCCAGGGCCTGTTCGGAGACGCTGCCGTACGCGGAGCGCGCCGCCAGTCCGGCGCCGACCATCGAGACCACGGACAGGTAAGCCCCGACGCGGAAGACCCCACGCACGCGCGGAGTGAACGCCACCGAGAGCAGGCGGCGCGGCATGTCCCACCAGGACTTGCCGACTCGTCTTTCTTCGTAGGAACGGGCCATGGCGTCCTCGTCAGATCAGGCTCATGATCAGCGCGCCGATCGCGCCGGCGCCCAGGATGATCAAGAAGTACGTCTTGCCGTTGTCGTTCTTCTTGGGCTCGTTGCACCGCATGTGCATCTTGCCGTACATCGTGTAGCTGGAGCCGCCGATCACGCCCGGGAACTTCGTTTCCCGCTGCTTGCTGATGGTCGGGTAGCCGGAGTCCTTGAACACGTCGTTGCCCAGACCGAAGCTGCCGCCGCCCTGCTCGGAGGCGCCGCTGATGTCCGGCACCGCTCCGCCGCCGGAGTCGCCGACGTTCTGGTCGAGGTCGGACGCGACGTCACCGCCGCCGCTGCAGTACTGGATGGCCGTCTGCCAACCCGCCAGGCGCGCCTCGTCCATCACGCCGATCTTGGCCTTCTGGAAGCTCACCGCCGCCCAGATGCAGGCGAACTGGATGACCATGAAGGCCGCGATGATGGCCGATTCGGTCATGGCCGCGCCGCGCCGGCGGCGCCGAGCCCGAACCCGCTGGAGCACGTCT
This sequence comes from Polyangiaceae bacterium, assembly GCA_015075635.1. Lineage (NCBI taxonomy): Bacteria > Pseudomonadati > Myxococcota > Polyangiales > Polyangiaceae > Polyangiaceae bacterium. The sequence goes on from JABTUA010000001.1 coordinate 150,099, forward strand.
CGAGTGTTCAATGGATGACCTCCCAAGATGGCATCACCCACCCGTCGATGGCCGAGTCCACGCCCTTGCCGAGCGCGCCCACCACGGTGTCCTTCAGCTTGTCCGCGAGCTTGTCGTAGGTGTCCTTGCCCAGACCGCCCAGGATGATGCTGGTCCCGCCGTTGACCGCGCCGTCGATCCACTTGGTGTCGACGTACTTCTTCATCACGTCGAAGAGCTTGCCCAGGCCCAGCTGCCCCAGGTTGATGCCCGTGACCGCGAAGCGCCGCAGGCGCGCGCGCCAGTACATCTTCCACATGCAGTCTTCCTTGAGGTCCGACCACTTGCCCTTGTCGTCGAAGTAGAACTCCGCCTGACCGAAGCGCCAGTTACCCCAGCTGGCCTGCACCTTGGGCATCTGACCGGTCTTGGTCGCGATCGCCAGGCCCTTGTCCAGCTTGCGCGGCCACTGCTCGTCGCCGCCGGTGAAGCCGAAGGTCTGGAACCAGATCGAGCCGATCTCCGCGCCCTCCCAGATCTCCTTGGGCGTCTTGTTCTTCGTGTTGCCCATTCCGCCGCCGGCCGGGTCGAAGCCGGTCTTCTGCATCTGGTCCTTGGCGGCCTGGTTGCCGTCCTTCTTGCAGTTCGCCGTGTTGAACTCGGCCAGACCGCCGCCCAGATCGGTGCAGTACTTGGACATGCAGTTGGTGTTTTTGTCCTGCGCCTGGTCGCCGGTACACGTCGGGTAACTGTTGCCGCTCTTCACCTTGTCCGAGCAGTCGTCCTTCTGGTTCTTGCAGCCTTCGTTGACCTGCTCCTTGATCTTGTTGTCCATGACGTCTTGGATGTTGCTGGCACCCGCGCCGCCACAGAAATAACCGCTGAAGGTCCCGGCGATCGCGCCGGCGATCTTCTTGAGGATCCAGCCGACTGGATCGGGGAGCCAGCCGAAGCCGTGCTCGATGGCGAGCTCCGCGCTCTTCTTGCAGAACTTGTCCCACTCCATCTCCTGGACCGGGAGACCGAGCTTCTTGGACGACGGAACGAACGGCACCATCGACGGGCTGAGCGCCATGCCGGTGGTGACCAGAGGTTTGTACTGCTTCGAGACCTTGTTCCCCTTGTACGCGCCGACGTACGGGGTGGTCATGGCCACGACCTTCTCGAAGATGCTCAGGGCCGGCAGCACCTTGTCGAGCACCTTCTCGTACTTGTTGGCGCCCTTGATCAAGCCCTGCTCGATCTTGATCATCTTCGGCATCGCCGCCGCACACACGCCGGAGAGCGGGCAGAAGACCGTCGCAGCGATGCAGATGCCGCAGGCGACGATGGTGATCCCCAGCATCAGAATCAGCATGCGCATCATGATCAAGACGGCGAGCAGCGCTGCCATGACCAAGTTGATGAGCACGATGATGTTCATGCCGCGCGCGTGGACACCGGCTGAGGTGTACGCCACCGCGTCGGCGGCATCCTGGAGGCGCTCGCGATACACGATCGCGTTGCCCATGCCGATCAGGTAGAAGACCCCGGCCGCCAGGAGCGAGGCCATGAACACGCCGGCGATCATGATGGCGCCGCTCTGGTCGCTCTTCAGATCGCCGCGATCCGCCCCGCAGCGCTGCATACGCTGCTCGGGACGGCCGACCCAGAGGAGGAAGCGGTCAAGGATATTCATAGTCCGCTCCGTGAACGACCATCTTGGCCTCGGCGTTGATGGTGGTCAGACCTGCAAACCCGCAGATCACCTTGTCGGCCACCGGCAACCGGCAGCGGTAGGGGACCTGAACGCGAACCGTCACGATCTCGTCGCGCTTGAAGCTCGACTTTTCCTTGCCGTCGGCGCCGCGGATGGTGACCTGCGCCAGCGGCCAGAGCAGGCTGCGGTTGCCGCCGAGCCCCATTTGGACCGCGCGCTGGATGGCGTCCTTGCGCTTGCCCGTGGCGGCGCCGACGCCGGCGTTGCTGTAGCCCTTGGGGTCGTCCGGCAGCACGACGGCTGCAGCTCGAGCGCCCAAGTAGGCAGAGTGCATGGTGACGAGCTTGCCGGAGTAGATCCCGACGGACTGCATCAGGCACCAGAACCCGAAGAAGATCGGGAAGAACGCGCCGAGGAACTCCACGTAGACGGCGCCCCGCTTGTCCTTTCGGAGGCCGCGCTGCGGCTCTGGGCTGGGACGGCTCACGTTGGGTTCTCCTTCCACTTCGTTCTCTCTACTCGCCGCTGAAGCTCTTTTGGTCAGACCCTCCAGTGCAGCAAAATCGCAATGAGGGTCGCTACGAAAATCGAAGGTCCGAATCTGAGCTCCGACATCATCTCCGTCGTCAGCTCGCGCCGCTTTTCCTTCGGGACGAACACGTTTCGAACCAGCAAGAGGCTGTTCCCGAGGGTTTTGAGCAGCTTGCCTTCGTATGCCAACCTCACCGGGGCGTAGAGCGCGGCAACGATGAAGGAGTACATCTCCGTTTCGATGCCGATCATCGGCCTGAGCATCGCTCCCATGGCCCCGAGTAGCTTGACGTCACCTCCACCGATTGCTCCGGAGCGATACAGGAAAATCGGTATCACCCCGCATGTGATGATTCCCACGATCGAAAATGCGAAGCCCTGTCCGGCCGCACTCCAGCCTTCCCTCGCGAAGCCGAAGCCCGCGTGAGCGACTGGTGCCAGGGCCAAAGGCCCGAGCGTCAACCAGTTGGGGATCTCGCCCGTTCGCCAGTCGAACCAGGCCGAGAGGCCTGTCACGAGAACTGCGGCAAGTAGAAAGTATTGCTCGCCGTACATCCTCGGGGTCCGTTGCGGCGCGCCGAGTCACGAGTCTCGGCGCGCCTCCGGCGACCTGGATCAGAGCGAGTTGATCTCGCCAGCCTTTTCGTTGGTCTTGCTGTTCAGGTTGTTGCCGAACGTGCGGAACGCCGCGATGGCGATCAGCGCGATGACGGCCACGACGATGATGTACTCGACCATGTTCGCGCCACGCTTGTCTTGAATCAGACGACGAATCTTGTCCATGTTGATTACCTCGTGTCCTGTCGGGGGTCGCCGGTTAGGGTCTTGGCTCAAGGGAAAGGTGAGAGGATGATGGCCTGGGAGCGCTCGTAGTTGGCCACCAGGCTCGGGCCGAGCCCGAGGATCGCCGCCGCGAAGCCGATGCAGACCGTCCCCAGGAGCACCACGTACTCCGTCATGATCGCCCCCCGGCCATCGCTGGCCAGGGACCGCATGCGGCGTCGGCAACGGGGGGTCGGGGTCGTCATCGGGTTTCGCGAGGGGTGCCGTTCCAAAGGCTCTCCGGCACTCCTGACCTCTACTTACGAACCGTAGCAGGAGGGCTTCCCAGTCCGCAACAGAAAATCGACGCGAAGCTCGCGATTTTTTTGGGTTTTTTGCCGTCCTCGCCGAAAAATTCCAGCCGGCTTGCGGGGTCGTGCGATGGCCTCGGAAAGTTCCCGCGAGGCCGCTCAGATCGGGGTCGGCCCCTTGGGCTTCGCCTTGCCGCCACCCTTGAACTTCTTCTTCTCGAGCTTGAACTTCTGGTCGAAGACGAAGACGTCGTCGGACTGCTTCACCTCGAAGGTTGCCGCGGGATTCTGCGGCCGGAGCTCCTTCGCGCCGTCGCCGTCGGTCGAGAGTGAGAGCTGGAACATCTGATTTGGCGGCATCTCGAGGAACACGTGAGCGGCGCCGGAGACGTCGGTGCGCGCGACCTCGCGGCCCAGGTACATCACGGGCAGGTTCGGGCCGGAATCCGCTCGTACTGCAACCACGACCGAGCGCGACGACTTCGGGCAATCCACCTGATACTCGGGCCGCTGCGAGGGATCGGAAGTTTTGCGCAGGGTCACGCTCACGGGCTTCGCGGGGCTCTGGAACCCGGTCGGACACTTCAGCGTCAGGTCGTAGACCTCGCCCTCTGCGCCCTTGAGACGGAAGTTCACCACGCCGGAGTCGTCGGTGACGCCGATCTTCTTCTGCTTGTACCAGACCTCGGCGCCCTTCAGCGGCTGACCCGGATCGCCGAACACCTTCACCCGCGCCTCGAAGGGCTTGGGCGGCGGCGGCTTGAGCATGTCGCAGCCGAACAAGGACAGAGCAGCCAATGCGGTGACCCAGGCGCGCGCGCACATGGCGTCAGAATACCACGACGCTCACTCGGGCGCCGCGGGGTACAGCGGATCGCTTCCCACGAGCCAGGGCAGCTCGCCCGCCACGGCGCGGGCGACCTCGTCGTCCAGGCGCAGGCCGCCCTCGCCCAGGTCGAGCAGCTTGGTCTCCAGCCCGGCGCCCCGCGCGAACAGCCAGTAGGTGCTCGCCGCGGCGCGACTCTCGGCGTCGGAGACCGCGAACAGCAGGCGCTTACCGCCGGACTTGGCGTACACGGCGGCTTTGCCCGCGGACCAGGTGTCGGGCTCGGCGCCGACCAGGATCAGCCGCGTGAAGAAGGCCGGCTCGTGGCGCGAGATCTCCAGGGCGTGTTTCACTCCTGCTGCAAATGCGGCCATCACCACCGGACCGCTCGCGACGTGCTGGCCGAAGCGCGCTTTGAGCGCCTTCAGCGCGGCGCGGAGCTCGCCTTCCACCTCCGCTTGGCTGCCCCAGCCGAAGCGCGGCTCGCCGCTCAGATCGTCTCGGTGCTTGCCACGCGGGCAGAGCACGAACGGCCGCCCGCGGCTGATGCCCGTCCACGTACCACAGGCCCACTCCGGGCGATCGGCGCCGCCGTGCAGCGCGATCAGAACCGGGCGCGGCTCGCGCGCGCCGACCGGTACAGCGGCGAACGAGCTCGGGAAGCCCGGCACCGGAAGCTCGACCAACCAGCTCTCCGAAGCCAACGGCGGAAGCTCGGGCTTCGCAGGCGCCGAGCTCGCCGAGCTCGCCGGAGGCGGACGCACCCTCCGCGTCCAACGCGTCAGCCCCACGAGCGACGCGCCCAGCGCCACCAGCGCGAGCGCCACGATCGCGCGCTGGCGGATGCGCTCGTCGCTCACAGGCGCAGCCGTCCTTCGACGACGTCGGTCCAGCGCTCCCGCGTGAGCGCTACGTAGCCCTCGTCCGTGCGGACGTACAACGGGTCGGAGACGCGATTCGGATCGACACCCTCCGAGCGAAGCTGCATCTTCTGGATCTTGAAGGTGCCGGTCGTGCTGAGGCGCTCGAGCACCCGGACGAAGCGCGGCTGCGCGTAGCTCGGCAGGCCCTGCACCGTTTGCCAGAAGCCGTCGACGTCGAAGCGGTCCGCGATCTCCAGCGCCGCCAGCCCGGCCTGTCCCTCCATACCGGGGACGTGCACGCTGGAGACGGTGGCGCCGAGCACGCCGGGCGCCAGGCTGATGACCTCGGCGACCTCGGCGGTGGACACGTTCTCGCCCTTCCAGCGGAAGGTGTCCCCGATGCGATCTACGAAGTAGAAGTAGTCGTTGTCGTCGAAGCGCATCAAGTCGCCGGAGCGAAAGTAGCGATCTCCGGCCTTGAAAACATCCTTCAGGATCTTCTTCTCGGTGGCGGCCTCGTCGGTGTAGCCGCGGAAATCACCGAGCGCCGTCCGCGGGACGTCCTTGAGCTTGATCACCAGCTCGCCGATCTCCCCGGGCTGGCACTCCAGGCAGAAGCCGCTCGCGTCCCGCACCAGGTCGTCGCGCTCGACGTCGTAGCGAGCGAGCTTCATCGCCCCGAGGCGGCGGAAGGGCACGTGGCCGATGGAGCCGACCTTGCCGGTCAGGTTCGCGATCAATCCCGGCGCCTCCGTCGCGCTGTAGAACTCCCGAATCGACGCGATCTGGAAGCGACGCGCGAACTCTTCCCACACGTCCGCCCGAAGCCCGTTCCCCACCGCGACGCGGATGGGATTGTTGCGCTCGAGCTCGGAGGGGGGGCTGTTCACCAGGTAGCGGCACAGCTCGCCGATGTAGAGCATGGCCGTCGCCCGGTAGCGCTGGACGTCGGGCCAGAAGGCCTTGGCGCTGAAGCTGCGACGCAGCGCCAGAGGAGTCCGCGTCATCACGCAGGACCCGACGCCGATCAGGAGCGCGCTCGAGTGATACAGCGGCAGCACGGAGTACAGCTTGTCGCCGGGCTGGAACTCGAACAGGAGCGGTCCGAAGGCCGCACCGGCGAGCACCGCGCGCGCGTGCGTCACCTTGCAGGGCTTGGGCAGCCCGGTCGTCCCCGAGGTGAAGATGTAGACGAAGTCGCTGGTAGCATCCACGCTGGCGCGGGAACGCGGCGCCACGGCTTTGTCCACGCGCTGCTCCAGCTCTCCGGAGTCGAAGCTGACGAGCTTCTGGAGCCCGAGATCGTCGAGCTCCGACACGCGCGGGACGAAGCGCTCCTGCACCACGCCGAGCTTCGCCTTCGACGAGCGGATGGCGTGCTGGAGCGGGATGCCCTCCAGGTGGTTGTTGATCAAGGAGACGGTCGCCCCGAGCCGGGAGGCACCGAACAACACGGTCAGGTAGCTCGGCGAGTTGTCTCCCAACAGCACGACGACGTCGCCCGGCCGCACGCCGTCGTCGTGGAGCACGGCGGCGACACGCGACACCCGCTCGTCGAGCTCGGCCCAGGTGAGCTGCTCGTCGCCCATCTCCAAGGCCAAGGCGTCGGGATCGAGGCGCGCGTGCTCGGCGAGCATCCGCTCCAGGCTCTCGTCGCGGCCTTCGCGCGCCCGCACCAGCCAGGGCAGGGTCTTGGTGACGGCGATCGGCGTGGTGTGCAGCGCGGAGAGGATGGTCTCGCGCCACAGCGGATCGTCCCTGCGCCGGACGATGTCGCCTACAGTTCCTCGCAATGCGCCCAGCGCTTCGGCCAGGCTGGACCCGAGCAGAGTGGGCATGCGCCCCGAGAGGGTACTGAGGTTCTCGGGTCAGTTGCCGAAAATCTGGCCCCACTGGGTGTTGTAGTTGCCGATCCCGACGCGCTTGAAGCTGGTGCTGAGCATGTTGGCGTTGTGGCCGGGGCTGTTGATCCAGGCCGTCATCGCCGACTGGGCGCTGCTGGAGCCGTAGAAGATGTTCTCGCCGTTCGCGCTGGTCCCGCACAGGTTCGCGCGGGTCCAGGGGCTGCTCACCGACGCCTCCGGCGCGGTGTGGGAGAAGAAGGTGTGCACGGCCATGTGGTGGCAGTGCCCCTCGATGGTCGCCTCGAGCTTGGTGTCGTAGGCCAGCGCGCTCCGACCGTTCGCGACGCGATGCTGATTCAGGAGGTTGAACCCCTCGGTGATGCGCGTCTTCTCCGTCGCGCTGGGCACGCAGCAGACCGGAATGAGCTTGCCGGCCTCGCTGCCGGTGCCGCCCGGATCGGTCTTGGTCTCGTAGTGCCCCGTCGGCGAGCCGCCGGTTCCACCGCCGCTCGGCGCTCCGCCGCCGCTCGGCGCTCCACCACCGCTGGGCGCTCCACCGCCGCTCGGCGCTCCGCCGCCGCTCGGCGCTCCGCCGCCGCTCGGCGCTCCGCCACCGCTCGGCGCTCCGCCGCCGCTCGGCGCTCCGCCACCGCTGGGCGCTCCGCCGCCGCTCGGCGCTCCACCGCCGCTCGGCGCTCCGGCCATGCCCGCTGCCCCACCGTCTCCACCGGAGCCGCCAGCGCCGCCACCACCGGCGCTGGTTCCACCTTGCCCGTACCCGCCGCCCGTGCCCTCTTCGAACGTCACGTCGTCGTAGCCGAGCACGTTCGCACACCCGGGCGCGAGCCCCAGGAGCACGGGCAGGATCCACCCGGTCCGATGCCGCATCACTCGAGTGTCGCTTCGAAGTCGCGACCTGACAACCCTGAACCCGTGTTTCAGCGCGCCGCGCGCAAGCTGAGCTCGCCCGCGTCCGTGCGTCGGTCGGGCGAGAGTTGGATTCGAACCCGCTCCTGGTGGTGGCCACTCGCTTCGAGCACCAGCTCGTAGGTGCCGGAGGGCAGGCCTTCCACGACGACCTCGCCCTCCGGCGGCTCGTACAGCCGGCGCGCCACGCAGACTTCCTGCGAAAAATGCGAATCGTACTCACACACACTCACCATCAACGACTTCGCCTCACTCGCCAACGTCACGCGGGCCTCCACGCTCGCCGGCTTCTGTAGGCGGAGCTCGACGTTCGCGGAGCCGGGACGGAGGGCGCGCAGGTGTCGAGGCGCGAAACCCTCCGCGGTCGCGAAGACGTTGACGGGCGCGTCGCCTAGCCCGGTCAGCTCGAAGCGCCCTTGCTCGTCCGCCGTGACAATCGCGCCGCCCTCGTCGGAGCTGCCGACGCGGGCGCCGGGCACGACGGCGCCGGTTTCGTCCACGACGCGTCCCGAGAGCACGCGGCCGGCCTCGAGCCGAACCGTGTGTTCGGTGAGCGTGCCGGCCGCCTCCAGCCGGACCTCGCCCCGGCCCGGCCGGTGTCGCCCGGTGAAGGCGTGCACGACGTAGGCCCCGGGCTCGAGCTCGCCGACCTCGCAGCGGCCGTCGGGTGGCGTCTCGCAGCGACCCCGCTCGCGCTCGCCAGCGGCCACCACGCGGACGGTCGCACCAGGCAGCGGCCGCCCCAGTGGGTCCTCGACCCTGGTGACGAGCGCCGCCGCGGCCGGCAGCTCGACGCTGACTCGGGTCGAGCCCACCGGGAGGTCCACCTGGCGCTCCTGACGCATGTGGCGGCTGTGGCCGACGATCAGCCGCAGCCGTCCAGGCGCGAGATCGCCGAGGGACACCTCGCCCGCCTCGTCGCTCTCTCCGGACGCGACCAGGTCGTCGCCGAAGGCGAGCGCCACCTTGGCCCGAGCCACCGGCGCTCCGGCGCTCGTGACCGTGACCACCAGCGCCGCTCGGGACGGCGGCGCGACCGGCGCTGGGCCCCGCGGCGGCAGCGGCGCGGCTTCGCGCGGCGCGCGCAGCGACAGGCCGACCCCCACCGCCACGACGGCGGCGACGACGCCCCAGAGGATGCTTCGCCGGTTCATGCCTCGCCCGGTGCGGTGTAGCACCAGCGAAGTCGATCCCCCTCCGGATCAGGCCCGGCGACGGCTCGCGCGGAGGCCGAGGCGCACCGCGTCGTGGACCAGCCCGGGGTCCCGCTCCCGCCGCGACCGCGCCATGAGCCAAGAGACGAACGCACCCTCCAAGAGCACGATCCCGATGAAAGCGGCGTCGAGCTCACTCGCTCCGAGCATGAAGTCAGGCCTCCCTTCCCTAGGCGCGTATCGGGATCCGCGCACGCGGGCCAAGATTTCGTCCGGAACGCGCCGCGGCGACGCGCGCCCCGAAGCCGGAAATGGCCGACAAATGCGCTGGTTTTCTCCCCGGGGTCGCGTTGCGCTATAGGTCGAGGCGGATTGGCGCGCCGGATCGTGCGCGCGGGGTCGAGGACCGGGACTTGAGCACGAACCTAGCGGAGGGAGCGACAGCGACCCCGAGCATGTCTCCGTGGTTGGGGCTCTCGCTGGGGCTCCTGCTGGTCGCCCTGAACGGCTTCTTCGTGGCCGCCGAGTTCGCGCTGGTCAAGGTGCGTCCCACTCAGATCCAGCCGCGAGCCGACAAGGGCGAGTTCCGAGCGCGCATGACGCAGCACGTGCTCGGCAGGATGGACTCGTACCTGTCCGCGGCGCAGCTGGGCATCACGCTGGCCAGCCTCGCGCTGGGCTGGATCGGAGAGCCAGCCTTCGCCTGGATCCTGCGCCCGCTGTTCGCCCAGTTCCCCGGGCTCAGCCCAGCCGTCCAACAGACCGTGGGCATCACCGCCGCCTTCTTCACCATCACGGCGCTGCACATCGTGCTGGGCGAGCAGGCTCCCAAATGGCTCGGCCTGAAGAACGCCGTGGCCGTCAGCTTGTGGGTCTCGGTGCCCATGTTCCTGTTCCACAAGCTCACCTTCCCGCTGACCTGGCTCTTGAACCTGACCACCAACGCAGTGCTGAAGCTGGTTGGCGTCGAGGCCACCGGGAGCGGGCACGCGGACCACAGCGAGGAGGAGCTGCGTCTGCTCTTGTCCTCGGGTCCGACGGGGCGGCTCTCGAAGCAGAAGCGCGAGCTGCTCGACAACGTTTTCGAGCTGTCCCACCGCACGGCGCGCCAGGTCATGGTCCCGCGTGCCGACGTCACCTACCTGTCGCTGCACCGCTCGCTGGAAGAGAACCTCGACATCGCGCGCCAGACCGAGTTCACCCGCTTCCCGCTGTGCAAGGAGGACCTCGACCAGGCGATCGGCATCGTCCACATCAAGGACCTGTTCAGGGCCGCCGAACTGCCGAAGTCGCTCGAAGCCGTGAGGCGGGAGATCCACTTCGTCCCCGAGACGCTGACCCTGGACCGACTGCTCCGGCGCATGCGCAAGGAGAAGGAGCACATGGTGGCCGTGGTGGACGAATACGGCGGCGTGAGCGGAATCGTCACGCTGGAAGACGTGATCGAGGAGATCGTCGGGCAGATCCAGGACGAGTTCGATCAGGAGAAGCCGGACATGGTTCGGGAGTCGGGCAACGTGTTCCGGGTCTCGGGTGCGCTGCTGGTGATGGACCTCGAGGACGCGCTCGACGTCGAGTTCAGCGAACGGGACGAGGACACGGTGGGGGGGGTCGTGCTCTCCGAGCTCGGGCGTCAGCCGAAGGTCGGCGACGTCGTCGAGGTCGGGGAGGTCCGCTTCGAGGTCCTCGAGACCAGCCGCCGTCGCATTGGCTCGCTCCGGGTCACGGTGCGACACGCCCAGGCGCGGAGCGCCTGACGCGGCCGACCCGACCTCAGCCGCCCTCGCCCGCCTGCGCCAGCCGCGCCGCGCGCGCGGCGTCCAGGCGCTGATCCAAGGTCTCGCGCAGGAAGCGCAGATCGAAGCGCTCTGGCCGGTCGTCCTCGCCGGCGATCTCCCGGAGGATCTCGTCGGCGTGCTGGCGGGGCGCCTCCGGCACCCCGAGCGCGGCGGCCAGCTGCGTCAGGGCCTCCTTCGTCCTGACCGAGGCTTCGCCGTCGAGCGTCGCGATCCAGGAGGCCACCGCGTACACGAACAGGCGATCGGCCTTGGACATGTTCATGCGATCGACCACGCCCATGTCCACGCGGTTCTTGACTGCTTCCTCGAGCTTCTGCAACGCCTCGATGTCGAGGCCTTCTTCCGCAGCGGTGCGCAAGATCGCGTCGGCAGCCTGCCGCGTCAGCTCGCCGTCCGCCCAGCCCACGGCGGCCAGCGCAATGTAAACGTCGAGCCCGAGGATGGGGTTCGTCGCCATCGAGACGGAGACTACACCGGACGCCCTGCTGTCGAGAACGGTCTCTCGCGCGGAGCGCCGACTGTGCCGTTTCCCCGCAGCCGACCTGTGAAGTCGGCGCGGGCGCCATCTCTCGACTTGAAACGCGGGCCAAGACAGCCGAAAACCAGATCCCGCATGGGCTCGACCCCCCCGCCGCCCACGCTCGTGCCCGGCCAGCTGCTCGACCGGTACGAGTTGCTCTGCCCCGTGGCCCAGGGCGGCATGGCGCAGGTCTGGGTCGCGCGCCTGCAGGGAAAGCTCGGCTTCGAGAAGCTCGTGGCGATCAAGACCATGATCGCCGAGCACGCCCACGACGACAAGTTCGAGAAGATGTTCCTCGACGAGGCGAACATCATCGCGCGCATCCGACACCCGAACGTCGCTCAGATCCTGGATCTGGGTCACCAGGGCAGCGTGATCTTCCTCGTCCTCGAGTGGATCGAGGGCGAGTCTGCTGCTGCTCTGCGCCGTGCCGTGCACAGCAAGGGCGAGAAGATGCCGCTGAACGTGGTGCTCAGGGTCGTCGCCGACGCGTGCGCGGGGCTGCACGCGGCTCACGAGCTCAAGAACGAGCGCGGCGAACCGCTCAACGTCGTGCACCGTGACGTGTCACCGTCGAACGTCCTGCTCAGCGTCAGCGGCGAGGTGAAGCTCATCGACTTCGGCGTGGCGAAGGCAGTGGACCGCATCGCGCCAGAGACGGCCGCCGGCGTCATCAAGGGCAAGGTGGCTTACATGTCGCCCGAGCAGGCGCTGGGCAAGGCGGTGGATCGGCGCGCGGACATCTGGTCGGCCGGCATCATGCTCTACCACCTCCTGGCGGGACGGACGCCTTACGAGGGCGACAACCAGATCCAGACCCTGCACCAGGTCGTGCAGGGCCTGCCTCCGGAGCCCATCAAGGGCATCCCGCCAGAGGTCGCGGAGATCGCCTACACCGCGCTTTCATACGCCGCCGACGGCCGTTATGCCACGGCTGACGAGATGCAGCGCGCGGTCGAAGCGGCCCTGGTCAAGTGCTGCGGACCGACCACGCAGTCGGACGTCGCCACGTACGTGAACTCCAAGATGTCGGAGCGCGTCGCGCGGCGCAGACGCACGATCCAGCGGGCGCTCGAGGCGGCGGAGCAGCGCAAGCAGCTCGCGCACGAGTTCGAGTCCGCCATCGAACAGTCGAGCAGCAGCATGTACGCCGCGCTGGAGCTCAAGACTCCGTCGTCCCTTCAGGGCTTCACGCGCTCGGAGGCCTCCTCGGATGCGGAGATCGACGCGCTGATCGGTGACGAGAACGCACCGCGAGCGCAGGCACCGGCACCGCTCGAGATCCCTGCCGCCGACACCGAGTCCCCGGCGTTCTCGGACGCACCGACGTTGAAGAAGCCACCCACGAACCTGCCGGACATCCCGATGCCCGCCAGTGTCGCCAAGGCGCCCGGCCCATTGCCCCCGATTCCGAGACCGCCAGCTTCGGACCGACCGCCACCCGCGGCGACGGGGACCGACGCTCCGCTCCCACCCATCCCGCGCGAGGCGCCCGTCGATTCCGAGTCGGGCCCTTCACGTCAGGCGAAGACCGCACCCAAGATCGTCCTTCCGCCGCCGACCGTGATCACGGAGGTACAGGACGCGACGTCGCCGCGCCAGTTCCAATCCATCCCGGACACCTCGAAGTTCGGCACGCGCCGCCGTGGGCCGCTGATCTTCGTCGGTTTCGCTGCCGCGCTGCTGGTGCTCGGCTACGGCGCCTACCTGGCCTGGGACAAGGTGACCACCGAGCGCGGCATGGCGCCGTCGGGTCCTTGAGGCCTCCGCCGCGCGGCGATTAACCCGCGCGTAATTCTTCAGCAATCAGACGGCTCGGGGCCGTGGCCGGAGCACCCCGAAGGGATGGACAGCGAGAGCGCACATGCGCCCAAGCCTCGCACTTTCGCGCCGAGCCGGCGATCGCGTCGTGTATTCTCTTGCGCATGCGATCGACTTTGCGTGGGGTCTTGGCGCTCGGAACGACTCTCTTGCTGGCGGGTGCGCTCGGGAGCGGCTGCGGAAGCGACGACAGCGGCGGCGGCAGCGGCGGTAGCACGGGCGGCAGCGGCGGCAGCACCGGCGGCAGCGGCGGCAGCACTGGCGGCAGCGGCGGCAGCACCGGCGGCAGCGGCGGCAGCACTGGTGGCAGCGGCGGCAGCGCTGGATGCCCGGCAGCGCCGGATCCCAACAGCACGGACGCCTGCGACGTCTGTCAAGACCAAGACCACGTCGAGTGCGCGTGCGACGCCGAGATCACCGCCTGCCTCGCGGACGACGAGTGCAGCGCCATCTGGGACTGCGTCGTCGACGGAGAGCCCGACGCCGGCGTCGCCGCATGTCCGACGGCGTTCGACGCCACGAGCGCCGATTGCGTGAAGCAGTGCATCGCTCTGCATCCGAACGGCAAGGCCAACTACCTGGCGATGGAAGACTGCATGTACTGCAACTACTGCGGCGCCGCGTGCGACACGGCCGCGTACTGCGCCACGCTCAAGGGCGCCGGCGACGGCGGCACCACGGACGGCGGCAGCGACGCCTCGAGCGACGCCCCGACCGGCGACGCCGCGGGCGACGCCCCGACCGGCGACGCCACGGGCGACTCGACGACGGACTGACCTGACGGCCGCCTCGACCCTCAGAAAACCGCCAAGGCGCCAAGAGCGCCAAGAGCGCCAAGTTCGCCAAGTCAGAGACTTCTCAATCTTCGAGTCTCTGAAGGTGTGAATTTTCTTCTTGGCGAACTTGGCGTTCTTTCTGGCGTCTTGGCGGTTCTCTCCCGATCCGTGGCCGCACCGGCAGAGTTGTGAGCAATCGTGAGCCCGTCGGGACTTCCAAGGGTCGTCGTCGCCCACTTCTCTTGCACAAAACACACGAGCCGCCCGACCTTGCGATCGAACGCCTCGCGTCTTTCGCTAGCGCAGGCCTAGCTCACTCTTCGCCGACGGCCGCGGCGATCTCGGCGGGCGTGGCGCGCTGGATGGCGATGGGCGCGTAGCGCTCGCCGGAGTCGTCCACCACCAGGTTCAGCCGCTTGTAGGGCGGCAGGCCCGTGCCGGCGGGGATGAGCCGGCCCATGATGACGTTCTCCTTGATGCCGCGCAGATCGTCCGTCTTGCCGCAGATGGCCGCCTCGGTGAGCACCTTGGTCGTCTCCTGGAAGGACGAGGCGCTGATGAAGCTCTCCGTCGAGAGCGACGCCTTGGTGATGCCGAGCAGCATCGCCTCGGCGACGGCGGGCTGGCCGCCGCGCTCCATCACGCGCGTGTTCTCCTTCTCGAACAGGTACTTCTCGACCTGCTCGTCGACCAGGAAGTTGGTGTCACCCACCTCCTTGATGCGCACGCGACGCAGCATCTGGCGCACGATGACCTCGATGTGCTTGTCGTTGATGCCGACGCCCTGCAGGCGGTAGACCTGCTGGATTTCGTTCACGAGCCAAGCCGCCAGCTCCTTCTCGCCCTTCACCTTCAAGATGTCGTGCGGGTTGGCGGGGCCGTCCTGGAGCGGATCGCCGGCGCGCACGTGGTCGCCCGGCTGCACCTGGATGTGCTTGCCCTTCGGGATCAGGTACTCGCGCGCCTGATCCGGCAGCGGGGCGCCGTCCGTGGCGAACGGCGTGATCATGAGCTTGCGCTTGCCCTTGGTGTCCTTGCCGAAGGAGACCTCGCCGTCGATCTCGCTGATGATGGCGTGATCCTTGGGCTTGCGGGCCTCGAACAGCTCGGCCACGCGGGGCAGACCGCCGGTGATGTCCTGCACCTTGGTGGTGTCGCGCGGGATCTTGGCGATGGCCTCGCCCGGATTGATCTCCTCGCCCTCGAGCGCCACGATGTTGGCGCCGACCGGCAAGAGGTAGCGCGCGTCGAGCTCGGTGCCCGGCAGCTTCATCGCCTCGCCCGTCTGGGGGTCGGTGATGGTGATGCGCGGACGCAGATCCGCGGCGCGGCTCTCGATCACGATCTTGCGGCTGAGGCCGGTGACCTCGTCGACCTTCTCGATGACGGTGACGCCCTCGACCAGGTCGCCGAACTTCACGATGCCGCCGACCTCGGTGAGGATCGGGCTCGCGAAGGGATCCCACTCGGCCACGATGGTGCCGGCCGGCACGCGATCGCCCTCCTTGTACTTGAGGATGGCGCCGTAGACCAGGCGGTGGTGCTCGCGCTCGCGACCCGTGTCGTCCATGATCACGAGCTCGCCGTGGCGGTTCATGACGGCGATGGTGCCGTCCTGCTTGAGCGCCATCTGGGTGTTGCGCAGGCGAATCGTGCCCTCGGTGCGCGTCTCGAGCGAGCTCTGCTCGATCTTGCCGCGCGCCGCCGCGCCACCGATGTGGAACGTCCGCATGGTGAGCTGGGTGCCCGGCTCGCCGATGCTCTGGGCAGCGATGATGCCGATGGCCTCGCCCATGTTGACGCGGTAGCCACGCGCCAGGTCGCGGCCGTAGCACATGCCGCACACGCCGCGGCGCGTCTGGCAGGTGAGCACGGAGCGGATGACGACCTCTTCGATGCCGGCGTCCTCGATCTTGCGGACCAGCGCCTCGTCGAGCTCGGTGTTGCTCTCGACCAGCACCTCGCCGGTGAGCGGATCGACGACGTCTTCGAGCACCACGCGGCCCAGGATGCGGTCGCCCAGCGGCTGGATGACCTCGCCGGCCTCCTCCAGCTTG
The DNA here is from genome assembly GCA_015075635.1 of Polyangiaceae bacterium. Taxonomy (NCBI): domain Bacteria; kingdom Pseudomonadati; phylum Myxococcota; order Polyangiales; family Polyangiaceae; species Polyangiaceae bacterium. The sequence goes on from JABTUA010000001.1 coordinate 165,968, forward strand.
GTGACGCGGATACCGTCGAGAGTGCCGCAGTCGAACTCGGCGACGACGGCGTCCTGCGCCACGTCCACGAGGCGGCGGGTGAGGTAGCCGGAGTTCGCGGTCTTGAGCGCGGTGTCGGCCAGGCCCTTGCGCGCGCCGTGCGTGCTGACGAAGTACTGCAGCACGGTGAGGCCTTCGCGGAAGTTCGCGGTGATCGGCGTCTCGATGATTTCGCCGGAGGGCTTGGCCATCAGGCCACGCATGGCGGCCAGCTGGCGCATCTGCTGGGTCGAACCACGCGCGCCGGAGTCGGCCATGATGTAGACGGGGTTGAAGCTGGCCTCTTCGACCTTCTCACCCGTCTCCGGATCGACCACGGTCTCGCGGCCGATCACGTTCATCATCTCCTCGGTGACGCGGTCGGCGACGCCGGCCCAGATGTCGACCACCTTGTTGTAGCGCTCGCCGTCGGTGATCAGGCCTTCCTGGTACTGGTCCACCACCTTCTCGAGCTCGGCCTGCGCCTCGTCGATCAGGACCTTCTTCTTGGGCGGGATGATCATGTCGTCCATGCAGATCGACACGCCACCCTGAGTCGCGAAGTTGAAGCCCAGCGTGCGCAGGCGGTCCGCCAGGAGCACGGTCTCTTTGTTGCGGTGCTTGCGGTAGCAGACGTCGATCAGCGCCGAGAGCGCCTTCTTGTTGAGCACCTTGTTCGCGTAGTCGAACGGGATGCTCTCCGGCAGGATCTCGCTGATGAGCACGCGACCGACGGTGCTCTCGAGCATGCGCGTACGCGGCTTGCCTTCTTCGTCCCGGTCGGTGACCCGGACCTTGATGCCGGCGTGCAGGTCCACGACGCCGTTGTCGTAGGCCATGCGCACCTCGGCCGGAGAAGAGAAGACACCGCGCAGGTAGCCCTGGAGCTCGCCCTTCTTCTCGTCGACCTTGAAGGAGCCTTCGCGGAAGGAGCCCGGCGCGAAGCGGCGCATGCGGGTCGCGTAGTAGAGCCCGAGCACGATGTCCTGGGTCGGGTTGATGATCGGGCGACCGTTCGCCGGCGAGAGGATGTTGTTCGTGCTCATCATGAGCACGCGCGCTTCCATCTGCGCCTCGATGCTGAGCGGCACGTGCACCGCCATCTGGTCGCCGTCGAAGTCGGCGTTGAAGGCGGCGCAGACCAGCGGGTGGAGCTGGATGGCCTTGCCCTCGATCAGCACGGGCTCGAAGGCCTGGATACCGAGGCGGTGCAAGGTCGGCGCGCGGTTCAGCATCACCGGGTGCTCGGTGATCACCTCTTCCAGGATGTCCCAGACCTCGGGACGCTCCTTCTCCACCATCTTCTTGGCGCTCTTGATGGTGTTGACGAAGCCGCGCTCCTCCAGCTTGTTGTAGATGAAGGGCTTGAACAGCTCGAGCGCCATCTTCTTCGGCAGGCCGCACTGGTGCAGCTTGAGCGCCGGGCCGACCACGATGACCGAGCGGCCCGAGTAGTCGACGCGCTTGCCGAGCAGGTTCTGGCGGAAGCGACCCTGCTTGCCCTTGAGCATGTCGGACAGGCTCTTGAGCGGGCGCTTGTTCGGGCCGGTGATGGTCTTGCCGCGACGACCGTTGTCGAACAGCGCGTCCACCGCCTCCTGCAGCATGCGGCGCTCGTTCCGGATGATGATCTCCGGCGCGTTGAGCTCCAGCAGGCGCTTCAGGCGGTTGTTGCGGTTGATGACGCGACGGTAGAGGTCGTTCAGATCGCTGGTGGCGAAGCGGCCGCCATCCAGGGGAACGAGCGGCCGCAGATCCGGCGGCAGCACCGGGATCACCGTGAGCATCATCCACTCCGGGCGGTTCCCGGAGCCACGGAAAGCCTCGACCACCTTCAGCCGCTTGGCGAACTTCTTCCGCTTCGCGTCGCTGGTGCTCGTGCGCATGTCGTGGCGCAGCGACTCCGAGAGGCTGTGTACGTCCACGCGCTTCAGCATCTCGAGCACCGCCTCGCCGCCCATGCCGGCGCTGAAGCGGTCCTCGCCGTACTCGTCGAGCAGCTGGGTGTAGCGGTCCTCGGTCAGGAGCTCACCCGCCGAGAGGCCGGTGTCCTTCGGATCGATGACGATGTACGCCTCGCAGTACAGGACCTTTTCCAGATCCTTCAGCGTGATGTCGAGGATGTTGCCGATGCGGCTGGGCAGGCTCTTCAGGAACCAGATGTGGGCGACCGGCGTGGCCAGGCTGATGTGGCCCAGGCGCTCGCGCCGCACCTTGCTCTGGATCACCTCGACGCCGCACTTCTCGCAGACGATGCCGCGGTGCTTCATGCGCTTGTATTTGCCGCAGATGCACTCGTAGTCCTTCACGGGCCCGAAGATCTTCGCGCAGAACAGGCCGTCCCGCTCCGGCTTGAAGGTCCGGTAGTTGATGGTCTCCGGCTTCTTCACCTCGCCGTGGGACCACTCGCGGATCTTCTCCGGGCTCGCGAGCGAGATCCGCATCGCGGAGAAAGAGAGGGGATCCTTGGGCTTCTCGAAAAACGAAAAGATGTCACGCATGGTTCGTCTCCCTACTCACTCTTCCGCAGCCGCGGCGCTGCCGGGACCGGCCGGGCCTTCGACCAACTCGACGTTCAAACAGAGCGATTGCAGCTCTTTGATCAGCACGTTGAAGCTCTCCGGCAGGCCCGCCTCGAGCGCGTATTCGCCCTTGACGATCGACTCGTACATGCGTGTGCGGCCCTGCACGTCGTCGCTCTTCACGGTCAGGAACTCCTGGAGCGCGTAGGCGGCGCCGTAGGCTTCCATGGCCCAGACCTCCATCTCACCCAGGCGCTGCCCGCCGAATTGCGCCTTGCCACCCAGCGGCTGCTGCGTGACCAGCGAGTACGGCCCGATGGACCGCGCGTGGATCTTGTCGTCGACCAGGTGGTGGAGCTTCAGCATGTACATGATGCCCACCGTGACATCCTGCTCGAACGGGTCGCCGCTGCGTCCGTCGAACAAGATGGCCTGACCGCTCGACGGCAGCTCCGCCAGCGCCAGCGCCTCCTTGATCTGGGACTCGCGCGCACCGTCGAACACCGGTGAGCCGAACAGCACTCCGTGTCGCAGCTTCCGAGCCAGATCGTAGGCCTCGTCGTTCGAGAGGCTCTTGATGGTCTTCACGAACTTCTCGTCGCCCGAGTAGACGTCCGCGAGCTTCTGCTTGACCTTGTCGGGGCTGAACTTCTGCTCGACCATCTCGGAGAGCTGGCGACCGAGCTGACGCCCCGCCCACCCCAGGTGGGTCTCGAGGATCTGCCCGACGTTCATGCGGCTCGGCACGCCGAGCGGGTTCAGCACGATGTCGACGGTGGTGCCGTCGGCTAAGTACGGCATGTCCTCTTCCGGCAGCACGCGGCTCACCACGCCCTTGTTGCCGTGGCGGCCGGCCATCTTGTCGCCGACCTGGATCTTGCGCTTGATGGCGACGTAGACCTTCACCATCTTGATCACGCCGGGCGGCAGCTCGTCGCCGCGCGACAGGCGCTCGATCTTCTCGCGGAAGTGCTCCTCGCGAGCGCGCACCATGTCCTCCAGGTCGGTGAGGAGCTGCGCGACCTGATCGGCCCCGGTCTCGACCGGGATCTCGCCCCAGTACTTGCGCGGCACGCCTTCGAAGGCCTCGTCGTTCAGCTCGGCGCCCTTGGCGAGCAGGACCTTGCCCTTGTCGTCCACCAGCTTTCCGGTGGTGACCTTGCCCGTGAGCACCCTCTTGATCTTGCGGAAGAAGCTGTCGCGGAAGATCTTCACTTCCTCGTCGCGGGTGCGCTCGAGCTTGGCGCGCTCCTGGTCCTCGATGGCCTTGGCGCGCTCGTCCTTGTCGGTGCCCTTGCGGCTGAAGATGCGGGCGTTGATCACGATGCCGCTGACGCCCGGGGGCACCTTCAGCGAGCTGTCGCGAACGTCGCCGGCCTTCTCGCCGAAGATGGCGCGCAAGAGCTTCTCTTCCGGAGAGAGCTGGCTCTCGCCCTTCGGAGTGATCTTGCCGACCAGGATGTCACCGGGCTTCACCTCGGCGCCGATTCGCACCACGCCGGCGTCGTCGAGGTCCTTCAGGGCTTCCTCACCGACGTTCGGGATGTCCTTGGTGATCTCTTCCTTGCCGAGCTTGGTGTCGCGGGCGACGCACTCGAACTCCTCGATGTGGACCGAGGTGTAGATGTCCTCGCGGACCAGCTTCTCGCTGAGGAGAATCGAGTCCTCGAAGTTGTAGCCCTGCCAGGGCATGAACGCGACGAGCACGTTCTGCCCGAGCGCCAGCTCACCCATGTCGGTGGCCGCGCCGTCGGCGAGCACGTCGCCGGCCTTCACCACCTCACCCGGACGGATGATGGGCTTCTGGTTGTAGCAGGTGCTCTGGTTCGAGCGCTGGTACTTGGTCATCTGGTAGATGTCCGGCACCTCGTCGCCCTCGGCGCCCGTGGCGCGGACCACGATGCGCTCGGCGTCCACGCTCTCCACCACGCCGTCGCGCTTGGCGATGACGCACACGCCCGAGTCGATGGCCACGCGGCCTTCCATCCCGGTGCCGACCAGCGGCGCCTCGGTGCGAACTAGCGGCACGGCCTGGCGCTGCATGTTCGCGCCCATCAGCGCGCGGTTGGCGTCGTCGTGCTCCAGGAACGGCACCAGCGCCGCAGCGACGCTCACCATCTGGTTCGGGGCGACGTCCTGCAACTCGATCTGGTCCGGTGCCGCCATGCGGAACTCGCCGTTGAAGCGAGCGCTGACCAGGGAGCCCTTGAACTTGTTCTTGTCGTCGATGTCCGCGGTGGCCTGAGCGATGTACTTCTGCTCTTCCTCCAGCGCGCTGAACCAGTGCACCTCGGGGGTCAGCCGGCCGTGCTCCACCTTGCGGTACGGCGTCTCGACGAAGCCGTACTCGTTGACGCGCGCGAAGGTCGAGAGCGAGGCGATGAGGCCGATGTTCGGACCTTCCGGCGTCTCGATCGGGCAGATGCGGCCGTAGTGGGTGGCGTGGACGTCGCGCACCTCGAAGCCTGCACGCTCGCGGGTCAGGCCGCCGGGCCCGAGGGCCGAAAGGCGGCGCTTGTGGGTGACTTCGCTGAGGGGGTTGGTCTGGTCCATGAACTGCGAGAGCTGCGAGCTCCCGAAGTACTCCTTGACCACGGCACCCACCGGCTTGGCGTTGATCAGGTCGTGGGGCATCAGCGTGTCGATCTCCTGCGACACGCTCATGCGCTCCTTGATGGCGCGGGCCATGCGGACCAGACCGATGCGGTACTGGTTCTCCATCAGCTCGCCCACCGCGCGGACGCGGCGGTTGCCGAGGTGGTCGATGTCGTCCACCGAGCCGCGGCCGTTCTTCAGCTCGATCAGGTGACGCACCGTCTCCAGGATGTCCTGCGGCGACAGGATGGTCTGGTCGAGGCCCGGCTTCTGGTCCTCCGGCAGGTCCCGGTAGAACTTGTAGTTGAGCTTCAACCGGCCGACCGCCGACAGGTCGTAGCGCTCCATGTTGAAGAACAGGTTGTTGAACAGCTGCTTGGCCGTCTCCAGCGTCGGCGGATCACCGGGGCGCAGGCGCCGGTAGATCTCCATGATCGCGTCCTCGGTGGTCTTCACCTTGTCGGCGATCAGCGTGTCGCGCAGGTAGGGCCCCACGTTCAGGCCGTCGATGAACAGCACCTTGAAGTGGTCGACGCCGGCTTCGCGCAGGCGCTCCAGGGTGACCTCGGTGACCTCCTCGTTGCACTCGAGCAGGACCTCGCCGGTCTCCTTGTCGATGACGTCCTGGGCGCTGACCTTGCCCACCAGCTCGACGACCTCGATGGGCAGCCGATCGATCTTGGCTTCCTTGAGCTTCTTGATGGCGGCGCGGGTGAACTTGGTGTTCTTGCGCACCACGACCTCGGAGCCGACCTTGATGTCGCGGGTCGAGCGCTGCCCTGGGAGCAGATCGAACTCGATGCTCTTGCCGAACTTCCCACCCTTCTCGAGGAAGATGGTCTCCGTCGAGTAGAAGTAGTTCAAGAGGTCCTGCGAGCTGTAGCCGAGCGCGCGCAGCAGCACCGTCGCGTGCATCTTCCGGCGGCGGTCGATGCGCACGTAGATGATGTCCTTGTGGTCGAACTCGAAGTCGAGCCACGAGCCCGAGTAGGGGATGACGCGGGCCGAGTAGAGCAGCTTGCCACTGGAGTGGGTCTTGCCCTTGTCGTGGTCGAAGAACACGCCGGGGCTCCTGTGGAGCTGGCTGACGACCACGCGCTCGGTGCCGTTGATGATGAAGGTGCCGGTCTCCGTCATCAGCGGGATCTCGCCGAAGTAGACCTCCTGCTCCTTGATGTCGCGGACGATGCGCTCGCCACCCTCGCGGGTGTCGTAGACCATGAGCTGCGTCGTCACCTTGATGGGTGCGGCGAAGGTCATGCCGCGCTGCCGGCACTCGTCGACGTCGTACTTCGGCTTCTCGAGGTTGTACGACACGTAGACGAGCTCGCTGGTCCCGTCGAAGTCCTTGATGGGGAAGACGCTGCGAAAGACCTCTTCGAGACCGATCTCGCGCCGATCGCGCGGACCGAGCTCGGACTGGAGGAACTTGTCGTAGCTGGACTTCTGGATGTCGATCAGATTGGGGATGTCGACGACGGAGTCGATCTGACCGAGGTTCTTGCGGTGCCGGAAGTTCGACTGGACCTTGGATGCCATTCGCGGTTCCTCCGATGGGGAGTCACGGGACCGCGCAGATTGCGCGGTGGGGGGGGCCGAGAGCCGGGCCCGAAACAGGGCCGAGGGGCCCAAAGCGGGATCGATGGAGTCGGGAAATCGCTGCGCGCTGCCGTGCCGACAAAACGCCGGCGCGGCGGCACACCACGACGTTCACGTGGTGGCCACGCGCTGGGGAAACGGAAGCGTTCGGAGCGGGGTCAAGCGACAATGCTCTGGGGCTTTGGGGCCAAGCCTTCTGGCTCGGCCCCAGCACCCCGAGGGCCTCACTTGACCTCGACCTTTGCGCCGGCTTCTTCGAGCTTCTTCTTGATGTCGGCCGCCTCGTCCTTGCCGATGCCCTCCTTGAGGGCCTTCGGCGCGCCCTCGACCAGGTCCTTCGCCTCTTTGAGGCCAAGGCCGGTGAGCTCGCGGACGATCTTGATGACGTTGATCTTGCTCGGACCCGCGTCGGCGAGGATGACGTCGAACTCCGTCTTCTCCTCGGCGGCGGCGGCGCCACCACCACCGGCGGCGACCGCACCAGCAACCGCGACCGGCGCTGCGGAAACGCCCCACTTGGTCTCGAGCTCCTTCACGAGCTCCGCGATCTGGATGACCGGGAGGTTGGAAAGGTAATCAACGACCTGCTCACGAGTAATCTCAGCCATTTTCTTGCTCCATCAAGGCCCCGAAACTTGGGTGTCGCGGCGCCGGAATCTTGGGTTCTTGGTTTCTTGGTTTCTTCTGGAAGTGTTTGGGTGACGGGGCCTGTCAGCCCTCGTCTTTGCGCTGCTTCGCCGCCAGCACGCCGACCATTTCACGGGCCGGAGCGTTGAGCAGCATCACGAAGCGCTGTGCCGGCGCGATCATCTGCGCGAGCAGCATCGCCCTGGCTTCGTCCTTGCCGGGCATGGTCGCCAGAGTGTCCTCGACGCTCTTGCCGTCGAGGACCTGGCCCTCGAGCACGCCGGCCTTGATCTGGAGCTTCTCGTTCTCGCGCTTGAAGTCCTTGACCACCTTGGCGGCGGCGTTCGGCTCTTCGTAGCTCCAGGCGACGCCGGTCATGCCCTTCAGGGCCTTGGCCAGGCCGCCGCTCCAGGTCTCGCTCTTGAGCGCCTGCTTGACCAGCGTGTTCTTGACGACCTTGTACTCCACGCCTTTGGCGCGGAAGGCGTCGCGAAGCTTGCTCACCTCCTCGACGGTCATCCCCGTGAAGTCGAGGAACACCGCGGAGGTCATCTTCGAGAATCGATCCTTGAGGACCTGGATCGCTTCTTCTTTTTCCGTGCGTAGCATCTCAGTGCTCCTCTTCCCCGGCGACCAGCGTGGCCGGGTCGATGCGGACACCGGGGCCCATGGTGCTCGAGAGCGTGAGGCTCTTGAGGTAGACGCCCTTGGCAGTCGACGGCTTCTTCGCGATGAGCTCGCGGATCAGCGCGTGGGTGTTCTCGGCCAGCTTGGTCTGGTCGAACGAGGCCCGCCCGATGCGGCAGTGGACGACCCCCGCCTTGTCGACGCGATACTCCACCTTGCCGGCCTTCGCCTCGCGCACGGCCTTGGCCACGTCCGGGGTGACGGTGCCGACCTTGGGATTCGGCATCAGGCCGCGCGGACCGAGCACGCGGCCGAGCTTGCCGACCGCGCCCATCATGTCCGGGGTGGCGATGACGCGGTCGAAGTCCATGAAGCCCTCGGTGACCTTCGCCACCAGCTCGTCCGAGCCGGCGAAGTCAGCGCCCGCGGCGAGCGCTTCCTTCTCCTTCTCGCCCTTCGCGAACACGAGCACGCGCACGCTCTTGCCGGTTCCGTGCGGGAGGATGATGGCTCCACGCACCATTTGATCGGCATGCTTGGGGTTCACGCCCAGGCGCACCGCGACGTCGACGCTCTCGTCGAACTTCGCGTAGGCGGCCTGCTTGACGAACCCTGCGGCCTGCTCGACCGAGTAGCGCTTCTCGCGGTCGAACGCCGCCAGCGCTTTGGTTCTCTTCTTGCTGTCTTTTTTTGCCATGGTTTTCGTCTTTCGACTCCTGGAGAGCGGGGTACTCGGCGCCGACGGGGTCGAGCCTCCGTTCCAGTACGCTTGGTCGCGGGGTGGGCTTACTTGTGGACGTCCACACCCATGCTGCGGGCGGTGCCCGCGATGCTGTTGGCCGCCGACTCGAGGTCGGTGGTGTTCATGTCCTGGATCTTGGTCTTGGCGATCTCCTTGACCTCCGCCCAGGTGAGCTTGCCGACCTTGGTCTTGTTCGGCTCCTTGGAGCCGGAGCCGGGCTTCTTGGAGCTCGGCAGGCCGCAGGCCTTCTTGATCAGCACGCTGGCCGGCGGCGACTTCATCACGAACGAGTACGAGCGGTCCGCGTACACGGTGATGACGACCGGGATGATGGTGTCACCCAGGGGCGCGGACTTGCTGTTGAAGTCCTTGCAGAACCCCATGATGTTGACGCCGTGCTGGCCGAGCGCGGGGCCGACCGGCGGCGACGGGTTCGCCTTGCCCGCCGGGAGCTGGAGCTTGATGAACGCGCTGATCTTTTTCTTTGCGGCTGCCATTTTTCTCTACCGTTTCTCTACATGCGAGAAATCCAGCTCCACCGGCGTGGGACGCCCGAAGATGCTGACCATGACCTTGAGCTTCTGCTTGTCGGGTTTGACTTCCTGGACCGTGCCCGAGAAGTTGGCGAACGCGCCGACCACGACGCGAACCTCGTCGCCTTCCTGGAACTGATGACGGGGCTTGGGCTTGACGGCGCCCTCGACGATGCCCTTGCGGAGATCCTCGATGTGCGGCGGCTTCACCTCTTGCGGGCGCTGGTTGCCGATGAAACCCGTGACCTTCGGCGTGTCTTTGACCAGGTGCCAGGCGTGCTCGCTCATCTCCATCTCGACGAAGACGTATCCGGGGAAGCTGGTCTTGGTCTTGACGCGCTGCTTGCCGTCCTTGGCCGACTCCGTGACCGTCTCCGACGGGATCAGGACCTCGCCGAACTTCTCCTCCATCTTGAACTGGCGGATGCGCTCCTGGAGCGCGGCCTTCACCTTGTTCTCGTAGCCGGAGTAGGTGGTGACGACGTACCACTTCTTGGCGGAGGAGGTCTCCTCGCCGGGAGTCTCCGCCGGAGCAGCAAGCATCTCGTTCGTTTCAGGCTCAGTCATGCGCCGTACACCAGGTGAGTGAGGAATCCCCAGAACCGGTCGAGCAACGCCACGTAGACCGTGGCGATCATGCTCGCCACGATCACGACGATGGTGCCGTTGGTGACCGTCTCGCGGCTCGGCCAAGTGACCTTGGTGAGCTCGAGCGCCACTTCGTCCGCCCAGCGCCGCACGTGCTCTTTGCGGTAGACCTGGACGATCGTCAGAATGCCGATGAGCGCGCCGATACCGAGCGCGTAGCTGCCGCGCTCGTCTTCGGCGAAGCGCAGGAGCAGCGGCACCGCGCGGGTCGCCGCGGGCCAGTCGGCGAGGGCGCCCCAGGCGACCCCGATGATCTTCGAGCTGATGAATGCGAGCAGGATGCCGCCGATGAAGAACGCTGCGTGGACGTAGCGGGCCGAGGCACCCAGCTGCTCGGCCGCCGTCTCCGTGGACTCGTGGGCGAGGGCCTTCGCCTCCAGCGCCAGGTCGGCGCTCTCGTGCTCGGCGCGCTCGCGCTCGTGAGCCTCGGGAGACTCCTCGGCCTCGTCCTCGGCGCCGGCGTCGGACTCGTCCTCGGAGCGCTCGTCGTCGTCGCGCTCCTCGGCAGACGCGTCGCCGCTCGCGGACTCTTCGTCCTCGTTCAGCTCGTCGTCTTTCTCTTCGTCCTTGCGTGCCATCTTCTGCTTCCTCGCGTCGGGCTCTGCCGCCACGTGCCTTCGTCACGCCCCCGAGGGGGCCGAACCGCTCCCGTGGCAGGGGCTGAGGGACTCGAACCCACGACCTGCGGATTTGGAATCCGCTGCTCTACCAACTGAGCTAAACCCCTGTGGTTTCCCAAAAACTCGCGTCTTTCGCTGGATTTTCGGGGGCTTCTCTCTACTTGCTCTCCTTGTGCACCGTGTGGCGCTCACAGGTCTTGCAGAACTTCTTGAGGCACAGTGGCTGCGAGCCTTCGCGGCGCGCGATTGTCGTCTTGTAGTTGCGCTCGCCGCAGACCTCACAAGCGAGGGCGACGCGGAGTCGCCCTGGCCGGCTGGTAACGTCGCTCGCAGCCACTCTCCTCTTCTCACTCGATGATCTTGGTGACGACGCCCGCGCCGACGGTCTTGCCGCCTTCGCGGATGGCGAAGCGCATCTGCTCCTCCAGCGCCACGTTGGTGATGAGCTCCACTTCCACGGTCACGTTGTCACCCGGCATCACCATCTTGATGCCCTCGGGCAGGGTCACGCTCCCGGTCACGTCCATCGTGCGGATGTAGAACTGCGGCTTGTAGTTGGTGAAGAACGGCGTGTGACGGCCACCCTCCTCCTTCTTCAGCACGTACACCTCGCCCATGAACTTCTTGTGCGGCTTGATGCTGCCGGGCGCCGCCAGGATCTGGCCGCGCTCGATCTGGTCCTTGTCGATGCCGCGCAGCAGGCAACCGACGTTGTCGCCGGCCTGACCCTCGTCCATCGACTTGCGGAACATCTCAACGCCGGTCACGACCGTCTTCTTGTCGCGGTCGAAGCCGATGATCTCGACCTCGTCGTTGACGTGGACCTTGCCGCGCTCGATGCGGCCCGTGGCCACCGTGCCGCGGCCCTTGATCGAGAACACGTCCTCGACCGCCATCAGGAAGGGCTTGTCCACCTCGCGCTGCGGCTGCGGGATCTCCGAGTCCAGAGCCCCGAGCAGCTCGTCGATCTTCGCCTCCCACTTCGCGTCGCCCTGCAGCGCCGGCAGCGCCGCGCCCTGCACGATCTTCGCGTTGTCGCCGTTGAACTTGTACTTGTTCAAGAGCTCCCGGACTTCCATCTCGACCAGCTCGAGCATCTCCGGGTCTTCCACCGCGTCGCACTTGTTCAGGAACACCACGATGTGGTTCAGGCCCACCTGACGCGCGAGCAGCACGTGCTCCCGCGTCTGCGGCATCACGCTGTCCAGCGCGCTCACCACCAGGATCGCGCCGTCCATCTGCGCCGCGCCCGTGATCATGTTCTTGATGTAGTCCGCGTGGCCCGGGCAATCGACGTGCGCGTAGTGCCGCCCAGCCGTCTCGTACTCCACGTGCGAAACCGCGATGGTCACCGTCTTCGTGTCGTCACGGACGATGCCACCCTTCGCGATGTCGGCGTAGCGGATCTCCTTCGCGAGATTCTTCTTGCTCTGCACCTTCACCAGCGCCGCAGTCAGCGTCGTCTTGCCGTGGTCGATGTGACCGATCGTGCCCACGTTCACGTGGGGCTTCGAACGTACGAACTTCTCCTTGGCCATCGCTTCACTACCTTCTTTGATGCAATTTAAGAGGGTCTCTTCACCTTCGAGCCCACAAGCAGGATTGAACTGCTGACCTCGTCCTTACCAAGGACGCGCTCTACCATCTGAGCTATGTGGGCCGACTGATCTCTCGGGAACCTGCGGAGCGGGAGAAGGGATTCGAACCCTCGACGTTCAGCTTGGAAGGCTGACGCTCTACCAACTGAGCTACTCCCGCGTTCGTTCTCCTCTTTCCTTCGTTTCCGTCTGACTGAGTGGAGGGTATTGGATTCGAACCAATGCAGGCGTAAGCCGGCGGGTTTACAGCCCGCTCCCTTTGGCCACTCGGGCAACCCTCCGCAAGTTTTCGTATGTGCTTCGTGCGATCTTCTGCTTCGAGCTAGCGAGGGGACTCGAACCCCTAACCGCCTGTTTACAAAACAGGTGCTCTACCGGTTGAGCTACGCCAGCGAGGTGCGCTGCGAGCGTTTTGTTCCCGATGCGACCGGAAGAGACTCCTTGTTCCGAGAGGCGACTGCACCGTTCACGGTTTCGGCTGGCCAGAACCGTGTTCGTGTGCGAGATAGGAAGCCCCACCGACGCCACCGGCAGCGCTCCTTTTTGGCGACACCAATGGCGGACGGGTGAGGACCCGTGGACGACCGGCGCGTGGTAGCGCCAGGCCTGTAGCGAGTCAAGCACAATTCGTACCGCCCGCTGGCCGGACCCACTGCTCAGAAATGCAGCTGTGGTTTCGGGCGCTTGGGCTGGCGGATTTCACGGGGTTCCACACCGCGACCACCTCCCGGAGCGGTCGCGCCTGCAACGCTGAATGCTAGACTGCAACTCAGCATGCAGTACACCCTGCGCAACATCCCCAGGACCCTGGACCAGGCGCTCCGGCAGCGCGCGCGGCGCGAGAAGAAGACGCTCAACCAGGTGGTCATCGAGACCTTGGCCCAGGGCCTCGGGCTCGAAGCTCCGCAGGCGCGGCGCCGCGATCTGCGCGACCTGGTGGGGGCGAGACCGAGAGATCCAGCCCTGGAGCAGGCGCTCGACGACCAGCGGCGCGTCGATCCGGAGCTCTGGCGGTGAGAGTCGCCCTCGACACGAACCGCTACGTCGATCTGATTTCAGGGGACGAAGCCGTCGCCCAGCTCCTCGAGCTGGCAGACGCGGTCCTGGTTCCGTATGTCGTCCTCGCCGAGCTTCGAGCCGGCTTCGCCTTCGGCAGCCAGCCGGCCGACAACGAGCAGCTGCTCCGCCGGTTCCTGATGAAGGACGGAGTCGAGGTGCTCTTCGCCGACGACCAGACCACTCACCACTACGCGCGGGTGTATGCGCAGCTCCGCCGCCAAGGCACCCCCATCCCCACGAACGACCTGTGGATCGCGGCCTTGGTCCTCCAGCACGACGCGGCGCTGTGCAGCCGGGATGCTCATTTCGACCGCCTTCCTCAGCTAGCTCGCGTGTGAGCCCGGCCCGCGCAGACGGCCTCACAGTGCTGCTCACACGCAGCCGGTCGCGACACCGAGAGCGCGACAGACCATCCGCATCGTGGTGGCATCGAGTGTCGTCACGTATCGCTGCAGGTCGGCCTTCCGGAGGGTGAAGACGTGATCCAAGTTGACCACGCAGGCGGCCTTCATTCCGTGATCCGGGCCGAGGGGCACCTCGGTGGGGAGACCGCGGATGGTCGAAGTGATGCCCGCGACGATGACGGACTGCATCACTTCGAGCGCGTCAGGGCGGCTGAGCACCAGGACAGGCCGCCGCTTGTCCGGCGCGGAGAACCGGTGGAGCCAGACATCCCCTCGGTTCAGTCCTCGGGCCAAGCCTGAGCCTCCATCAGCGGCCCGAACTCGTCGCGGGTGACCGGCTTGTCGCCGTAGCCCTTGCGATAGGCCGCCTTGATGGAACGGTCGCGGCGGCGCGCCAGGTAGTCCCGGATGGCCTGGCGCAAGAAGGCAGAGCGCCCCGAGCGCTTGGTCTCTGGGTCACGGTCGACCTGGCGCAAGAGCTCCTCGTCGATGGTGAACTGAATCGCTCTCATGTGGATGATTATTGTCGATGGTGAATGTTGGGTCCAGCCTGACGCCGCGAGCGACGGCGCGCCGCCAGGGCGAGCGCCAGCCCGAGCCACGCGAAGCTCCCCGCGCGGACCTGGCTGACCCGACAGCCGCAGCCGGAGTCCTCGCCGGACGCGGCGGCGTTGCCACCGCCGCCGGTCCCGGCGTCGGGCACGTCGGGCGGACACTCCGGGATTCCCGGACCGTTGCCGCCCTCCCAGGTCGCCGGGGTGGCGATGGCGTAGAGGTTGTGGAGCAGCAGATAGTCCACGCCGTTGTAGCGGATGCCCTCGCTGTTGGGCGACCCGACGTAGTGCTGGCTCTTGCCGCGGATGAAGCGGTTCCAGACCGTGAAGCCGTGAGGCGCCGGCCCGCCCGGCAGCGGCGACTTCGGCTCGGCGCCGGCGGGAAGCTCGTCGATCATCTCGCGGGCGCGCTGACTGACCTTGGCCCCCACGGTGCACCAGCCGGCGTCGAGGCCGTGGATCACCCGGTGCGCGAGCGGGTACGCCGGCCAGTCCTCCTTCTCGCTCAGGGTCGCGAGGTTCTCGGCCGTCGCTGCGCCCCAGCCGTTGCCCACGGCCGCGACGGACATGGCCATGTGGAGGTTGTCGGCCTTGATGTACTGCGGAGCGGTCGGCTGGCTCGAGATCTCCCAGATCCCGGCCAGCGCGTCGTCCACCGCGGGCAGCCATGCGCCGTCGGTGAAGAACCCCGCCGCCAGGCGCGTGCCGTGCGAGAACCCCGAGGCGAGCGGCCCTCTGTTGACGTCGCGATCGCCGCAGGCCGGGTTCTTGATCACCCAGTTGTGGCTCGAGACGTGCTCGATGATGCGCTTGCCCTGCTCGGCCGCCCAAGCATTCAGGTCACGCGCCTTCACGAAGGTCTGCTTGGGCACCAGGGCCTTCACGAGCGCGAGGCCGAGGAGCACGTGATAGACCTGATCTTGGCTCATCTCCTTGTTGGTGAGCTCCGGATCGATGAAGTCGGACGTCATCGCCGTCATCGGCGGGAAGTTCGAGTAGAAGCCATCCGGCACGTCGTCGCGCAGGAAGAAGCCGTTGAGCTTCGGCTCCTGCGTGCACGGCGGCGGGAACGACGCGTCCGCGACCAGATCCAGCCGCTCCATCGCGCGCAGCGCGAAGTAGAGCTCGTCGGCGGTCGTCGCGAGCGTGCCCGGCGCGCCGGGGAACTGCGCCGGGTGCGCCAGGATGTAGTGCTCCGTCGCGAGCGCGCCGATGTACCAGCCGAGGCCGATGGTGCTGTCGGACCAACGGATGATCCCCTGCGGCTCGATGCGCTCGTCGGCCGGTTGGCTCATGCCGGGCGCGTCGCCGACGACGATGAACTCGCTGCTCAACCGGGAACGCAGGGCCTGGTACTTGGCGGCGTTCTCCGAGGTCGTGGCGGCCGAGGCCGTGGCGGAGCAGAGGAGCGCGGCGAGGAGGAAGCGCATGGGACGGGAGATTGTATCTGGTTGGCGTCACGCTGCGCCAGCCGGCCTGCGACGTGCTCTTCGCCGAGGTCGCTCTCCTCGAAGGTGTAGCCAGCCGTTGCTCAACGCGAACACTCCTGGGTCGCAGTGAGCGTCAGTATCTCGGTCCCGTCCGCGCAGTTCTTGCCCATCGGATGGGTCACGCACCCGGCTCCGGTCTGGGTCAGCTTCAACGAAGTCCACGGGTCACCCGAGAACGCATAGGTGCCGTTGCCGAACGCGGTTCCGCCGGGAAAGGAGCCGGAGTAGTCGTAGCGTCCACCCGAAGCGGGATAGTGCTTGTCCGGATGATAGGTGGCGTGACCGCTGAGCCCTCCTCCGAGCTGGATCCGAAACTCCTTCTCCAGATCGCACACCTGACCGGAGAAGACGGCTTCGTCCTTCTTGCCACTGACCTTCCATCCCGGGGGTTTCCAGTCGATCACGACGAAGGCCTGCTCGCCGAGGCTCCAGTGCGTCACCTTGGCCAGCTGCAGAATGGGGCCTGCAAGACCGCTCGCCTTCGCCCCCCCCGCTGCCTTGAGGCTGCTCCAGAACATGTTGACGATGGAGCCGAGGTCCTCTTTCTCGGGCTGGGCCTCGACGAAGAACGAATACTCGGTCTCCCAGGACTTTGCGGAGTCGGGCAGGTCCCGCTTCTGAGCGCGACCCAGGATGGTCAGATCGACGAACCCCTTGTCGTCCGCGAGTTGCTTGAGGTGCTTGTAGTTCCCCCACAAGACGCGGTCGAAGCCCGTGCCTTCCTTGAACTGCACCCCGACTCCCGACAAGCCCTTGCCGTCCTCGGGCAGCTTGAACGACACGCCGAAGGCGTTGAGGCCGAAGCTGGTCAGGCACGCCTCCAGGTTCTTGCCGTCGGGAAACCCTTCGGAGTCGGTGATGATCTGGATTCGGTGCTTCTGCTCCTTGCCGTCCGTGGTCTTCTTCGTGCGCTCCAGCTGCGGCGGATCGGAGTCGATCCTCAGCGCCATGAAGTGGATGGCGAGGTAGGTGCTGAGCGCCGACGTCACGGTATTGGCATAGCTGGTGGCCGACCCGATCTTCTTGGCGCCATCTCCGCTTGCACCCAACGCCTTCGCGACGAGCTCGCTCGTCTTGGGTAGGCCCGCCTTCGCACCGTCCTCGAACGCGAGGCTCCCGCCGCCGCCCGCGAGCTTGAGGACACCCTTGACCCAACCGGTCGTTTCCTTGTCGCCCAAGAGCTCGCTGCAGTTGAATCCACCCGCGGCGGCATGCGCCTCGGGGATCAGAGTGAGCTCGGCCGGCGACACCCGAGCCCAGATGCTCTCGTTGGGAGCCCGAGCATCGCCCGGCCCGAGCGAGCCAGTCTTGCCGTCGGCATGGGAGCGGGCGAGCGCGCCGCGAAACGAGAGCCAGCTCAGCAGGTGGACGGTCGGCAAATCGATCACCAACTCAGTTCCGACCTTCTCATCCAAGAGATCGACGCGCGAGCGGCCGCGCCGCACGCGCTCACGCACCAGCTCGGCGAGCAGCTGAGCCGGCGCTCCCGAGCGCTTCGCGTTGGCACGAATGTCCTCCAGGAGCGCCTTACCCACCGCCTGAGAGTCCGCGCCGGGAAGCCCGAGGGTCAGGATGCCTCCCGCGTCGGAGAGGCGTACGCCGGTCGCCTTCTTCTCCAGACCGCTCATCAGCCACACGGTCCAGAAGTACGGTCCTGGCGTGTCGGCAGCCGTCTTGCCGAGGCCTTCACCCGTCACACCGTATACGGGCACGTCCAGTGCCTCGTAGATCCGCAGCCAGGCCGCCAAGCGCTGCTTGGGATCTTCGAGCGCGTCGGCGAGCTTTCGTGCCTGCTCGCGAGGCTCGCCGCTGGGCATGGCCAGGGCAGGAGGCGCCGCGGGGACCTCCGGAGCGCGCAGCTTGTCGCGTCCCAGCAGACGATTGATGTTCTTGCAGGAGAGCAGCGCGAGCAGCAGCAGTAGCGCGGAGACTGCACTGCGGACGATTCGTGTACGGGCTCGGAACATCGCCGGCACAATGGCACAGGTGGCGCGCGGGAGCGCCATGTGAACTCCGTGTTTCGACGCGGCTTGGACCGGGAACCCGTGAAACGCTCGATCCGTGTCGCACGGCAGGGAACGCCGGGCAGCGCAGACGAGCGCCGCCCATGGCGAGAGCGAAGACTCAGCACGTCGGGCAGGAGCAGTGCGCGGCCGAGCCGTCGTCGAACTCGCCGCACTCGCTGTATCCGCCGATACAAACCAGTGACTTCAAGCACCCGCATCCACTCGAGCAGCCGGGCGCGGGATTCACGCAGTGGTGGCTCGAGCCCCAGGCGTCGTTGACCACGCAGATCGTCTCTTTGGGACACACGAAGCAGCTCTCGACCTCCGAGCACTCCTGGTGCGGGATGCAGGGTCCCCAGCAGCCGCTGACCACCGAGGGGGTGAGCCCCACCGCACAGGTCGGCGGGAGCGCGTTGCAGAACACCTGCTTCTGGTCGCAGCTCGCCGCGATCGAGCACTGGCCCGCGATGCAGCGTGCCTCCTTCACGCCGAGCACCGTGCACATGTCGCTCTCGCACAGGGCCAGGTCGCAAGGTGGTCCGACGGTCGTTCCCTTCTTGCCGGCGACGCAGTCGCAACAGCTCGCCACCATCTCGCAGTCTGCGTCGGTGTTGCACTCGCCGATGGCGCCGCCCGAGAGTCCACCCGCTCCCGCGCTGGCTCCCATCCCGCCGCTGCCCGCGGTCGCGCCCGTTCCCGCGACGGCGCCCGCGCCACCCGTGCCTGCGATGGCGCCGCTGCCTCCGCTGGCCGAAGTACCGCCACCTCCGGGCGCGCCGCCGCTCGCGCCCGCGGCCCCGCCGGTCCCGTCGCTGGAGGATTGGCCGCCGCAAGCCGAGCCGAAGACGAACATCACCAAGCAAGGTCCGAGCAGCCGCATGCCCGGACCGCATCGCAAGCTCCGTGCCCGCGAGGATCTGCGCAGTTCTCCGCCTTCGACCGCTGTGCCAGATCGCGTCGTGGCACGCCTCCGGACAGCCTCGTCGCGCCTTGGGTCGGACCGTCTCGACGCGGTCAGCCAGCGACTCCGACCACCAACCCCACCACGGCGGACGCGAGGGCGAGGGCGCCCACGCGATCCATGCTTCGGATGGTGTCAGACTCGCTGCGTCGCTAGGCTTCTGCGCTCATGTTGCCCCCGGGGCGCGAGGTCGAGTGCGGGTGTGAGCTGGCACTCCAACGCCCGGTGGGCTTCGACTCCACGGGGCGAAACCTGCGCGTCACCGCGTGCTTGGCCTGCGGCACGGTGAGCGTGACGGAGTCCATCGCGGAAGAGCCGCGCCCCCACGACGTCCGCTGCGTCGGCAACGTGCCGCTCGCGCTGCCCGATCCCGCCCGCGCGTGGCTCGCGGGCTTTCCTCGCGTCGCCTCGGGCTCGCACCTGCCGGGGAGCCTGGTGTTGCTGTCGCCAGCCGCACGCTGCGCGAACGCCGGCGAGCTCACCGCGCTCGAACGCGCGGAGCTGGAGCTCCAGTCGACCCTCACGCTGCGCGAGCGTTTCCTGCGCGCCGGTCTTCCCCGCGTTCCGGCGCCGCGCGAGCTCCCGCCAGAGCTCCGCCACTTCGGAGAGGCCTGGGACGGGGTCCAACTGGACGAGAGCACGTCCTTCGACGAGCTGGTCGCCGCCATGGGCCAGGGCTGGGCTTCGGCCTTCGCCCGCGCGCTGCTCGCGCGCCGGCCGCGCTTCGAGGCGGAGGTCGCGGAGCTCCTCTCCTCCAGCGACGAGCAGCGCCGTGTGGTCGGCGCACGGCTGATCGCCGACGAGAGACCCACGAGCCCGGCCATCTTGGGCGCGCTCGCCGCGATGCTCGACGGCGCGCCCCACTCGTCCGACGTGCAGGCGGCGCTCCACGCCGCGTCGAACCTTCGCGAGGGTGCCCGAGGCCTCGCGCCCGCGCTCCTGGCCCTCGGCGAGCGCATCGGCGACTCTGACTACTACTTGCTGAAGCGCGTGACCGGGCTCGCCGAACGCTGCAGGTGACGGCGTCAGAGCACGGGGCCAAGAAAGCGCGCAACTGCCAGCACCGCGCGCCCGAGTAGGGGCCCAGCATCGGAGGACCCCATGACCCGCGTCGTTTTCGGAGCAGTGGCATTGTTCGTGGTCGGTTGCGCGGGCTCACAGCCCGGCATCGTGTTTCGCTCAGCCGAGGTCGCATCGAAGCCGCCTGCGGCCAGCGCCCCGAACGCCCGGATGACCCACCCCCGCGCCGTACATGGCATGGTGGCGACACCGGTGAGCTCGCCGGCACCGGCTCCTGCGGCGAAGGCCGCCGCCGAGCCCGCGAACGCGGCGCAGCCCGTCGACGCAGCCACCGTGGAGTGCGCGGACATCTTGGACCACATCATCAGGTCGCGGCAGCTCTTGGTGGCGCGCGTCGACGGCGCATCGGACGCAGCGCAGGGCCGCGCGGCCCTGACCTACCTGGACGAGCTCGCGGTGCTCGACGAGCAACACCCCAAGCTGCACCACGCGCTCCGGCTGCGAGTCGTGACCCTCTCGACCCGAGCGACCCGCACCAAGGAGGTGATCACCGATCCAGCGACCTCGGACGAGGAGTCCTTGCGCGCCACTGGCACCGTCAACGACGCCATCGACGAGATCGGCTCGTACTGCGGGCCGCTGGTGTTCGTGGAGGGGGAGGCGAGCTGACGGCCGGCTCACTTCCGCGGCTTCTTCGCCTTCTCCTCGGCCTTCTTTGCCACGTCGTCGAGGGCCGCCTGCAACTGCTCGCGCGTGTAGGGCAGCTTGTCGATGGCCTCCTTCTCGGCCTTCTGCGCCTTCTGGAGCTTCTGCTTGGCGTCTTCGGCCTTGCCCACCCAGGCGCTCTTCTCACCCGTGCGCGCCGACATGCTGAGCGTGTGTTCCATCATGGTCAGCGCTTTGTCGAGCAAGATGCTGTAGCGCAGGCGCATCGCGCCCTCGAAGAGCTGCTTTTTCTTGTCGGTGTCCGCCTTGGGCTGCGGGATGTCCATCAGATCCTCGTGCAGCTTGTGATACAGCTCGCCGACTCGGAAGCCCGCCATCGCCGACCAATGCGCGTCTTGGGCGCGCATCGAGTCCGAGTAGGCGCTCTGCGAGTCGAGCAAGAGCTGGCAGCGCTCCTCGAGCACGACGGGGAAATTCGCCGGCAGCGGATTGAAGCGGATCTTCTCGGCGCGGAGGCGGCGCACCTCGCCGAGCGCGAAGTAGAGCTGCGCCACGTCGCGGGGGATCTTGCCGGCGGCGTCGAGCCGGTGCTCCTCGACCAGGGTGCGCGCCTTCTCGATGTAATACGTGGCGCCTTCGACGTCGCCCTCGGACACGCGCCACAGCGCCTTGCCGCCGAAGGCGACGATGTCCTCGCCGTAGTCGCGCTGGGGGTAGCGCGACATGAACAGATCGGAGGCTTCGCCGCAGCGCTTCCAGCGCTCCATGAAGCAGAGCAGACGGATGGCGCGGAGCAGCGCGTCGCGTGCGAGGGCGTGAGTGGGGAAGCGGCTCGCGAGCTGCTCGAAGCGTTGCAGGCTGGTCTCGCGATCACCGGCCTGCTCGTGACTGAGCGCGCCCCGATACAGGGACTCGGCGGCCCGGGGACCGTCGGGCTCTAGCCGGTAGACCCGATCGAACCCCTTGGCCGCGTCGGTAGCCGCACCCGCCGAGAGCTGGCGCTCGGCCTGGGCGTAGAGCTCGTCCAGGTCCGCCTCGCTGCCCGGCGTGATCACGGTCCGGGGCACGACGATCGGTCCCTGAGGAGCCGATCCCTGCGAATCCACGGGCTTGGGGGCGGCGGCGCCGGGACGGGCGGCGGGAGCGCACGCGAGGCTCAGGACGGCGGCGAGCGGCAGTGCAAAACGCATGCTCGGGCTAGTGTACCAGGGCCGGGGTGGAGTTCCCGAGCGGCCGAGAATTAGCCGTTGACCTCGAGGGGGAGGCTCCTAAGTTTGATCCGTGGTCGAGACCGCAGCAGCGCGTCGATCGCGTCAGAGGGGGCATGAAGTCGCGCTGTCGTGTGTTGCATCGATCGGAACCGGAGGTCAGAGCACATGGGTGAAAGCACGGCACAGAACCGCCTCTCGAGCCTGGAGCAGGAGCACCACGAACTGAAGGGTATGGTCCGACGCCTCGAGCGGCGCGCCTTCCTGACGCCCACCGAGCAACACCACATGACGGAGCTGAAGAAGCAGAAGCTGGCGGCGAAGGATCAGATCGCCGCGCTGAAGCGCGAGGTCTGAGAGAGAGCTGACGACGTGAATCGGAGGAGCGCCGGCGAGAGCCCCGCGCTCCTTCGTGTTTCGTCAGCTCAGAGCGTGACGCACTCGTTGGCCTGACAGGTCTGCCCTTCGGGGCAGTCCTTGTTGGCGTTGCACTTGCCGGGTGCGAGCGGCGCGGCGGGGCGCTCGCCGGGACCCTTGGTGGTCTCGGTCGCGGTGGAGCGGCTCTTGTCGAAGCGCTCGCCGCCTCCGTACACCTCTTGGTTCAGATCGTTCAGCGCTTCTTCGAGGCGCTGCTTCCACTGCGGGCTGAGGCCACCGGGGTGCTCCTGCTCGACGGCCTTCGCCACGGCGAGCCAGTGGCGCGCGTCCGCGCGGAAGCCCAAGCGGTAGTCCGTCATGCCACGCAGGTAGGCGTAGCGCGCCTGATCCGACAGCTCGAGGGAGTCCATGTCGGGCTCGAGCACGCGGAAGATCGCCAGTGAGCGCTCGTACTCGTTCTCCTCGTAGAAGCGCTGCCCGCGGTTCAGATCTTCGCGGTAGGTGGCGCAACCCACGACGGAAAGCGCCAGCGCGGCCAGGGCGAGCCAGGTGCGAATCACGCTCGGCAGCCTAGCCCTACCGGTCCGGCCGGATCAAGGCGGCGGCGTTTCGGCCGTGGATCGGCGCCGCCAGCGCATTCGGACCACCGGCAGCCGGTCCTCGATCGCCCGGCGTTCTCGCGGGCTCCGCGCGCCGTAGGGGTTCTCTTCGAGACGCGGGCCGCCGGGCCAGGGCTCGAAGGCGGGCTCGAGGCCGACCACCTGCTCGTAGGCCAGGGCGCGCTCGACCACGTCGGTCTGCACGAACAGCTCGCCACCCGCTACGATCACCCGGCCGAGCTCGCGGGCGAGCTCGGGCGTCAGCACCAGCCGCTTCTGGTGGCGCTTCTTCCACCAGGGATCGGGGAAGTGCAGGTACGCGATGCTCACGCACGCGGCCGGAAAACGCGGCAAGGCGCCGCGGGCGTCCTCGGCGAAGACCCTCGCGCGCTCGCCGAAGCCCCGGGCGGCGAGCCGGCGATCGACCAGGGTCGCCCATTTGCGCCGGATCTCCAGCCCGATCATCCGAGCGTTCGGCTCGGCCTCGAGGCGCTCGATCAGGAACCAGCCCCGGCCAGGGCCGATCTCGAGCTCGATGGGCTCGCTGCCCGCCCCGACCAGCAGGCGCGGATCGACCGTGTCGCGCTCAGGCAGGCGCGGCGCGTCGGCATAGGGGTCGATCCGCATGGGCGCCGGATATCATGCCGGCGGTCCGAGATGGCAGCCCCGAGCTTCGTCGCGCGAGCCAAGCCCTGGCTGCCCTGGGGATTCGTTTGCCTCGTCTTGGGAGTCGTGGCGACGCGCGGCATCCTCGCCGCGACGGGCGGCGAACCGGCGGTGCCTCTCGACGACAGCTACATCCACTTCCAGTACGCCAAGAGCTTCGCGAGCGGCCAGCCGCTGGTCTACACGCCGGGCTCGGCGCCCACCCCCGGCGCGACCAGCTTGCTCTGGCCGCTGTTGCTCGGCCCGTTCCACGCGCTGGGCCTGGGCGGCCTGCGCGTGATCTGGGTGGCCTGGGTCTTCGGCTGGCTCAGCCTGTCGCTGCTCGCCCTGGACACCTACCGGTTGGCGCTGGGCCTGACCAGCCGCCCCGTCGCCATCGCGGCCGGCGCCATGGTGCCGGCGTTCGGCGGACTGGTCTGGTGCGCGGGCAGCGGCATGGAGGTCGTACCGTTCGCCTGGCTCCTGGTGCGCGCCGCGCGACTGGCCGCCGAGCACGCGGAGGGGAGCGAGCCGGCCCGGCGCGTCGAGCTCGTAGCGGCCGCGTGCGCCGCGCAGCTGATGCGACCCGAAGGCGCCATCGCGCTGCTCTGTGCGTGCGCCAGTCTGGCGCTCAGGCCCCGCGGAACGAGCCGGGGTTGGGCGCTGCTCCCGCTCGGCGGTCTCGCGCTGCCCGCGCTCCTGAACCGCGCGCTCACCGGCCAGTCCACCAGCACGACCGCGCTCGCCAAGTGGCTGCCGCTCAACCCCTACCACCAGGACGAACGACTCTGGAGCGCGATCGGCGCCAACGTCGAGCTGCTCTTCGGCACGCTCTTCGACGGTCAGATCTGGAGCGCCATCTTCATTCCCGCCGGCGGGCGCTGGCTCGCCTGGCTCGCGCTGCCGGCGCTGGTCGCCTTGGCCTGGCGCGAGAAACGGGGCTTTCGCGGAGCATTCGTGCTGGCCGTCGCGCTGGGCATGCTGATCCCCGCGAGCTTCGACTGCATGCTGTGCAACCGGCTGCGCTACCTGTGGCCGTTCGCGCCGGGCTGGTTCATCGCGCTCGCGGCCTTGGCGGAGGGCGCGGGGCTGGTGCTGGCGCGCTTCACCCGCCACGTGGGGGTGGCGCTGGCCGCCGGCCTGGTGGGCGCGTTCGCCTCCGAGCTGTCGCGGTCCATCGACGATCTGGCGGAGAGCTCCGACGCCATCCGGCGCCAGCAGACCAGCCTGGGGCGCTGGGCACGGGACGCGCTGCCTGCCGACGCGCTGATCGGCGTGAACGACACCGGAGCCATCGCGTACTTCTCCGAGCGGCGCACCTTCGACGTGGTCGGGCTCACCACCAAGAGCGAGCCGCGCTACTGGGCCGCCGGCGCCGGTTCGCGCTTCGAGCACTACGAGCGTCTGCCGCGGAGCGCGCTGCCGACCCACTTCATCGTCTACCCGGAGTGGATGGCGGTTCCGCCGCTGATGGGCGCAGAGCTCACCTCGCGCACGGTGAGCGCCACCATCCTGGGCGGCAAGACCATGGTCGCCCACGTCGCCGACTACGAGACGCTCGGCTCCGCCGAGGAGCCGCTCGGTGAGGTGCGCGGCGAGATCTTGGACCGGCTCGACGTCGCCGATCTGGAGAGCGAGGCGGAGCACGACTACTCCCTGTTCTGGGCCACCCAGGTCGAGAACCGAGTCCACGAGGCTTGGGTGTCGGAGCGCCGCCGCGCGGACGGCGGACGCGCCGGGCGCACGCTGGAGCGCTTCTCGCTGAGCGTCCGTCCTGGTGCCAAGCTGGTCGCGCGCCTCCTGACCGACAGCGCCATGCAGCTCGAGCTGTTCGTGGGCGGCGCGAAAGCCGGCAGCCTGGCGCTCGAGCCCGAGGCCGAGTGGCAGGAGGTCGCCGTGGAGCTGCCGGCGAACGTCCCAACCGGCCCGGTGAAGCTCGAGCTCGCGGCGCCGAAGAGCCAGAGCTTCACCAGCCTCCACTATTTCTCGGTGGTTCCCAGGTAGCACGACCTGAAATAAAGGTGGCACGCCTCTGGGGCCGGCTCTACGTTCCGAGCGTGCACCTGGCAGACGGCATCGTCACCAGCCCCGGCTGGCTCATCGGCGTCAACACCGCGGGCGGGGCCGCCGCCGTGCTGGTCGGCCGGCACTTGCGCGACGGGGGCGAGCGGGGGCTGGCGTTCACCGGCACTCTGGCGGCGTTCGTGCTGGCCGCGCAGGCGATCAACGTGCCGCTCGTGCCCGGCGCCAGCGCGCACGTGATCGGTGCCGGGCTGCTCACGCTCGCGGTCGGCCCCGCGCGCGCGGTGCTCGCGCTCGTGGCGGTGCTGGTGGTGCAGGCCCTGCTCCTGGCCGACGGCGGCATCACGGCGCTGGGCATCAACGTGCTGAACATCGCCGTCCTGCCGGTGCTCGCGGTGCACGGCGTGCACCGTCTGCTCGGGCCCGGACGACTCGGGCTCTCGGCGGTGCTGGGCACGCTGCTCGGCAACGTGCTCTCCGCGGTGAGTCTCGCCTTCACTTTGGTCGCCGCCACGGGCGTGCCAGCCGGTCTGGCGTTCGGTTGGCTGGTCGGCATCCAGGCGCTGGCGGGTTGCGTCGAAGGAGTGCTCACCGCGCTCGCGCTCGGACACCTGGTGAAGTTGGCGCCGGGGCTGCTCGCGGCGACCCGCCCGAGCGCGAGCGCGCTCCCTCCGCTGCTCGAGGGCCCCAGCGTTCCGGTGCGCTCCCGGCGCATGGGCTTCGTCTGGGCCGCGCTGGCGGTGGGCATCGCTTGCGCGCTCTTGCCGCTCGCCACCGAGACTCCCGACGCCCTCGGGCGCGTGGTCGAGCACGCGCGCCCGTCGCCGTGACGCCCGGACCCGCTGCGCGGCTCGCGGGTTTGATCGTGCTGGCGGCGGGTATCGCCACGGCGCCCCTCGCCGGCACGACGAGTCGCGCTCTTCTGGCCGCGATCCTCGCCGGCGTGCTGCTCGTCACTCGACCGAGCCCGCGCTGGCTCGCGGTCCGGCTCGTGCCGGTGCTGCTCGGCCTCGGCGCGCTGCTCCTGCCGCTCCTCGTCGGCGGCGGCGGCGCGCGCGCGCCCGAGATCCTGGCGCGCGCGCTGGGCGCCGCGCTCGTCGCGACGTCGATCGCCAGCACCATCCCGCTCGCCGAGCTGGGCTCGGCGCTCGCCACGCTCGGCGTGCCCCGCAGCTTGGCCAGCACCGTACACACCTTGCTCTGGCAGCTCGAGCACGTCGGCAGCGAGGGACGTCGCCTGGTCCTGGCCCGGCAGCTCCGGGGCGCCAGACGCTTCGGCCCCGAGGTCTTGGCGCAGCTCCTGGTACGGACCACCGCGCGCGCCGAACGCGTCGATCTGGCGATGCGGCTCAGAGGTGCGTTCGGCGCCGA
Source organism: Polyangiaceae bacterium (assembly GCA_015075635.1). Taxonomy (NCBI): domain Bacteria; kingdom Pseudomonadati; phylum Myxococcota; order Polyangiales; family Polyangiaceae; species Polyangiaceae bacterium. The sequence continues at coordinate 192,480 of JABTUA010000001.1, forward strand.
GCGCTCGCGCTTCGGCCTCGACGGGCTGGCCGTGACCGCGCTCGCGCTCGCGCTCGCGTTCGCGCTCCACCTCTCCGACTGGAGCGTGCAGTGATCGCCGCTCGTGTCGCCATCGAAGACCTGCACGTCTGGCGAGAGGACGGTCTGGGCGGCGAGCCCAGAGAGGTCGTACACGGCATCAGCGCGACCATCGAGGCGGGGCGGCGAGTGGCTCTGGTCGGCGCGAACGGCGCTGGCAAGACTTCGCTGCTCCTGGCGCTGGTCGGCGCGGTACGCTTCTCGGGTCGCATCGCGGTGGACGACCTCTCGCTCGAGAAGAAGACGCTGGCGGCGTTCCGCGCCCGAATCGGTTTCGTGTTCGCCGAGCCGGCGGACCAGCTGTTCTTGCCCAGCGTGCTGGAGGAGGCGGCCTTCGCCCCCAAGCGGCGGTCGTTGCCGGAGCCGCTCTCGCTCGCGCGCGCGGCGCTCGGGCGGGTGGGCCTCGCCGAGATGGAGGCGCGCGCTCCCTCGTCGCTGAGCCTGGGCGAGCAGCGCCGGCTCGCGCTGGCGACGGTGCTGTCCGCCGAGCCCGGTGTGCTGCTCCTGGACGAGCCCACGGCCAGCCTCGACGCGCGTGCGCGGCGGGCGGTCCTCGGCGCCGTTCGCGACACCAGAGCCACCACGCTCTTCGCCACCCACGATCTGGAGGCCGCGCTCGAGCTCGACGCCGACGTCCTGGTCATCGGTGCCGGGCGTCTGGTCGGCCACGGACCGGCGCGCGAGGTGCTCGCGGACGCGGAGCTCCTGGACGCAGCAAACCTGGACGTGCCCGCCAGCCTGGCATAGGGAGACGCCCATGCGCCGGAGACCCCTCGGCAAGACCGGCCTCTCCGTGAGCGAGCTCGCGCTCGGCACCTGGGGACTGTCGGGCGACGGCTACGGCCCGGTGCCGGAGAGCGAGCAGGACAAGGTCATCGACCGGGCCCGAGCCCTGGGCATCACGCTGTTCGAGACCGCCGACAGCTACGCGGGCGGCGCCATGGAGCGACGCCTGGGCGAGCGCCTGAAGGGCGACGAGAGCGCGCGCGTGGTCACCAAGCTCGGCACGGACCGCGACGCCTCGGTCCCGCGCAAGCGCTTCGACGCCGCGTACTTGAAGGAGGCCTTCGAGCGCTCCCGGGAGCGGCTCGGGCGCGAGGTCGTGGACGTCGTGCTGCTCCACAACCCTTCCACCGAGGCCATCGCCAAGGGCGAGGCGTGCGAGCTCTTGGCCGAGCTCGTGAGCGCCGGCAAGCTCCGCGCGTGGGGTGTCAGCGCGGGTAACGCCGAGGTGGCGCGGGCAGGCGTCGCCAAGGGGGCCGGCGTGATCTCGCTCGCGTACAACGTGTTCGCGACCAGCGACCTGGGCGCGTTGATCTCGGACATCGAGCAGAACGACGTGGGCGTCTTGGCCCACTCCGCGCTCTCCTACGGGCTCCTGTGCGGGCACTGGAGCGGCGACAAGGTGTTCCCGGAGGGCGATCACCGCGCCGAGCGCTGGACGCCGGACGAGCTCAGGACCCGCGTGCGCCAGCTCGACGCGCTCAGGCCCACGGTCGGCGGCCCGATCCTGACGATGCGCGCCGCGGCCCTGCGCTTCGCGCTCCAGAACCGCAAAGTGAGCGCGGTCGTGCTCGGTCCCAAGAGCTCGCTCCAGCTCGATCAGCTGGTGCGCGAGGCGGGCAAGGGTCCGCCGTACCTGGAGGACTGGGTGCTGGTCGCGCTCCGAAACCGCCTGCGCGACGTGGGAGTCGACGCGTGAGCGCTGTTTTGAACACGCTGCGCGAGATCGCCGAGCAGGCGGCGCTCATCATCAACGAGGTCTACTCGCAGCCCTTCGACGTGGACTACAAGGCGCCGCGGGACCCGGTGACCGAGGCCGATCGCCGCGCCAACGAGCTGATCTGCCGGCGCCTCGCCGCGGCGTTTCCCGGCGTGCCCGTGGTCGCCGAAGAGAGCGATCCCGAGAGCTTCGCGGGTTACCGCGGGGCGGAGCGCGTGTTCTTCGTGGATCCGCTGGACGGCACGCGGGAGTTCGTGAAGAAGAACGGCGAGTTCGTGGTGATGATCGGCCTGCTCGAGGCCGGCCGCCCCGTGTGCGGGCTGGTCCATGCGCCGGCCACGGGCACGACCTGGCAAGGGCGCGTGGGTGAAGGCGCGGAGGTCGTCCAAGTCGATGGGACGCGACGACCGCTCGGCGTCAGCGCCACTGCGAGGCTCTCCGAGGCGCGGGTGCTCTCGACCCGGTCGCACCGGAGCCCGGCGCTCGAAGCAGCACTGGCCGCCTTGGGAGTCCGCCGACTCGACGCGCTGGGCAGCGCCGGGCTGAAGTGCGCGGAGGTCGCCGCCGGCACGGCCGACGCCTACGTGGCACCGGCCCGCGCGGGCAGCCGCTGGGACGTGTGCGCCGGCGAGGCCATCATCCACGCGGCGGGCGGGCGGTTCACCGACGCCTTCGGCGAGCCCATCGACTACCTGAGCGAGAGCTTGGTGAACGAGCGCGGAATCGTCGCGAGCAACGGCCGTCTGCACGCCGAGATCCTGGCGCGTCTGGCGGACGCTCGCGCGAAGGGCTGAGCATGCGACAGGAAGCCGAAGTCGTGATCGTCGGCGCGGGCATCATGGGCCTGGCCATCGCGTACAACCTGGCAAAGCACCAGGGCTTGCGCGACATCGTGGTGCTGGACCAGTCGTATCTGTGCGGCGGTGCCAGCGGGCGCAACGGCGGCGGCGTGCGGGCGCAGTGGTCCAGCGAGGCCAACGTGCGCCTGATGCAGGAGTCGCTGCGCATCTGCCGGGACTTCGCCCGCGAGCACCGCATCAACACCTGGTTCAGACAGGGCGGGTACCTCTTCCTGGTGCGGAGCGACGCCAAGGCCAAGGCGCTGGCCGAGAGCGTGAAGCTTCAGAACGAGTGCGGCCTGACCACGCGGCTGCTCGAGCCGAAGCAGGCCCGCGGGGTCGTGCCGGAGCTGTCCACCGACGGCGTGGTCGCCGCCTGCTACAACCCCGACGACGCCGTGGTCTTTCCCTGGCCGTTCGTCTGGGGCTACGCCGACGGGGCGCGGACCCGGGGCGTGGAGGTCGAGACCTTCACCCGCGTCACCGGCATCGAGACGACGGGCAAGCGCGTGAGCGCGGTCGTGACCGACAAAGGCACGATCAAGACGAGCCGCGTGGTGAACGCCGCAGGCGCGCTCAGCCCGGAGGTGGCGCGGCTCGCCGGCATCACGCTGCCGAACCGGCCCCATCGCCACGAGATCTGCTCGAGCGAGCCGCTCAAGCCCTGGCTCGAGCCGCTGGTGGCGGATCTCAGCGACGGCCTCTACTTCTCGCAGTCCACTCGCGGCGAGATCGTCGGCGGCATCAGCAACGAGAAGGTGCCGCACGGCGCCGACCAGGGCTCCTCGTACCGGTTCCTGGCGCTCTACTCGCGCTCGCTGCTCCGAGCCTGCCCCATCCTCGGCTCCGTGAAGATCCTGAGGCAGTGGGCCGGTCTCTACGACATCACCCCCGACTCGAACCCGATCGTGGGCGAGATCGACGAGCTCTCGGGCTTCTTCCTCGCCTGCGGGTTCATGGGGCACGGCTTCATGATGGCGCCCGTGATCGGCAAGCTGATGGCCGAGGTCGTCGCCGGCGGCGCGGTCCCGGAGGTCTTCGAACGCTGGAACCTGCGCCGCTTCGAGCAGGGTGCGTTGCTCAGCGAGGGCATGATCATCGGCTGATCTCGCCGAGCTGACGCAGCGCGTCACGCTCCACCCTTCGTTGACAGGGGCTTTGAGGCCGACGTACGGTCCGGCGGGGTTTTGGACCGCCGGATCCCTGGGGCTTTCGCGCCCTTCACGGCTCCCCGGCCCCCGAACGAACCCGATCCAGACAGACTCCGGAGGCACTACGAGATGTTCCGCTCCTCGCGCGCTTGTGCGTCGCTCATCCGCTCCCTGCTCCTCGGCACCGCCACCACCGCGTTCGCGGTCACGGCGTCCAGCGTCCTTCTGGTCGGCTGCAAGGACGAGAGTCAGCCCGACTACTGGGTCTCGAAGCTGGACGACCCGTCCTGGCGGGCTCGGTCGGTCACCCGCCTGGGGCAGTTCTTCGAAGACGCCAGCAGCAAGGCCAAGGGGGACAACAACGCCCCCGAGGTCCAGAACCTGCTCAACAAGATCGTCGATCCGCTGACCAAGACCTACGTGGACAAGTACAGCGAGATGGACACCAAGACCCGGGTCGCGCTGATCAAGCTCCTGGCCTCGTTCCGGGACAAGCGCACCGAGCCGGCGCTGAAGAAGGCCTTCGAGGAGTTCGCCAAGAAGCCGGCCACCAGCAAGGACGACGCCGACATCAAGTGGGCCGTGCGCGCCTCGTCCGACCTGAAGATCGAGTCGCTGAACGACCCGTTGGTGCAGGCGTTCTTGAAGCTTCGCGCCAGCACCATGCTCGGCGGCATCGCCTACAAGGACTTCAACGACGCCATGGTGCAGATCAAGGCGAAGAGCTGGACGGGCCCGTTGATCTCGGCGCTGGAGGCCCCCATCGAGCGCCCCGCGGGCGACAAGGACAAGGACAAGATCGATCCCTACCGGGACCAGCTGTTCTGGCAGACCACGGCGGCGCAGGTGCTCGGCGAGCTCGCCGCGCCCGAGGCCGTGGAGCCCATGGTCAAGATCATGCTCGACCCGTCCAAGGTGGACTGCCAAGCCACGGCCATCCTGGCCATGGTCAAGATCGGCAAGCCCGCCGCCGAAGCGGCCGTCAAGCTGCTCAAGGGCGAAGACGAGAAGATGATCGCCTTCCACTACCGGCGCCTGAAGGAGCTCAAGCAGATCAAGGAAGAAGACGAGAAGAAGATGAAGGAGAAGCCCCAGGATGCGCCGCACGTGCAGACGGCGGCCATCATGGTGGGCACCATCGGGCGCGGCGAGGGCGTCGCGCCCATGCTCGACGCGCTTCAGAAGGCCGAGAAGGACGTGACTCGGGCGCTGATCGCGCGCGAGCTGGTGAAGCTACCGGAGTCACCGGACACGATGAAGGCCTTCAAGGAGACCTTCGAGAAGATTTCGATCGAGGCCAACGTGCCACCGGGCATGAACGCGCTTCAGATGCTCGCGGAGGCCGCCGGTCAGTTCTACAACGCCGACGAGTTCGTGGACTGGCTGCTCGAGCGCGCCGAGAAGACCAAGGGCAGCGGCGAGGACCTGAAGGCCCTGCAAGGCGCGATCCTCGTCACCACCATCAAGCTCGCCAAGGCCAGCCAGCTCGACAAGGTGAAGGCCGCGGTGGACAAATACGGCACCAAGCTCGAGAAGGACCTGTACGCGCAGGCCGAGAAGCTGGTGAAGACCTGCGGCGACAAGCCCGACTGCTACCTGGGCGAAATGGAGAAGAGCTCGAACCAGGAGCAGGCCACGCAGTTCGTCGCCATCAAGGCGGGCTACATGGGCGCCATCCTGGGCGGCGACGCGCAGCGCGACGAGCTCGTGACTCGCATCGACTCGTTCGAGAACGCGGCGGTGCGCTTCGTGGCAGCGCAGACCATCGACCACCTCTCGCCCAAGGGCTCGAAGGAAGCCGCCGCCAAGCTGCGCAAGGTCATCGACAAGAACGCGGAGAGCGGCGACCGCGACAAGATCGCCGGCGACGCGCCCGTCAAGCAGGTGATGTACCGCATCGAAGCGCGCGCGGACTGAGCGCGCGGCGCTCGGCCGGCCCGGGCGGCAGAGAGAAGAGCCAGGAGATGGCCAGCGTCAGGCTCGAGGTACTGAACGGCAGCGCAAAAGGCCGGGTCCTCGAGCCCGACGGGGACGTCGTGCGCATCGGGCGCGCTGCCACGAACGAGCTGCAGCTCGAGGAGACGCACGTCTCCGGCGAGCACGCCCGGCTGGTGATCGGCGCCGAGCGCGTGACCTTGGAGGATCTGCGCAGCACGAACGGGACGGCCATCCTCCGCGGCACGCAGCGCATTCTGCTCGGCGAGGCCAGCTCGCTCCGCACGGTGCTCGAGTCCGGTGACGTTGTCGAGCTGGGCGGCGCGGCGGAAGAGAGCACCGGCGTGCGCGTCGAGCTCGGCGCCGAGCGCGAGCCCTCCCACGTGGTGAGCGTCCGGCCCATCGGCGAGCTCCCGGGTTTCACCGCGTCGAGCGAGCGGAACACCGGCGTGCTCGCCACGCTGTACCGAGTCGAGAAGGCCATTGGCGGGGCAGCCGACCTGGACTCGGTGCTGGTAGCCGTGGCGGACGCCGCGCTCGAGCTGGTGCCGGCCGCGACCCACGCCACGCTGGTCCTGCGCGACGACATCGAGACCGAGGCGGAGCGCGGCGACGCCGGCTACGTCCCCGTGCTGACCCGGGTGCGCGGCGCCGAAGGTCGGGGCGAGGCGCCGGGCGGCGCCGTGGCGGTGACGCGCAGCGTGTTCCGCAAGGTGGTGCGCGAGCGCGCGGCGGTCCTGGCCGCCGACGCTCCGGCCGAGTCTTTCAGCTCCGAGTCGTTGCTCGGGGCCAGCATCCGCAGCACCATCGGCGTGCCGCTGTGGAAGGGCGAGGAGATCCTGGGCGTGGTGCAGGTGGACAACCGCGCCTCGCCGGGGATGTTCGACTCGGCCGACCTCGAGGCGCTGGGCGTGCTGGCGGCGAGCGCCTCTCTGGCCGTCGCCAACGCGCGCCTGGTGCGGCGCCTCTTGGCGGCCGAGGAGCAGCTCCAGAAGGAGAACTCGTTCCTCAAGAGCCGCGAGCGCGCCAAGACCAGCGGCGCCGTGGAGATCATCGGGCAGAGCCGGGCGATCCGCGAGCTGATGAAGCAGCTCGACAAGGTCGTGGACACCCGCGTCACCGTGCTGGTCGAGGGCGAGACCGGGACGGGCAAGGAGCTGATCGCGTCGGCGGTGCACTACCGCTCACGTCGCCGCGCCAAGCTCTTCGTCGCACAGAACTGCGCGGCCCTGCCGGAGAACCTGCTGGAGAGCGAGCTCTTCGGTCACAAACGCGGGTCGTTCACCGGGGCCACGGAGGAGAAGCGCGGCCTGTTCGACGTGGCCGACGGCGGCACCTTGTTCCTGGACGAGGTGACCGAGATGCCCCTCGCGCTCCAGGCCAAGCTGCTCCGGGTGCTCCAGGAGGGGGAGATTCGTCCCGTGGGCGCCACCCACACCAAGATCGTGGACGTGCGCATCGTCGCCGCCTGCAACCGGAACCTGGAGAAGGAGGTGCAGGCCGGGCGCTTCCGCGAGGACCTGTACTACCGGCTCAAGGTGTTCCCGATCCGCGTTCCGCCGCTGCGCGAACGGCGCGACGACGTGCCGCTCCTGGCAGGCCACTTCCTGGAGCGCTACACCAAGGAGGTCGGCAAACCCGTAGCGGGATTCTCGCAGGGGTCCATGGAGCTGTTGATGGCGTACGACTGGCCCGGCAACGTGCGCGAGCTGGAGAACGAGATCCAGCGCCTGGTGATCCAGGCCGAGCCGGACGGCTTCATCACGCCGGATCTCTTGAGCCCCCGCGTGCGGCAGATGGAGGGCGTGATCGCCCAGGCCGGCGCGGTCAAGGGCTCCCTCAAGGACATGGTCGAGCGGGTGGAGAAGTACTTCATCCTGGAGACGCTGCGCGAGCACGGCAACAACAAGACCAGCGCGGCCAAGACGCTGGGCATCACCCGAGAGGGGTTGCACAAGAAGCTCAAGCAGCTGGGGATTGGCTGAGCACGAGGAGAAAAGGATGCGCGCGCTCTGTTCGTTGGTGTTGCTGGGATTTGCGCTGAGCTTCTCGGCTTGCGGGGACGACGACGACGACCGCGGGGGAGTGGGCCCCGGTAGCAGGCTGGTCGGTGGCGCCTGCAACGACCACGCGGACTGCAAGGAGCGCTGCGTCGAAGGCAAAGACTACCCGGGGGGTATGTGCACGGTCTCGTGCGGGAGCGACCACGACTGCCCGTCGGGCTCCGCGTGCATCGACGACTCCGGCGGCATCTGCGCGGCGCTCTGCGGTGGCAACTCGGACTGCGACGGCTTCGGTCCGGGCTGGGCCTGCCGCGACCGCAGTCGCCGCAACGCGCCGGGTGACGTGGCGGTGTGCCGGGGCGACTGATGCCGAGCCGGCGCGAGCTCCTGGGCGGCGTGGGCGCCCTCGCCCTGGGTGCCTGCGTTCCGGTCGCGACCGCTTCGGTGCCGCCCCAGCTGCCGCGGCGGGGCGCCGACAAGCCCGAGCTGGTCGTGCAGGAGATCGGCGATTACCAGTGCCCGTTCTGCGCCGCGGTCCAGCCGGCGGTGAAGCGCGTGATGCAGACCTACGGAGAGCGCGTCGCGCTGGTCTGGCGTGACTACCCCATCGCGCGCCACGAGCACGCGATGGGCGCCGCCGAGGCCGCGCGGGAGGCAAAGGCCCAGCTCGGCGACGAGGGCTTCTGGCAATACCACGACGTGTTGTTCAGGAACCAGAGCACCCTCGCGCCGGCGGACCTGTTGCGCTTCGCGGAGGCGTTCGCCATCGATCGCACGCGCTTGCGCCGGGCGCTCGAGCTCGGCATCCACCGCGACGGCGTGCTGTCCGACAAGCGCGAGATCGACGCGCTGAAGCTCCCCGGGTTCGGCACGCCGGCGTTCATCATCGGCGCGGACCTGTTCGTGGGCAACTACAGCTACGAAGAGCTGGCGGGTTTGGTCGAGAACGCGCTCTGATCCTGCGCCAGCTTCGCCGACAGGTAGTGCGCCACCGTCAAGATCGGCGTCATGGTGTGGCTCGACGCGCTGCTGGGAAATCCCGACGAGTCGAACACGTACACGCCGCGGGTGCCGAAGACCTGGCCGTCGGGGTCGGCGCCGCCTTGGTCCGGCGAGCCCGCGAAGCGCACGCTGCCTTGCTGGTGAGCGGAGATCAGCGGCGCCGTTGCGGGCGCAAACGGCAACGAGTCCGCCTTGCCGATGTCAGCCTCCGAGTCGAAGAGCAAGGGCGGGATCGTCGGCACGAGCACGCGGCGTGCGCCGGCGGCGAAGTAGATGCGCGCGGCCTCCTTGATGGCCTCCCGGAGGCGCGCCTTGTGGTTCTCGGCCTGGCGATAGAAGACGATGGGGTGACCGGCGCTCGCGCCCAAGCGCACCGTGCCGGAGGGCCCGTCTGGGACCAGCAGCAGTGAGGCGGCGATGCGGTCGTAGTTGGCCATCAGCTCCTTGCCGGCTCGACCGACCAGCGGAAGGAGCGAGGCGACGTTGCCCGGGGTGCCCATCACTGCCTCGATGCGGAAGCCCCAGAGCCCGTGCTCGGGATCGTCGTCCTTCTCGAACTCGGTGACCGCGTAGGCCTGCGGGATGCCGTCGAAGGCCCGGATGCGCTCGTCGAACAGCGCGGTGATGGGCAGCTGCGGTTGCAGCGTCAGGTGCTTGCCGACATGTTGTGTGCCGATCTCCGAGCGAAGGAGCAGCTCCGCGCTGCCGATGGCGTTCGCCGCCACGATCACCACCCGTGCCCGGATGTCGAAGTTGCCCTTGGTGTGATAGCCGTGCTCGTCGAGCGTGGCCACGCTGATCCGTTTGACCTCGGAGCGGAAGTCGTGGATGCGCAACGCGCGCGCGCGCAAGAAGAAGCGCGCGCCCTTGTCCATGGCCTTGGGGATGGACACGAAGCGCGGGTTCCGCTTGGCGTTGAGCGGGCAGCCGAGCAGACAGGTGCCGAGGCCCGCGCAGCCGACGCGGTTGTGGAGCATGACCTCGCCGCGTTTGCCGAGCTTCTCCGCCCCCGCTCGCAACCGGCGGTTGGCCTCGTTCAGCGCCGCCTCGGGGATGCGGTTCGCGGACAGATCTTCCAGCGCCTTGGCCTTGAACGGCGCCAGAGTCTCGGGCGAGAAGTCGCTGAGCCCGTGCTTCTTTTGCCAGTGCCTGAGCACGCCGTCCGGGATGGGAACGACGTCGGAGACGTTGATCACCCCGCCGCCGCCCAGGGCGCGGCCTTGCAGCACGCTCACCGACAGGTCCTCGGTGACGCGCCCGCCGCGGTCCATGTAGAGCTGGTCGTACATGGCACCGTCGCGCTGGGTGAGGTCGGTTCCGGTGCGGTCGCCGCCCTCCTCGAGCACCACGACCTCGCGACCGGCCTCGGCGAGGACGCGGGCGGCCGTGGCGCCGCCGGGGCCCGAGCCGATGACCAGCACCTCACAGGTCAGCCCCGCGGGCGGCGGCTCTTTGGACAGATCGCGGATGCTGCCGCTCATTTCGAGAACCTCGCGAGCGAAGGCCCCGGATAGCCGATGTGCGGCCAGACCTCCGGGTTGTCGTAGAACACCAGCGCCATGAACTTCCGGAACGCGGTGGCGACCTGGCGGCGCACCAGCCTGTCGCTGGTGGTCCAGGCCTCGTAGTGGCTGAGGCGTTCGGCGTCCGAGAGGCGCGAGAAGCTCGACCAACGGCGCTCGAAGAGCAGCGGCCCGAGCTCGAACAAGAGCAGCGCGCGCTGGAGTTTCTTCACGTTGTCCGCCGGCTCCCCGGCCAGGTAAGCGTCGAACGCCCGCCCGAGGTCGAAGCGCTCCGCGCCGATCTCGAAGGCCCCGCCGCTCGGCAGGAGCGTCTTGGCCAGCGCGTCCAGCGTGCGGTACTCGCGGGCGCTCAGCACCCGGAGGCCCGCGACGGGTGGCGCGCCGCCGAGCAGCGAGCTCACCCCGCCGCCCACGACCAGGACCGACGCCCCGGCGAGCCCGAGCGCCAGCACGCGACGCCGCGTCAGGAACCGGAAGCTCTCCGCCATCGGGCGGGAGTGTACTTCAGCTCGCCGTCGCGCGGATCGCTGCCAAAACTTCCTGGGCGTGCTCCTTGGGCTTCACCTCCGGGAACACCTTGCTGATCTTGCCGTCCTTGCCGATGACGAAGGTCACGCGCTTGGCGTGGCCCATGCTCACCGGCACGCCGAAGGCAGCGGCGATGCTGCCCTTCTCGTCCGGCCAGAGCAGGAACGGCAGCGCGTGTTTCTCCGCGAACGCCTTGTGCGACTCGTTGTCGTCGGTGGAGACGCCGATCACGACCGCGCCCGCGGCAGACAGCGCGCCCCACTCGTCCCGGAGGCCCTGGGCCTCCACCGTACAGCCGGGCGTGTCGTCCTTCGGGTAGAAGTAGACGACCACCGGTTTGCCGCCGAAGTCGCGCAGGCGCACCGTCTGGCCGTTGTGGGCCGTTGCTGCGACGTCCGGCGCCGGATCGCCGACCGCGAGCAGGCCGGTGCGCGGTGCGGGGCTCGAGCTCGACGCGGTGGGCGCGGGCTCGGCTTGCTTGCAGGCAACCAGCGCGAGGCCGAGCCCGATCGCGAGGAGGAGCTTCATGACGCTCTTGTTTGGGGAAGAAGCGCACCGAGCGCAAGGGCTCACTGGATGCCGTACTCGCGCAGGCGGCGATAGAAGGTGCGCCGCGGGATGCCGGACAGCTCTGCGGCCTTGACCCGGTTCCAGTTGCAGGCCTGGAGGGCCTTCAGGATCTTCTCCCGCTCGTCCGAGCGGTGCTGGCTGATGGTGCTCTTGGGCGGCCGGCGCTGACTGGAGCGGGGCGGCCGATTGGTCGTCGTGGTCGAGCGCGACTCGGTGGCGGGCCCGTGGTGCGACGAGTCCGTGCGCGGGGTGAAGACCCGGCCGTCCGGCACGTCGAGGTCGTCCACCTGAAGCTCACTCCGATCCGAGAGCACCCAGGCGTTCAGGAGCACGTGCTCGAGCTGTCGCACGTTACCCGGCCAGTCGTAGGCCATCAGCCGGCGCATGGCGTCCCGCGAGAGCGTGCCCTTGTCGCGCTTGTAGCGCGCGGAGAACAGACCCAGGAAGTGATCGACCAGCTGCGGGATGTCCTCCGAGCGTTCGCGCAGCGACGGCAGCCGCAGCTCGACGACGTGGATGCGGTAGTAGAGGTCCTCCCGGAAGCGACCGTCCTTGACCATCGCCTCCAGCTCTTTGTTCGTCGCGAAGACCAGGCGCACGTCCACCGGTTCTTCGGTTGCGCCGCCCACCGGGCGTACCTTGCGCTCCTGGAGCACGCGCAAGAGGCCCGCCTGCATCTTGTCGGGCATCTCGCCGATCTCGTCGAGCAGCACGCTGCCGCCCTCGGCCTCGCGGAACAGACCCTTGCGATCTCGATCGGCCCCCGTGTAGGCGCCCTTCACGTTGCCGAACAGCTCGCTCTCGAGCAGGTGCTCGGGAATGGCGCCGCAGTTGACGCCCAGGAACTTCGCCTTCCCACGCGGCGACGCCTCGTGCACCGCGCGGGCCACCATCTCTTTACCGGTGCCACTCTCACCGGTGATGAGCACGGGCACGTCGGTGTCGCGGATGCGGTCGATCAGCGCGTACACGCGGCGCATGGCGCTCGAGGTACCGACCAGGCCGTGGTAGCCGAAGTGCGAGTACAGCGTGTCGCGCGCGTCTCTGAGCTTCTTCCGGGCCTCCTTCAGCTTGTGGGTGCGCTCCCCGAGCAGCTCCCGCAGCCGCCCCTGAGCGTCCTCGAGCTCCCGGTTCGTGCGGCCCAGCTCGTCCGCGCGCTCGCGGTTCTCGTTGACCAGACGCGCCGTCTCGATGGCGATGGCCACCTGGTCGGCGAAGGCGCGCAGCGTCGGCAGCTCGTCCTCGAAGTGCGAGGCGGCACGGACGCGGGTCTCCACGTACAGGGCGCCGATGGGGCGGCCGGAAGGCGCCAGGATCGGCACGCAGGCCACCGACTGCAGGTGCATCTGGTGCACCGACGAGAAGCTCTTCAACCGCTTGTCGTCGCCGGCGCTCACGCTGACCATGGGCTCGCCCTTTGCGATCACGCTCTCGGCGATGGAGCGCGAGAACTCTGCGTGGGGCTCGTCGCCCAGGCGCGAGCGAGAGCTGAACACGCTGAGGGTGCCGTCCGGCTCGCGCAGGATCACGTAGCCGCGCTCGGCGCGGGTGAGCTCCACGGCGTGGCTCACCACGCGCGAGGTGAGCCGCTCGAGATCGAGCTCGCCCACCAGCTCGGCGTTCACCTCGAGGATGCGCGCCAGGCGCTGCTCCAGCGGCGTCGACGCGTGGGACGAGATGGGCGAGAGCTGCGAGATCTGGCTGATGCGGGGAGTGAGCTTGGTCGCGGCGTGCGCGGTCACGGCCACGGCCATCTCGCGCTGCACCAGGGATCTGAGCTCGCGGCGCCGCGGATCGTTCCAGTAGACCTCGCGCAGGTCCCGGGGCAAGCGCGCGCCGATGTCCTCGAGCAGGGCGAGCGCCTCCTCGCGATCGCGCCGGGCGTTCATGCTCTGCCCGGACGCCTCCTCCAGCTCGGCGCGAGCGGCGAGCGCGCGCCACGACCACTCGCGCTGCCCAGCCTCGCGCGAGGCAGCGAGCGCGTCGTCCAGGGCCTGGCGCGCGCCGCCCTCGTCGTCCGCCAGCATCGCCACGCGGCCCTCGGCCAGCTTGCGCAGCGGGCGGTGCGCGGGGCTGTCCCCGATCTCGCGCTCCGCTCGATCGAGCCAACCCCGGAGCTCCGAGACGTCCTCCGTTCCCGAGCGCGTCGCGATCAGCACGGCCTCGAGCAGCGCCTCGGCCGCGTCGATGCCGCGTCCGAGCGCCTCGTACGCCGCGGCGCACGCCTCGTAGGCCCGCACGCTCTCGGCCGTTTGCCCGGACAGCGCGTGGAGCTCGGCCTGGAGCCCGTAGAGCTGCGCGCGCATCACCGGCGGCAGCTGCGCGCGCTGCTCTTCCAGCGCGGCGATGCTGGCGCGCGCGCGGGCCAGCCGGCCCAGGTAGAGGTCGGTGTTGGCGAGGTTCAAGAGCGCCTGCCGCGTCGTCGAGCGACGGCCGGAGCGCTTGCCCATGTCCACCGCGCCCTCGAAGTGCTGAATGGCCCCCGCGATGTCGCCACGCATCTTCAAGAGGCCGGCCAGGTTCAGCCGCAGCGTGGCGAGCATGCCCGCGTCCCCCGCCTTCTCCCCGGCGACCAGCCCTTCTTCGTAGAACTTGCGCGCCTCGTCCATGCGGTCGTGGCGCTGCAGCGCGAAGCCCAGGCAGGTGAGCGCGACGGACTCGGCGCGGGGCGAGTCGAGCTCGCGCGCGCGCATCACGGCGCGCGTCAAGAGCTCGCGAGCCTCGTCGTGGCGGCCCAGGAAGGACAGCGACGAGCCCTTGAAGGCCAGCGCTTCGACGCCGAGCGCGGACGGCTCGTCAGTGATGGGCGCGACCGTCTCCAGCGCCTTGGCGTAGTCCGCGAGGCCAACGTAGGCGCGCGTCAGGTACAAGAGCCAGGCCTTGCCGGCGGGCGACGCGAGCTGCTCTTCTGCCAGCGCGCGCACCGACTCCAGCTGCTCGAGCGCGCTCGTGGCTTCGCCCAGACCCACCGCGAGGCGCGCCCGGGCGATCGCCATGGTCAGCGGGTCGGCGTCGCGCACCGCGTCCAGGGCGGTGCGAGCGTCGTCGTAGCGCCCCTTCTCCAGGAAGTGCTGCGCGCGCTCCAGGGCATCCGCGGGCAGTGCCGCCGCGCTGGCTGGATCTTCGGAGAGCACGCGCTCGATGTCGGACGCGGAAGCCACCGCCTCCGAGGCGATTGCGCGCACCACCCGGCGCAGCTCGCCCGGGCGGCAGCCGCAGGCGCTCACGATGCGCTCGATCATCGAGTCCGTGAGCGACGGCACGGCGCGCCGCACCAGGTCCATGGCCGCGGGTTTGTCCAGGGGCGGCACCACGCACTCGGGAGCGTCGGCGCCGAGCGCCGAGCCGCCGACCACCACCAGGCGGGCGCCCGCGGCCTGCGCGCGCTTCAGCGCGCCCAGGCTCTGCTCGTCCAGACGATCGGCGTCGTCGATCAGCACGATCAGCCGCTCCGCCGCCTGATCGGAGAGCTCGGCCTCCACCGCGGCGAAGGAGCCCGAGTCCACCAACGCGACCGGCGCGCCCTGTACGCCGAGCGACCAAGCGACGCGCCTGAGCAACGCAGTGCGCCCCGAGCCGGCGGGCCCAGCCAGGCGTAGCAGCCCGCCGGCGGGCAGCGCGTTGACGGCGTCCAGAAGCTTGTTCGCCACGCCATCGATGCCCACGACGGGCCAGATCGCCACCGCGCTGCCGCTCGGCTCGGGCGCGGGCAGCGCCGCCGCGTGGCGCAACGCGCTCGCGAACTCGTCGGCCGAGGGATAGCGTTCGCTCGGCTCGTCGCCGGTTGCTCGCTCCGCCACCTGGTTCAGCCGCTGGGCGACGTCGGCCGGCAGGCTCTTCGCCTGCTCCACCGCTTCCATCAGCGCTACGCCGAGCGCGTACACCTCCGCGCGCACGGTGAGCGGTCCCCCCGCCAAGAGCTCCGGCGCGGCGTAGCGCGGCGTGAGCCCTTCGGCGGCGGTGCCTTTCTCGCGCCACGGAGCGGCCAGGCCAAGGTCCACCAAGGTCGCGCGCCCACCGCGCTCGACGATGATGTTCGCGGGCTTGATGTCACCGTGCAGGAGCCCAGCGCGGTGCACCAGCGTGAGCTGCTCTGCCGCGCGCGCCAGCGCGTCGAGCGTGCGCTGGGTCTCGAGCCCGCGCTCGATCAGATCCTGCAAGCTGTCTCCCTCGACGAGCTCGCGCACCATGAACGGCCGCAGGCTGCCCGGCAGGCGACCGAAGCGCACCACCCGCGGGACGCCCAGGCCCTCGAGACCGGAGAGCGCCACGGCCTCGCGCACCAGCGCCGCCATCTCGCGCTCGCTGGCGCCTTCGGCCAGCACCTTCAGCGCGAGGCTCTGCCCGCTGTGGCGGTCACGGACCGACCACACCTCCCCGCCGCCGCCCTTGCCGAGGCGGTTGACGGGGAGGTAACGCTTGGGCAGCTCGAGCCGGGCCACGACCGCCTAGAGCCCGTAGTCGGCTCCCAGCCCGAAGAAGAAGCCGCTGGTGCCGAAGCCCAGATCCAGGCGCCCCACGAAGCTCTTGCTGGGCTTGTAGCGGAAGCCGGTCTGAAGCACGAGCCAGGGGAAGATGATGGGCTTGCTGCCACCGTCGGCCCAGCTCGGCTCCGTGTAGCCGCCGTAGTGGTCGTTGTCGCTGCCGCAGAACGCGCCGGTTCCCGCTGGGTCGTTGGGGCCGGTGCACTTCTTCCACTTGTACGGATCTTCGTTCGGGTTGCCGCTCTCCGGATACGCCTGGGTCCGGAAGAGATCGCCGAACACCAGGCCGAAGCCGGCGCCCATGCCGTAGTTGACGGCGAACTGCGGTCCGAGCTCCTGGCTCCAAAGGAAGTCGGCGGTCAGGTAGATGACGTTGAGATCGCTCTTGACCACTTCCCAGGCGCTGGCCGGATCGTCACTCGCCTTGAAGGGCGTCTCGTCCATGTAGTAGCCCGCCCACCAGAGGCTGAAGATGTACTCGAAGCCGTCCTTGCGGATCGCGAACTCGGGCCCGACGCCGTGCACGAGCACCGTGTCGCCGCCGTCGCCGAACAGGTTGACCATGAACTTCGGGATCACGATGCCGCGGTAGCGCAGGCCCACGAAGCGATAGGTCTGGCCGGGCAGCTCCACCGGCGAGTCACCCGCCGGCGAGTCCGCTGCCGGATCGCCGGCCGCGGGCTTCGCCCCCTCTGCCTCCGCGGGCTTCGCGCCCTCCGCGGGTTTCGCCTCGACCGGCGGCGCGTCGGCTTCGCCCTCCGCCGGCTTGGCCTCCGCCTCTGCCTCACCCTGTGCCACGACGGCAGGCGCCGCAGCCAACACGACCACCCCGAGCGCGCTGCTCAAACTCCACTTCCGCCAACCCAACATGTTCCAGCCCTCCGTGTGCCTTGGCACGCCCCGTGCCACTGCGGCGCGGATTGTGCCATGGCACTGTGCCAGATCGCAAAGCCTGGTTTCGCCGAGGAATTCTGGGGGTGCGCGGCGCTCCCCGACCGCTGGGGCCATGCTATTGGTGCTCCGCCGCCTCGGGCGGCGCGCTCGCATGATCCTCCACAGTCTGGTCGTCGAGCAGGCCGTCGACATCGACGAGCGTCTCCCCTTCGTCAAGGAGCTGGTGCTCGCCCGCGGCGTGATGCCGATCGCGATGGTCCGCAAGCGCGCGCTCCGCGCCCGCGAAGGAGGCCCGCTCGCGAGCGGCGCGCCGGAAGACGCGGCCGCTGAGACGCTCGCTCCGGTGCTCCTGATCCACGGCTACGGGCAGAACCGCTACGCCTTTCACCTGCCTCTCCGGAGCATGGCCAACCACCTGGCCCGGGCGGGCTTCGACGTGTTCAACGTGGATCTGCGCGGGCGCGGCCGCAGCGGCCACTTCGGCGCGCGCCGGCCCCGCTCGGTGCTCGAGTTCATCCATGAGGACGTACCGGCGGCGCTCGACGAGATCCGCGCGCTCTCCGGCGATCGACCCGTGTTCCTGGTCGGGCACTCCCTCGGCGGCGTGGTCAGCTACTGCGTCGCGGTCGATCACCGCTCGCGCATCGCCGGCGTGGCCACGCTGGGCTCGCCGTACCACTTCACGGCGGGCTCGCGCTGGCTCACGAGCCTCACCAGCGCGTTCCTGGCGCTCGACCAGCGCATGAACCTGCCGAACTTCGCGGTCCCGGCTCGGGCCTACGGCAAGTTCGTGCGCACCGCGCGGCGGGTAGTGGACAGCCCGTTCTACCCGCTGCCGTTCCGCGGATTTCATCGGGGCGCCATCGAGCCCGAGGTGCTCGAGCAACACATGGCGCTGGCCATGGACCGCGGCAGCGTCGCCACCATGCGCGCCATGTTCAGCTGGGCCCAGGAGGCCCGCGAGCGCAAGGCCGGCGACGACGGCCTGTTCGGCTACGCCAAGCGCTTCGAGTCGCTGGACCTGCCGCTCTTGGTGATCGCCGGCATCTACGACGACCTCGCCGCCCCCGAGTCGGTGAAGCCCGCCTGGTCACACTCCGGCTCGAGCGATCGCACCTATCGCGAGCTGCCCTTCGGGCACGTGGACCTGCTCATCGGCCGCGAAGCGCCGCAGCTCACCTGGCCGCTGCTCGAGTCCTGGCTCACCAAGCGCGTGCGCGACCGAGCGCGGGCCGCCGCCAGCTACTGAGCGTCCAGCTTCTTCTTCAGCTTCGCGACCTCGGACTCCAAGGTCTTGACCTGGCGCTTCAGGTCCTTGACCTCGTCGGCGGTGGCGACGCGCATCATCTTGGCGAAACGCTCGGTCTGCTCGGAGGTGAAGTGCTCCACCTTTCCAGGCACCTGGATCACCGTCATCATCGCGCGCATGAACTGCTCGTTTTGCATGAGCTTCGCCATGCGCGGATCGCCGAGGAGGGCGAGCCCCCGTTTCTTGACCTCGTCCTTGATGCTCATGGGGCGGTTCTAGCGTTTCTGAGCGTGGGTTGGCGGCCGAATTTGGCGCTGGCTGCGGAGGCCTTGGCGCCCGCGATGGAAGGCGGGTATTCTGCTCTCGTGCGCCGGATCGCCCTCGCCCTGGCCCTGGCCGTGCCGCTCCTCGCGGGCTGCGAGACCCACGTGCGTCGAGGCACCACACTCTACGCTGACGGTCGCTACGTCGAGGCGGCAGAGGTGTTCGAGCGCACCGAGTACCGCCTGACCGCCTACACGCCGCGGGAGCGCGCCGAATACGGCGTCTACCGTGGGATGACGCTGTTGGTGCTCGGCGATCTTCAGAACGCGCGCCGCTGGATGACCTATGCCTACGAGGTCGAGCGCGTGGCGCCTGGAGCGCTGCGCTCGGATCGGCGCGCCCTCCTGGACCGCGGTTGGTTCGAGCTCGGCCAGCGGCAACGTGCCGAATTAGAGGCGACCCCGCGGGGGACCGACACCGCTCTGGCGCACCGGCACCCGGAGCACCCGGCGCCTCCGCCTACCGATCGCGCGGTGCCGCCGGCGAACGAGCGGACGCTGGTCCCGCGCTGAGGGGGTTCCCGAATCCGGGCCGCTGCCCCATGAGTCCGCCGATGTCCGACAAGCTGCGGAAGTCCGAGGCGGAGTGGCGCGCGGCGCTGAGCGAGGAGCAGTACCGGATCGCGCGCGAGAAGGGCACCGAGCGCGCGTTCACGGGTGAGTACTACGACTGCAAGGAAGCCGGCACGTACAAGTGCGTCTGCTGCGGCGCGGAGCTGTTCTCGTCGGAGACGAAGTACGACTCGGGCAGCGGCTGGCCGAGCTTCTGGCGACCCGCGACCGACGGCGCGATCGACCAGGAGAGCGACACCTCCTACGGCATGCGCCGCGTCGAGGTGAAGTGCGCGCGCTGCGACGCGCACCTGGGTCACGTCTTCGAGGACGGCCCGGCGCCCACGGGCCTGCGCTACTGCATCAACAGCGCGTCGCTCCGGCTCGAGAAGAAGTGATTCTCCTCAGCTCTCCGGCTGCACGCTGCCGATCTTGCTGACGTCGAAGGCGAACGCGCGCTTGCCGTTCTCGACGATCACCTTGATCGTGTCCTCGTCCACCCGCTGGAACGAGAGCTTCAGCTGCTTGTTCTTGGGGGTGAGCAGGGTGTAGCTGCCGGCCTGGGGCACCGGATCGATCCAGCGCATCTGGACGCCGTCGATGGTCAGGTCCCACGCTCCGCGGGGGCTCGTCCAAGAGCGGGTTCCGTCCACCTGGATACCCTCGAGCACGCCGCCGGCGAGGGGGGTCTGGGTGCGGTCCCCTTCACCCGTCACCGTGAAGCCATCGAGAACTCTGGTCCACTGTACGCTGTGAACGACCTGGCGGCTCTTGGCCTGGAAGTCCCAGGTCACGTCGGCGGTGCCGTTGAGCTTCACGCGGCCGTTCGACAGGTCCGTCCACTCGTGGTGCACCAGCACCTGGGCCTGCTCGTTCTTGTCCACGCGGATGCTGTGCGAGCCGCTGAAGGTGTGGCCCTTGTAGGTGCAGCTGCCGGCCTTGGCACCGTAGCTGACGGTCAGGGTGGCGTCCGCCAGCGTGATCTCGGCGCAGGGCAGCTGCGAAGCGACGAAATCCCGGATTTCCTGGGCCGCGCTCTGCACCGCCTGGCCGATGGTGAAGCTCGTCGTGATCTCCACGGAGGCCGCCTGAAGGCTCTCGGCCTGCGAAGACAGCGTGGACTCCTCGACCGCCTGCTGGGCCTCGGCCAGGGTCAGGCTCTCCCCGTCGTCCTTCTTCTTGGGGCAGCCGCTGAGAACCACCGTCAACACCAGGCCCACGAGCGCGCGAGATCGCATGACGAATTCCTCCTAGCCTCCCCAGACTAGCAGCCTCCGTGCCAGGAGTTCAGACTCGGGTCTCTTCCTTTCGCGCCCCGTGATTTTCCGCCACGCCCCGCCTTCGTCGAGGTTGTTGTCGAGACGCACTCTGGGAGCGCCACGCGAGAGTCCCCTCCTGACGGGGGGAGTGCGCCGGCCTCGCCGGTGTTCTCGTGGGTCTTGGTGTCAGTGGCGGATCGCGACACCCAAGGGTGCTTCCTTCGGTCGTCTGCTCGTGCCAAGACAGCGGAAGTCGAGTCAGACCTGGTGCCGGTAGCTCTCGTAGCCGCCCGGGAGGTTCCGGACCACATAGCCCCGCTGGAGCAGCGCGCGGGCGGCGTCGTAGGAGCGCTTGCCGCTCTGGCAATACACCCACAGCTCGCGCTCCGTCGGGATCTCGCCCAAGCGCCCGCGCAGCTCCGAGAGCGGGATGTTGACCGAGCCGGGCACCGCCCCTCGCGCCACCTCGTCCGGCTCGCGCACATCGAGCAACGTCACGTCCGCGCGACCCACGTCGCTCCAGCGCGCCATCGCGACGTCGCCTCGGAGCACGTTGGCCGCGATCATCCCGGCCAGGTTCACCGGATCCTTCGCGGCGCCGAACTGCGGCGCGTAGCAGAGCTCCGCCTCTTCCAGATCGAACACGCTCGCACCGAGCTGGAGCGCCATGGCGATCACGTCGATGCGCTTCTCCACGTCGCGCTTGCCGACGGCCTGCGCGCCGAGCACCCGCCCTTCTTTGCGAGAGAACACCAGCTTCAGGTGGATGGGCTCGGCCCCGGGGTAATACGCGACGTGGTTGTTCGGATGGAGCCACACCACCTCGGTGTCCTCGCGCCCCGCCAGCCACTTCTCGCTGGCTCCCGTCGCGGCCACGGTGAGACCGAACAGCCCGCAGACCACGGTGCCCTGCACGCCGCGAAACCGAGCCTCGCGGCCGCACACGTCGTCGGCGGCGATGCGCCCTTGGCGATTGGCGGGACCTGCCAGCGGGATCAGGCGCGGCCGCTGGGTGACGAAGCAGGTGTCCTCCACCGCGTCGCCCGCCGCCCAGATCCCGGGCACGTTGGTGCGCATATGCGCGTCCACGGCGATGCCGCCGAGCGCTCCGAGCGCGACACCCGCGCGCGACGCCAGGTCCGTCTCCGGTCGCACGCCCAGGCCCAGGATCACCAGATCGGCCGAGAGCTCCTGGCCGCTGGAGGTCACCACGCACAGGCCGTCTGCCCGTTGTTCGATGCGCTCGAGCGCCTGGCCGAGGAGCAGCCCCACTCCGCTCTCGCGCAGGTGGTCCTCCACCGGCCGCGCCATCTCGGGATCCAGCGGCGGCAAGACCTGCTCGTCGCGCTCGACGACCTCGACCTCGAGCCCGCGTTTCGCCAAGTTCTCCGCCACCTCGAGCCCGACGAAGCCAGCGCCGACCACCACCGCACGGCGGGCCCGATGCTCGTCGATCCACTCGCGCAGGCGCCGCGTGTCCGGCACGGTGCGCAGCGTGAACACGCCGGGCAGGTCGATGCCGGTGATGTTCGGCCGGAGCGGCCTGGCGCCCGGCGCCAGCACGAGCGCGTCGTAGCGCTCGACGTACTCCTCCCCGGTCCGCGTGTGACGCACGGTGAGCGTGCGCTCCGCCGCGTCGATGGCCACGACCTCGTTGAACACACGCACGTCGATGTCGAAGCGCTGCTTGAAACGCTCCGGCGTCACCAAGAGCAGCGCGCTCTCGTCGCGGATGACGTCGCCGACGTGGTAGGGCAGCCCGCAGTTCGCGAAGGACACGTGTGGCCCCTTCTCGAACACGACGATCTCTGCGGACTCGTCCAGGCGTCGCGCGCGCGCGGCGCACGACGCGCCCGCTGCCACTCCCCCCACGATCAGGATGCGTCTCTGGGACATGGCGGGCGCAGGCGTAGCCCGGCCGGGGGCGCTTGTCATGTCGGAGGTGACGGCGGTCAGGGCGGCCATGCCCGATCTCGCCGTGAGGCGGGCGTGTCCCTAGGCTCTCGGCTTTCGCTCCAGCTCGATGCCCAGTCGCTCCATGCGCCGGTAGAGCGCCTGCCGGCTGAGCCCGAGCTCGGCCGCTGCCTTGGAGACCACGCCCCTGGCGGCCACGAGCGCCGTTTCGATGACCTGACGCTCCGCCTCGGAGAGCGGATCGCGCTCGGCGCTCGGGGGCGCCGGGGTTTCGCTGCTCCTGCCACCGCCGAGGTCCAGATCCACGGCGCGGAGCAGGTCGGAGCTACGCACCAGGAGCGCGCGCTTCACGCGATTCTCCAGCTCCCGGACGTTGCCGGGAAAATCGTGGGCCTCCAGCGCCGCGAGAGCGTCTTCGCTCAGCACCGGCAGCGGGCGTCCGTCCTTGGCATCGTGGTGCAGCCGCACGAAGTGCTCCGCGAGCAGGCGGATGTCCTCGCTGCGCTCGCACAGCGGCGGCACTCTCACCTCGATTACGTTCAGGCGAAAGTACAGATCCTCGCGGAAGCTGCCGGCTGCGATGGCGCGGACCATGTCGGTGTTGGTGGCGCTGATCACGCGCACGTCCACCTTGCGAGTGGTGCTGCTGCCCAGACGCTGGAGCTCGCCGTTCTGGAGCACCCGGAGCAGCTTGGCTTGCCCGGCCAGCGAGAGCGTGCCGATCTCGTCCAGGAACAGCGTGCCGCCGTGCGCCGCCTCGAACACGCCCGTGCGCGCCTTCTGGGCACCGGTGTAGGCGCCCGCTTCCGCGCCGAACAGCTCGGCCTCGAGCAGCGTGTCAGGCAGCGCGCCGACGTTGACCTTCAGGAGCGGCTGCCCGCGGCGGGACGAGTTGGCGTGGACGATCTCGGCGAGCTTCTCCTTGCCGGAGCCGTTGGGTCCGGTGATCAGCACCGGCACGTCGGCGCGCGCGACCTGAGTCGCGAGCGAGACGGCCGTCTGCATGCCCGCGCTCTGGTACACGAGCCCGCACAGGTCGTAGCGCTGCGAGAGCGCGGTACGCTGTCGATCGGCCTGGTGCCTGAGCCTGGTGTTCTCCTGCCGCGCGGCGCGCAGCCGAAGCAGGTTCTGAACGGTCACGACCAGCTTGGTGTCGTCCCAAGGCTTGGCGACGTAGTCGGCAGCGCCCTCCTTGACCAGCTTCACGGCGGTCTCCAGCGAGGTCCACGCCGTCATCAGCACGACGGGCAGATCCGCGTCGAGAGCGTGGATCTCCCGGAACAGCGCGATGCCCTCGTCGCCGCTGGTGGTGTTCAGCGAGAAGTTCATGTCCTGAACGACCACTCCCACGTCCGCCTCGCGCACCGCACGGAGCGCGTCCGCGGCTGACGCCACGGCGATCACGCCGAGCCCGTGGAGCTCGAACAGGAGCGAGAGCGCGATGCGAACTGGCTCCTGGTCGTCGACGACGAGGACCTTCATCCGCGTCCTTTCTAGCATGGCTCGCTTTCTTTCTCGTCGAGGCCGAAGCGCATACTCGACGCACCTACACGCGGCGTGCCAAGCGAGAGTCCGCGGGATCGCCGCGCGGCGCCCCGGACAGGTGTCCGCGAGCCGGACGAGCGTCCGCGAGAGTGGCGCGGACACGCGGTGTTTTTGGCTGAATCAGCGCTGGCCCAACCCGTGCAATTACGCGCGGCATGACGAGAGAACGTCCCATCGCCCTGGCCCTCTTGCTCAGCGCCGTGGCCTGCGCCCGGGCCGAGGCGGCCCCCTCCGCCGGGGAGAGCCCAGAGGCCGTGGCCGTCACCACCACCCTGGTGACCGAGCAGAGCTTCGCCAAGACCACGCTCCTGTCTGGCTCGCTGCTCGCGAACCAGCGCGCCGAGATCGCCGCCGATACCGCGGGCAAGGTGCTGAAGACCTACGTCGAGCGCGGCGACGTCGTGGCCAAGGGTGCGCTGCTCGCCAGGCTCGACTCGCGCGAGAACGCGATGCACGCGGCGGAGGCCAGCGCCGCCGCCGAGGCCGCCCTCACCCAAGAGCAGCACCAGAAGCTCGAGTGTCAGCGCTCCGAGAAGCTCCTGGCGCAGAAGGTGATCAGCCGGGCCGAATACGATCGGCAGAAAGCCAGTTGCGACTCGAGCGCGGCGGCCACGCGGGCCGCCAAGGCGCGGGCCGCGCGCGCCGGAAAGGAGGTGGGCGACTCCAGCATCCGGGCGCCGTTCGCCGGCATCGTCGTGGAGCGCTCGGTCGCGGCCGGCGAGCTCGTGGTCCCCGGCAGGCGCATCGCCGTGCTGGTGCAGCGCGATCCGCTGCGGGTGGAGCTGGCGGTGCCGGAGGCCGCGGTGACCAAGATCGGAAAGGGACAGGCCGTCTGGTTCAGCGTCGCGCCGCTTCCGGCCGAGCGCTTTCGAGCCGAGGTGCGCTACGTGGGCCCCGTCCTCGATCAGAAGAGCCGAAACCTGATCGTCGAGGCCCTCGTCGAGAGCGATGACGCGCGGCTCTTGCCCGGCATGTTCGCCACGGCGCGCTTGCCGGTGGGCGAGCAGCGCTGGGCGAGCATCCCGGCCACGGCGGTGACCGGCAGGAGCGAAAGCCCCCGGGTGTTCGTGGTGCAGAACGGGAAGCTCCAGGAACGCTTGGTGCAACTCGGGGAGCGCGACGGGGATCGGGTGGCAGTGCTGAAGGGCCTCGCGCGGGGCGAGCGCATCGTGGCGGCGCCGGTCCCGGGCCTGGCGGACGGCACGCGGGTCGAGTGAGGAGGAGGACGCGATGCAGTGGCTCTCGAACGTCAGCGTGCGGCGCCCGGTGTTCGCCACCGTGCTGGTATTGGTGATCGCGGTGCTGGGCACCGCCGGTTACTTCCAGCTCGGCGTGGACCGCTTCCCCAAGGTGGATTTCCCGACGGTGGTGGTGGTGACGCGCCTGCCCGGCGCGGCGCCCGCGGAGATCGAGACCGAGGTCAGCGACAAGCTCGAAGAGGCCGTGAACACCATCAGCGGCATCGACGAGCTGCGCTCGATCTCGAGCGAAGGGGTCTCGCAGGTCATCGTGACCTTCGTGCTGGAGAAGGACGTGGACGTCGCCGCGCAGGAGGTCCGCGAGCGCGTTAACACCGCGCTCGGGAACCTGCCCAGCGGCACCGAGGCCCCGGTGGTGATGAAGTTCGACGCCGACGCGACCCCCGTGCTCTACGTCGCAGTCAACGCGCCGGCGCCGCTCGGCGAGATCACCGAGGTCGCTGACAAGACCGTGCGCCGCCGCATCGAGAGCGTACGGGGCGTGGGCCAGGTGAACGTGCTCGGCGGCACCAAGCGACAGGTCAACGTGGTGCTGGACGCCGAACGGCTGCGCGCCCACGGCCTCACCGCAATCGACGTGCAACGCGCCATCTCCGGCGGCAACCTGACCGTGCCCGGCGGCCGCATCGAGGCCGGCCCGGACCAGAAGGTGCTGCGCGTCCGCGGCCGAGTGCAGAGCCCGGCGGAGGTCGCTGAGCTGGTGCTGCGCGACCAAGGCGGTCAGCGCGTCACGGTCGGTGACGTCGCCAAGGTCGAGGACGGCGTCGAGAGCGCGGAGACCGCGGCGCTCCGCGACGGCAAGCCCGCCGTCTTGCTGTCGATCCGCAAGCAGTCGGGCGAGAACAGCGTGGCGATGGCGGACGAGGTGCGCGCGCGGCTGGACGAGATCCGCCCGGGTCTGCCCGCCGGCTACGGCCTGGAGGTCATCCGCGACAACACCGCCACCATCCGGGCCAGCGTCGGCGCGGTCAAGGAGCACCTCCTGCTCGGCGCGCTGTTCGCCGGCGCGGTGGTGTTGATCTTCCTGGGCAGCGTGCGAAGCACCCTGATCGCCGCGGTGGCGATCCCGGTGTCCATCGTCGGCACCTTCGCGCTGATGTGGTGGCAGGGCTTCTCGCTGGACACCATCACGCTCCTGGCGCTGGCCCTGGCGGTGGGCATCGTGATCGACGACGCCATCGTCGTGCTCGAGAACATCCACCGCCACATCCAGGAGAAGCAGCTCTCGCCGGTGAAGGCGGCGGTGGTCGCCACCAAGGAGATCGGCCTGGCCGTGCTGGCGACCACGCTCTCGCTGGTCGCCGTCTTCCTGCCGGTGGCGTTCATGAGCGGCATCGTCGGGCGGTTCCTGAAGAGCTTCGGCCTGACCATGGCCTTCTCCATCATGGTCAGCATGCTGGTGAGCTTCACGCTCACGCCCATGCTGTCGTCGCGCTGGCTCGGCCGCGCGCGGCCCCACGCCGCCGGCCGAGGGGCGAAGCAGCCCGTGCTCGAGCGGATCGTCGACACGCTCTACGCTCCCGTCGAGCGGGCCTACGTGCGGCTCTTGTCCTGGGTCATGCGCCGGCGCTGGGTGGTGGTGGCAGCGTCGCTCGTGACGCTCGCGAGCACCGTACCGCTGTTGGCCAAGGTGCCGAAGGGCTTCTTGCCGCGCAGCGACGACGCACAGTTCGAGGTGAACGTCCGCGCGCCCGAGGGTCAGAGCCTGGAGGCCACCGCTCTCACCGCGGAGCGCATCGCGCGACAGGTGCGCGAGCTGCCCCACGTGACCTCCACTGTGGTGACGATCGGCGACTCCAACGACAAGACTCCGAACCTGGCCAAGGTCTTCGTCAAGCTGACCGACCCGGAGACCCGCGAGCTGTCGCAGGACGAGCTGATGGCGATGGCCCGCCGCGAGATCGTGCCGAACCAGCCGAAGGACCTGCGCATCGACGTCTCCGACGTGCCGATGTTCGCCGGCGGCGGCGCTTGGGCAGCCATCCAGTACGAGATCAGCGGGCCGGACCTGGCGGAGCTCGAGCGCCTGAGCGCGCAGATCGTGGCACGCGTGAAGAAGGTCCCTGGAGCGGTGGACGTGACCAGCACCCACGTCACCGGCAAGCCGGAGCTCGCGCTTCGCGTGGACCGCAGCAAGGCGGCGGACCTGGGCGTGTCGGTGGCGGACGTCGCCGCGACGCTGCGGCTATTCGTCGGCGGGCAGGAGGTCTCCAGCTACGAGGAGGATGGCCAGACCTACGGCGTCTTCGTGCGCGGCGTCCCGATCCAGCGTGCCGACCTCGATGGGCTGTCGCAGCTCGGCGTGCCCTCCTCGAAGCTCGGCAACGTGCCGCTCCTCGACGTGGTGGAGAGCAGCGACGGCGCCGGCCCCGCCTCGATCA
The DNA here is from genome assembly GCA_015075635.1 of Polyangiaceae bacterium. Taxonomy (NCBI): domain Bacteria; kingdom Pseudomonadati; phylum Myxococcota; order Polyangiales; family Polyangiaceae; species Polyangiaceae bacterium. The sequence goes on from JABTUA010000001.1 coordinate 219,692, forward strand.
CGCGCCTGAACCGCAAGCGTCAGGTGATGTTCCTGGCGAACCTGGCCCCGGGCGCCGCGCAGAGCGAGGTGATGGCGGGCGTGGAGGCCGAGATCGCTGCGCTCGACCTGCCGCCCGAGTACAAGGTCGCCGCGGTGGGTCAGTCCCGCGAGATGCAGCGCACGGCACAGGGCTTCCTGGTGGCCTTCCTGCTCTCGTTCGTCTTCATGTACCTGGTGTTGGCGGCACAGTTCGAGTCCTGGCTCCACCCCATCACCATCCTCCTGGCGCTGCCGCTCACCTTGCCCTTCGCGCTGGTGTCGCTCCTGCTCTTCCGGCAAGCCCTCGACATCTACTCGATGTTGGGGCTCTTGGTGCTGTTCGGCGTGGTGAAGAAGAACTCGATCCTCCAGATCGACCACACGAACCAGCTGCGCAGGGAGGGGAAAGATCGGCTCGAAGCCATCCTGGTCGCCAACCGCGACCGCCTCAGGCCCATCCTGATGACCACCCTGGCCTTCGTCGCGGGCATGTTGCCTCTGGCCTTCTCGACCGGCATCGGCGCCGGCATGAACCGCGCGACCGCCGGCGTGATCGTGGGCGGCCAGGTGCTCTCGCTCCTGCTTACGCTGCTCGCCACGCCGGTCGCCTACTCGCTCCTGGACGACCTCTCGGCCTGGCTGCGCCGGCGCTTCGCCGCCTCGCCGGAGCGCGCGGAGCGCGAACGCGAGCTCGCCGAGCTCGAGCGCGAGATGGAAACCGGCACCGCCCCCGTCCTATCCTCCCCCACGCCATGAGCGAGCCGTTGACGATGATTCTACCCGCGGTCGTGACAGCCGTGCTCGGCGCCGTGGCCGCGCTCGGCGTCGCGCGTCGCGCCCGTGTGCGCGAGCGAGCGCTGGAGAGCGAGCTCGCGCAGCTCCGCGCCGGCGTCGCCGAGCACGAGGAGATCGCGAAGCGCGCGGCCGACGCCAACCCGGACGCAGTGGTGCTGTTCGACGAGCTCGGCGGCATCCTCTATGCGAACCCCTCCGCCCGCGAGCTGTTCTTCGAGGGCGAAGCGCCGGAGGGGAAGAACTTTCTGCGCCTGCTCGCCTCGGCGCCGGAGCCGCTGCGCGAGGCGCTCTCCGGCGAGACCGAGCGCCTGTTCACGGTGGACCTGGAGGGACAGCGCGAGACCTACCATGTGTGCCGTTGCCCCGTCGCCATGCGAGGCGAGCCCCACACCATGCTGATCGTGAAGCTCCTGACCAAGGAGGTGTCGCGGCGCGAGGTGGACACGCTGAAGAACGTCGTGCGCGTGGTGAGCCACGAGGTGAACAACTCGCTGGCGCCCATCACCTCACTGGTCAGCTCCGCGCGCCTGATGCTGGACAGGCCCGAGCACCTGCCGAAGCTCGGCAGCGCCTTGGACACCATCGAGGAGCGGGCGCGCCACCTTCAGAGCTTCCTCGAGGGCTACGCGGGGCTGGCGCGGCTGCCGCTGCCGCGCCCGTCGGCCGTGAGCTTCGGCCCGCTGCTCGAGCACCTGCGCTCGCTCTACCCCGGCGTGCGCTGGCCGGAGGCTCCGGAGAAGTCGGGGTACTTCGACGCCGCCCAGATCGAGCAGGTGCTCATCAACGTGGTGAAGAACGCCGTCGAAGCGGGCAGCTCGGCCGAGTCGATCGAGGTCTCGCTCGGCGTGGACGCCTCCGGCACCACCCGCTTCGAGGTGGCCGACCGCGGGCGAGGCCTCTCGAGCGAGGCGCTGGAGAGCGCGCTCCTGCCGCTCTACACCACCAAGGAGAAGGGCTCCGGCATCGGGCTGACCATCTGCCGCGAGATCGTGGACGCCCACGGCGGAAGCCTGAGCCTCGCCAACCGCGAGGGCGGCGGCGCGGTGGTGACGTTGCTCCTGCCGGGGAAGAAGAAGCCGGACGCCGCGACGCAGAGGTCGCGGACCCGGCTCACGCTCTCCCGTACCTGACTCAGCTCTTCGCGTCGCCGCGGGCGAAGATGCTCGCGACGTAGTTCAAGACGTCGGTGGCGCTGACCTCGTTGTAGCCGAAGTAGCGCATGAGCCGGCTCTTGATGATGTCGATCTTCTCCTGCGTCTCCTTGTCCACCACGGCGGAGACCAAGGTCTTGAGCTTGATGCTGTCCTTCTGGTCCTCGAACAGCTTGAGCTCCAGCGCCCGGCGCAGGCGGTCGTTCGACTGCCAGTCGAACTTCTTGCCCTCCACGGCCCGGGCGCCGATGTAGTTCATGATCTCGCGGCGGAAGTCGTCCTTGCGGTTGTCCGGGACCTCGATCTTCTCCTCGATGGACCGCATCAGGCGCTCGTCGGGCTCCTCGTCCTGGCCGGTGTACTTGTTCTTGACCTTCTCTTTGAGCGCGTAGGCCTTGATGTTGTCGATGTAGTTCGCCGCCAGCTTGCTGATCGCCTCTTCGTCGGCGCTGATGGCACGCTGCACCTCGTTCTTGACGATCTCCTCGTACTCTCGCTTCACGATACCGATGGTCTCACGGTAGCGCTTGCGCTGTTCCTCGTTGGTGATCAGCGAGTGGTGGGTCAGGCCCTTCTCCAGCTCGTTCAGCACCATGAACGGGTTGATGGTGCCCTCGCCGGCCTCGCTCACCAACGCGTTGGAGATCTTGTCCTGCACGTAACGCGGGCTGATGCCCTCCATGCCCTCGCGCTTGCTCTCCTTGCGCAGCTCCTTGACCGTGTCCTGCGTGTAGCCCGGCAGCACCTTGCCGTCGTAGAGCTTCATCTTCTGGATCAGCTGCAGGTTGTGCTTCTTCGGCTCCTCCAACCGGGTGAGCACGGCCCACATCGCCGCCACCTCCAGCGTGTGCGGCGCCACGTGTTTCCCTCGCACGCGGTCCTGCGAGAAGTCTTTCTCGTAGATCTTGATCTCGTCGGAGAGCTTGGTGATGTACGGGATGTCGATCTTGATGGTGCGGTCGCGCAAGGCCTCCATGAACTCGTTGTTCAACAGGCGCTTGTACTCGGCCTCGTTGGTGTGACCGACGATCACCTCGTCGATGTCCGTCTGCGCGAACTTCTTGGGCTTGATGCGGTGCTCCTGCGACGCTCCGAGCAGGTCGTAGAGGAACGCCACGTCCAGCTTCAAGACCTCGACGAACTCGACGATGCCGCGGTTGGCGATGTTGAACTCGCCGTCGAAGTTGAAGGCGCGAGGGTCACTGTCCGAGCCGTATTCGGCGATCCTCCGGTAGTTGATGTCGCCGGTCAGCTCGGTCGAGTCCTGGTTCTTCTCGTCCTTGGGCTGGAAGGTACCGATGCCGATGCGGTCCTTCTCGGAGAGCACCAACCGGCGCACGCGCACGTGGTTCTCGACGACCTTGCCCCAGTCGCCGTGGTACTTCTCGAGCAAGCCCTTGAAGATGAAGCGGCTCGCGGGATCGAGCTCGCCTTCGACGCGGACCTTGTACTTCTCGTTCGAGAGGTGAAGCCGCTCGATGGCCTTGTCGCGCCACTCGAGCGGGATGAGCTTGAGCGGCTCCTCGTGCATGGGCGAGTCGAAGACGTCGGCACCGCCGCTGCCCAGGCCCGTGTCCGAGAGGTTCACCCAGCTGAAGGTGTAGAGCGCGCCCTCCGGGCTCGCGCAGTAACGCTCCAAGCCCTTCTTGAGCAGCCGCGCGATGGTGCTCTTGCTGGAGCCCACCGGCCCGTGCAGCAAGATCACGCGCTTCTCGGGGCCGTAGTTCTCGGCGGCGGCCTTGAGCACGCTCATCAAGCGCATCACCGGGATGTCCAAGCCGAAGATCGCGTCACGCCCGCCGTCCACCTCGTCGCGGAAGAAGTTGTAGCGAATGAGCCGCTTCTTGTTGTCGATGTACTCTTCCGTGCCGTGCGAGATGACCATGTCGTAGACGCGCTGGAAGGCGTTGCGCGTGACCTGGGGCCGCTCGCGGATGATGGCGAGGTACTCCTCGAAGCTGCCGTCCCAGGAGAGATCGCGGTAGCGATCGTAGTCCTGCATGGCCGCGATGGCCGCGACCATGCTCTTCGCCTCGCCCTTCGCGCCCTTGTCGCTCGCGGTGTAACCGGAATCGCTCATGGTGAGGCAGCATAGCCCCAAAAGCGGCCTCCGTCAGTCCGCGTCCCGCCGCAGGATTCGGCCGAATCGTCAGGGATTCGCGAAAGCCGCGAGCGCCTCGAGCACGCTCGACAGCGCCGGCTTCGCGGTCTGGTCCGCGGCGCGCAGTCCGAGCGAGCAGCGCGCCGCGACGGCGGCGCCGTTCGCCGCGGCGCCGAACGCGGCGGCCTCGGTCGCGCAACGGGCAGGTGGCGGGTCGTGGAGCCCGTTCACGCTCACGAAGGGGAAGCGTTCGCGGCGCGTGGTCAGCGCTTGGAACAAACCCTGGTAGAAGGCCCGTTGCTGCTCCGGCGAGCTGCCGTTCTCCGCCGCGCTGGGGTAGCCGACCTCCTGCAAGAGCACCGGACGCGCGGCGCCTGCCTCGCCGGCGTCGGCAGTCCCGCCCGAAGAGAGCGCGTCCAGATCCTGCGCGACCTGGGTGGTCGGCCGCGCCTGGAACTGCTCGTCGAGCGCGTAGTAATTGGCGACGACCACGTCGGACTTCATCAGGATCTTCGCCATCGACGCCGTGGGGCCCTTGGCCAGCGCGTCGGAGCTGAAGGTGGCGCCGACCAGGAGCGCGGCCGGACGCGACGGGTGCTGCTTGGCGTAGTCGAGACCGTGCTCGACCAGGGCGGTCAGATCGTCGGCGGTGGTGGCGCTCTGGCCGGCGAGATAGCGGTCGAGATCGTTGCCGAACGAGAGCGCGTAGAGCTCGTCGCCGAAGCTGTCGAACACCTTGTCGATCAGCGCGTCGAGGGCGGTGCGGGTCGCGACGCTGTTCCAGCCCGCCGGGGAGCCGCTCGGCCTCGCGTCCAGGGTCCGATCCACCAGGGCGACGGACAGGAGGAACGCCCGCGCGGAGCTCTGGTAGAGCTGGGCGGAGCCCTGGAGCTTCTGCCACGCCGTCGGCGACGGGACGCTCGGGCTCGAGAACAACGCGTCCCAGCGGACGACGTGGCTCACGCCGCGGGAGCCGAGCGCGAGCACGTCGAGCTCCGCGAGCTTGTCGTCCGCCGCCGACGGTCCGGCGTCCCCCTTCGATGGCGGGACGGGGATGATCCCGAGACGAAGCGGTGACGGCGGCGCGTCCGTGGCGTCGGCGTCGCTGCCCGCGTCGGGCGGACCGTCTTCGCTGCCGGAGTCCGGCTTCCCGCCGACGCCGCCGCCACCTCCGCTGCCGCCCGCGTCGCCGTTCGGCTTCTGGACCTCGGGATTTCCGCCGTCGGAGCAGGCCGAGCCCAGCGCGAGCACGACCGCCACCGAGGCGGCGAGCGCGCGGAGCTTCCCGATTCGGGCAGCCATCGTCGCGAAGACTACCACTGTTCACGGAAGTCACGCGGCGTGGGGTAGGATTGGCCCCCTTCGCACATGAGCTTGGACCTCCCTGCCCCGAGCCGACCCGCGGCGTCCGTGCGAGCCCAGAAGCGGTTCGACGACCCCGGCTTGTTCATCAACCGCGAGCTCGCCTGGCTCGAGTTCAACGCGCGGGTGCTGGCGGAGGCCGCCGACGAGCGAGTGCCGCTCTACGAGCGGCTCAAGTTCTTGTCCATCTTCGCCAACAACCTCGACGAGTTCTTCATGGTGCGGGTGGCCGGGCTCCAGGCCCAGCTCTCGGGCGAGATCGACGAGGTGCCGCCAGACGGCCTGACGCCGGTGGAGCAGCTCACCGCCATCAGCGTGCGCGCCCACGAGCTGGTGGACGAGAGCTATCGCATCTGGGAGGAGACCGTGCAGCCCAAGCTGCGCGAGATCGGCATCGCGCTGATCTCCCCCGACGAGCTCGCGGCGGAGGACCAGGCGCTCTTGGACGAGCACTTCCGCAAGGACATCTTTCCGGTGCTGACGCCCATCGTCGTCGATCCCGCGCACCCCTTCCCCCACGTACGCAACAAGAGCATCAACGTGGGGTTCCTGTTCGACGCACCGGTGCGGGGCGACGAGCCGAGCTTCGGCGTGGTGCAGGTACCGATGCCGCTGGGCCGAATGATCCGCGTGCCGCGTGAGGGCCTCCGGCGCGCCTACGTGCTGCTCGAGGATCTGATCCTGCGCCAGGCCTCGATGCTCTTCCCGCAGATGAAGGTCGTGGGTCGCTTCGCGTTCCGCGTGACGCGCAACTTCGACATCGAGCTGGACGAAGACGAGGCCGAGGACCTGTTGCTCACCCTTCAGGCCGAGCTCCGCCGCCGGGAGCGCGGGCACGCCGTGCGCCTGAGCGTGAGCGGCTCGGTGCCGCCGGACTCGCAGGCGTTCCTGTGTCGCTCGCTCGACCTGGACGTCGAGCGCGACGTCTTCAAGGCCAGAGGTCCGCTCTACCTGGCGGACATGATGGAGATGACCGCCGGCGACGACCGGCGCGACCTGCGCGACGAGCCCTACTCGCCCGTCTACGTGCCGCCGCTCCGGGACAGCGACGACCTGTTCGAGACCATCCGCGAGCGGGACGTGCTCCTGCACCATCCCTACGAGACCTTCGAGGCGGTCGTCGATTTCGTGTCGCAGGCCGCCGAGGACCCGCAGGTGCTCGCCATCAAGCAGACGCTGTACCGCACCGGCGGCGAGTCGCCGGTGGTCCGCGCGTTGCAGCGCGCCGCCGAGCTCGGCAAGCAGGTCACCGCCGTGGTCGAGCTGAAGGCGCGCTTCGACGAGGCCAGCAACATGCAGTGGGCGCGAGCGCTGGAGCGCTCGGGCGTCAACGTGATGTACGGCCTGATGGGCATGAAGACCCACGCCAAGGTGTTGCTCGTGGTGCGCCGCGAGCGCACCGGGATCCGGCGCTACGTGCACCTGGCCACGGGCAACTACAACCAGCAGACGGCCCGCCTCTACACCGATCTGTCGCTCTTCACCGCCAACGAGGAGATCGGCGAAGACGCCAGCGCGCTGTTCAACCTGCTCACCGGCTACAGCGCGCCGCCGCGCTGGAATCGCATGATCGTCGCGCCGCTCGGCCTGCACGAGGCCGTGCTGGGGCTCATCGCCCGGGAGACCGAGCACGCGCGCTCGGGACGGCCGGCCAAGATCACCGCGAAGATGAACTCGCTGGTGGACGCCGACGTGATCGCCGCCCTCTACTCGGCCTCTCAGGCGGGCGTCGAGGTCGATCTCCTGGTGCGCGGCATCTGCTGCCTGCGTCCCGGCGTGAAGGGCGCCAGCGAGAACATCCGCGTCCGCGCCGTGGTCGATCGCTTCCTGGAGCACTCGCGCATCTTCCACTTCGGCAACGGCGGCAATGACGAGGTTTACCTGTCGAGCGCCGACTGGATGCCGCGCAACTTCCGGCGCCGGGTCGAGGTGATGTGGCCGGTCCTGGACGAGTCGCTGAAGCGCCGCGTAGTGGACGAGATCCTGGGCACCATGCGCGCCGACACCGCCAAGGGCTGGGTGCTCGAGGACAGCGGCAGCTACGTGCGCGCTCTGACCGAGAAGGACGGCAAGCCGCTGCGCAGCCAGTACCGCTTCATGGAGCTGTCCCGCGAGCGCTCCCGGGAGAGCGAGAAGACCGTGTCGCGCCAGCTCGCCCCAGCGCCAGCGCCGACGAGCGCCCAGACCGCGATGGAGAAGCTGCGCAAGCGCGGCAGCAAGAAGCGGCGCAAGCAGAAGCGGCGGCTGGAGGACTGAAAGGGTCTATGGGCAGCTGTGAGCCGGCTCCGTGGTCCGGGACAGGCCGGCCACCCCGGGGACGGGCGCGAAGGCCGCGAGCAGTCGCGGATCCCCGAGCGCGCGCCGGCGAAACGACGGCATCAGGTGGGTGACGCCGTAGCGCTTCGCGGTCGCCAGGATCGTGTCCAGATCGGCGTTCGGGATCTGGATGCTCCGGTACCCTGTGAGCTCCGTGAGCTGCCAGGGCTCTCGGGTCATCACCACGACGGGTCGATGGAAGCAGCGCGCCTCGCGGTCGAGCGCGCCATGAAGGACGGCGAGCCGCTCCGCCACGGCGTTGTTCTCTCGAACATCACGCAGGGGCATGCCCTTCGCCTGCTCGTGCCAGGGCCATACGAGCAGCAGCGCGGCGGCTGCCACGGTGACCCCGGCACCGGCGCGGATCGCGATCGCCCCCGAGATCGCCGCCACGACCACGAGGGCGAGGACCGCGGGGAGCGTGCGCGACACGGCACCCGAGCCCGAGGCCACGGGGGTGATGCTGATGTGCAGGAAGCAGACGCCGAGGACGTACAGGGACGGCAAGAGCCACCTGGTTCGCCGGAGCTGCCCGAGCAGCGAGCTCTCCGGCGCTCGCCCCGCGACCTTGGCGCCCAAGAGCATCCCTACTCCGAGCGCGAGCGCGAGCAGCGGAACGCCGAGCGCCTCCTTCACCACGTCGAGCGAGCGGTCGAGAGAGGCGCGTTGGCGAAGGAGCAGCGCGTCCCACAACCCCGCACGCGCGAGGTCGCTGAACGACGGCCCCGGCGGGAGCGCGAACAGGTCTTCGTAGTCGACGAGGAACGGCAGCGCGCCGTGCGCGGGCATCAGCCTGCCGGTGCGAGTGAACGAGAGCAGCAGCCAAGGCGCGAGCAGGAGCGCGTATCCTGCACAGAGAACGCCCAATCTACGCAAAAATTGCGAGGGGGGCGACCAGCACAGCTGGGCCACTGCCAGGCTCACGATCACCAGCACGCCGTCGTTGCGGGACAGATGCGCGGCGCCCGCGACGAGGCCGGCGCCGAACAACAACCGCAGATCGCCGGAGTCGCGCGCGCGGATCCCGAGCGTCAGCGCGCCGAGCACGAACACCGCGTAGTACAGGCTCGGATCGGCGCGGACGCTGAAGTGGCCGACGGGCAACGCGAGGAAGACGGCCGCGCACGCGAGGAGCGCAGCCCAGCGCGGCAGGGACGACGTCCTGGCGAAGACCCAGACGAGCGCGGCGAGCGCGACCGACGCGACCACCGCGCAGCGCGCGGCGACCACGACCGACGGCGCCGAGAGCTTCATCACCGCCGCGATGAGCAGCGACGGCAGCGGCATCCAGTAGTCCGGACCAAAGTGCGTGAGGTCCGTGTGGGGAGCCCAGAAGTGCCAGATGTAGTCGATGACGGGCCCCCGCCCGTTGGCGAGGTTCTTGGCGAGCGAGAAGTAGAAGCTGGAGTCGGCGTGGCCGGGGAAGCTCGCTTGTCCCGCCGCCGCCCAGCGTTCGAGGAGAACCATCCAACACACGGGCGCGAACAGCACCGCGACCAGGCCGGTCGCGGTCGCCTCGCGGGCGAGCACTGCGCGCAGCCTCTCGACGAACGCCATGGAGCGCCAGCGAGGCTATCACGGCTCACCCTCGAGACGTGGCTCACCGGTTCACGAAGCTGACGGGACGCTCGCTGAGGCGCTACGTCACTAGCTGATCCACACCGACTTGGTGTCCGTGAGCTCGAGCATACCCTCGCGGCCGAGCTCGCGCCCCCACCCGCTCTGCTTGGTGCCGCCGAACGGCATGCGGGGATCGGAGCGGACGAGGTCGTTCACGAAGACGGCGCCGCAGCGGAGCTCCACCGCCATGCGCGCGCCTTGCTCGCGGTCGGCGGTCCAGACGGCGGCGCCCAGACCAAAAGGGCTCGCGTTGGCGGCGCGCACCGCCGCTCTAGCGTCTTCGACGACGTGAACCGCGGCGGCGGGCCCGAAGGTCTCCTCGTCCCACACCGCCATGCCCGGACCGGCGCCGAGCAGCAGGGTGGGCGGGTACCACCAGCCGTCCCGCGCGGGCGCCTCAGCGCCCAGCAGCACGCGCGCGCCGGCGGCGACCGAGCGCGCGACCTGACCGGCGAGCTCGTCGCGCAGATCGCGGCGGGCCATGGGGCCGACCTGCGTCGTCGGGTCGCGCGGATCGCCGACCCGATGGGCCGCGAGGGCCGAGCGAAAGCGCTCGACGAAGTCGTCGGCGACGGCCCGCTCGACGATGAAGCGCTTGGCGGCGATGCAGCTCTGGCCGTTGTTCAAGAGGCGCGCGCGCGCGGCGACCTCTGCCGCCTGATCGAGATCTGCGTCGGCTAGCACGATGAAGGCGTCGCTGCCGCCGAGCTCGAGCACCGACGGCTTGAGCGCTCGTGCCGCGAGCTCTGCAACGGTCTTGCCGGCGCGAGTGCTGCCGGTCAGCGTCACCGCGGCGATGCGGTCGTCGGCGATCACGCCGGGGAGCTGGTCCACGCGGGCGAAGAGCGAGAGGATCAGCCCTTCGGGGAGATCGGCCTCGGCGCAGGCCGCGACGATGGCCTCGGCGCAGCGTGGGACGTTGGGCGCGTGCTTGAGGACGATGGTGTTCCCGGCGGCCAGGGCGGAGGCGCCGAAGCGGAAGAGCTGCCAGAACGGGAAGTTCCACGGCATGATGGCCAGGATCGGCCCGACGGGATCGTGGCGGACGTAGCTCGCCCTGGCCTCCGTGGGGACCGGCTCGGGCGCGAGCCAGGCCGCGGCGTGCTCGGCGGCGTGCTCGCACGCGAGCGCGCACTTTTCGCTCTCGGCCTTGCCTTGTGCGACGGGCTTGCCCATCTCCTCTGCCATCAGCATCCCGTCCCTTTCGGCGCGCGCACGCAGCGTCGCGCCGAGCCGGCGGAGCGAGGCGGCCCGGGTGGCGATGGGCTCCTCCGACCACGCGCGGAACGCCGCGGCAGAGCGCGTGAGCGCGGCGTCGACCTCGGAGGCGCTGGCCTCGGGACGCTCGAGCACGAGCCGGCCGCTGGACGGATCGACGGAACGAAACTCGGTCAGCATCCCGGCAGCGTACCATCGCGTCATGCGCGCTGACGACGTGTGGCTCACGCAGCGTGGGAGCCAGCGACCTCGTCACCGGCCGAAGAGCCGCGACATGTTGGCTCGGCGTGTGGTGATGGCGGCTCGCCACGTGGACGAAGCGATGGAGATCTTTTCGGACGCGGCGCGCGCGGTCGGTTGGCGCCTACGGCTCGCTCGGCGTGAAATCGATGGGGTTCGTCGGCGCGCCCTGGTGCAGGCCACCCTCGCCGACCCAGTAAATGTAAGCCGGCGCCGGGGCGTCATCCAGGTAGACGTCCACGCGCACCGTGGCGCCCGGGGTCACGTCGAAGGTGAAGCCGTCGAAGTCCAGGGTGTTCGTCGCGACCATCCGCACGCTCCTCGAGTCGCGCCAGTCGAGGTAGTCGGAGCTCTCGAGCTCTTCGGCGGTGAACTCGATCAGCTCGCTGCTGGAGCCGACGGACACGATGATGTCCCAGCGGCAGCTGAGCTTGGAGACCTCGGTGTCGCAGGCGGTGAAGACGCGCCACTTGCCGCCGGTCTGATACTCGACGAAGGCGCCTGCGCCCTGGCCCGGATCGATGTCGGCCAGCGTAGCGCCGGTGTCGATGGTGGCCTTCGCCGCGCTCGTGGGCGGGTAGTAGGGATCGCAATTCGGTCCGTAGCAGTCGTCGTGGTGACCGCGATCGTACATGCAGCCCCCGAGCGCGAGCGAGAGCAGGGCGAGCGAGCCGATGGCGAAGTGTGAGCGAACGTGCATGGTGACCTCAGCGGCGACGACCCGGACGACCGGGATGGGCCGGCGCGGGCGCAGGTGCAGGGGGCCGATACGATGGCGCCGGCGCGGGGGAGGTGCGCGGCGGCGAGGAGCGATACGAGGGCTGCGACGGGCGGGACGGCGCCGCGCTCGGCGGAGAGCTCTCCGAGCGCGAGGGCGCGGCGCGCGACGGGGACGGCGAGCGCGAGGGGTAGCGCGGCTCGGCGCGGTACGGCGAGGGAGCGCTGCGCTGGCCGGCGCTGGGAGCGCGATAGCCCGGCTCGACGCGGCTCGGACCGCCGGGTCCAGAGGGCTGCCGGTAGGAGCGCAAGGGCTCGTTGCTCGTTCCGGGCAAGGTGCGGGAGGCCGGACGCCGATCCGGAACGCGACGCGCGCCGGCGCCGTCGTAGCTGCGACCGCCCGGCGTGATGACCTTCGCGTTGCGCTCGCTCGCCTTCTGCCGCGAGGCCGCCACGGCCTTGGGGTGCGCCGGCGCGTGGGTCTTCGGGATCGCCTTGGCGGGGACGTGCGCTTGCCGCGGCGGCGGCCCGGCCCAGGAAGGGGCGCCGCGCGGCGGGACGTAGCGGTGCGAGTGCGCGGCGATCCGATGCACGTGATAGTGGTCGTGCACGATGTAGCCGTGCAAATGCGAATGGTAGATGTAGGCGCTCGGACAGAACACCCAGGGGGTGTAGAATCCGAACCACACGCCCACCGCGACGCCGTCGAACCACACGTAGTCCGGCGGCATCGGCGCCCAGCCGACGTAGGCCCAGCCCGGATCGGCGACCCGCCAGGTGACCCAGGCGTGGGCGTATTGGCGGCCCGGCACCCAGGCCCAGCCCACGCCCGCGATCCACACCCAGCGCCCGTAGTGGAAGACGACCCAACCCCAAGGGTAGTCGCTGACCCAGATCCAGCCGCCGTCGCTGGCGACGGCCCAGTGCCCGGAGGTGACGTAGGGCGCGAAGTCCGGGCCGACCACGCTGCGGTGCGGGAGCCAGACCCGCCCGTAGGTGGGGTCGTCGCGCCAAGCACCGTGGGGCGCGAGCTCGGCGTTGAAGTCGGTGAGCGCAGCCGGATCGCGATCGTCGTACGGGACCAGCTCGTCGCCAGCGGGGTCGTCATCGGGTGCGTCGTCCCACTGCGCCCCCTGCGCCCGAGCCACGCTCGGCGCGACGATGCTGGCCACGAGCAGGGCGAGACCCAGGTTGAACGACCTTCGGGTCGGCATTGGAGGAATCATGCGCGTTAGCTCCGGGTGTAGCAACCGGCGTACCCAGTTGGACGACGCCGGCACGACGAGCATTCTTCGTGCCGACGGGCCGGGTGGTTGCGGGCTTTTCTCACGATTTCCATTCTTTCCCGCCGGTGGCGGGTTCGCCCGGCGCCCCGCCCAGTGAGAACTCGCGGGCGTGGCGTGCGCGGCACACTGCCGGTGCGCGCTAGCCTTGCGCGTTTGGACTAAGGTTCGCCCATGCTCTCGTTCGATGAGGCGCGGGAACGCATCCTGCGTGACGTTGAGCCGCTGGGCACGGAGCGGGCTCTGCTCGCCGACGCCTTGGGCCGCGTTCTCGCGGAGGCGTTGACGGCGGCGCAGCCGATGCCCGCGTTCGACTACAGCGCGATGGACGGCTACGCGGTGCGCAGCGCCGACCTCTCGGGAGCGGGGCCATGGAGCCTGCCCGTCGCGGGCGAGAGCCGTACCGGCGCGACGCCGCCCGAGCTCGCAGCCGGCGCGGCGTGTCGCATCTTCACGGGCGCGGCGCTGCCGCTGGGCGCCGACGCCGTGGTGATGCAGGAGGACGTCGAACGCGACGGCGAGCAAGCGCGCTTCGAGTCGCGGCCGGCGGTCGGCAGCCACGTGCGCAAGCGCGGCGAGGATCTCGACGTCGGCGGGCTCGGGCTCGCCGCTGGCACTCGCCTCGGCCCGGCGCAGATCGGTCTCGCGGCGGCGATGGATCGCGCGGAGCTCCCCGTGTTCGTGCGGCCGCGGGTCTCGATCCTGTGTACCGGGGACGAGCTGCGCGCGCCGGGCTCGCCGGCCCGACCGGGGAGCATCCCCGAGTCGAACGGGCAGGCGCTCTCGGCCACGCTGCGCGTGCTGGGCGCCGCGCCGCGTCTTCTGCCTTACGTGCGCGACGACCGCGAGGCCACGTTGGCCGCCGTGCGCGACGCGCTCTCCGGCGCGGATCTGCTGCTGACCGTGGGCGGCGTGAGCGTGGGCGAGCACGATCTGGTGCGGCCGGCGCTCGAGGCCGCGGGCGCGAGGCTCGATTTCTGGAAGGTCGCGATCCGTCCGGGCAAGCCCTTGGTCTTCGGCAGGTGCGGCGCGACCCGCATCCTGGGCCTGCCGGGCAATCCCGTGTCGGCGCAGGTCACGTTCGCGCTGTTCGGCGCACCGCTGGTTCGGATGCTCGCAGGGGATCGCAAGCCCGTGCCCGGCTTCCGCCGCGCGCGGCTGACCCAGGCGGTGCGCCAGAAGGCGGGGCGGATGAGCTTCGTGCGCGGCACGCTCGACGGCGACGCCGTCACACCGTTGCCGAACCAAGCCTCCGGTGCGCCGACCAGCATGGCCTGGGCCGACTGCCTGCTGGTCGTGCCGGCGGAGTCGGAGGGCTTCGCGGCGGGCGCGGAGGTGAGCGTGCTGGCGCTCGGATCGCTCTGATGCCAGCTCCGCTGGTCGGCATCTTCGTGGGAGGTCGCGGCAGCCGCATGGGCGGCGTGGCGAAGGGGCTGCTCGTGGCGCCGGGCGCTGCCGAGACGCTGGTTGCTCGCCTGGAACGCGTGGCGCGCGAGGCGCTCGGTGACCCCGAGGTGGTGCTGGTGGGCCGCGCCGAGGCATACGCCTCGCTCGGCCTGCCGTTCCTCGAGGACCAGCCGCCCGGCGTCGGCCCCATCGGCGGCCTCGGCGCGCTGCTCGGCGCGGCGGCGGAGCGCGGTTCGCCCTTCGCCCTGGCGCTGGCCTGCGATCTGCCCTTCGTGAGCGCGGCGCTGCTCCGGCGGCTCAGCGCCTTCGAGCCGCGCGCGAGCGCGGTCGCGCCGCGCCAAGGAGAGCTCTGGCAACCGCTCTGCGCGCGCTACGCGCCCACTCCGGCGCGCGAGGCGACCCGCGCGCTGATCGCCACTGGTGCGCGCTCGCTGCAGGCAGTGCTCACCGCGCTCGACGCCGTCGAGCTCCCGCTCGAAACGAGCGACGAGCTCCGCGACTGGGACGAGCCAGGCGACTTGAGCTAGGCGTCCGGCGGACCCGGCAAGAGCGACGGCATCGGGGCGGGAGGCAGGCCTTTGACGGCGGTGCGCGCGACGTGCTTGGCGATGCGTTTGTAGAGCTCCGCGCCGAGCGCCGCGTCGCGTCCCGTGACCTCGTCGAAATCGTGGGCACGCCAGCGCAAGAGACGCGCGCTCTCCTCGACCACCGGCAGCTCGCCGTCGCTCCACACACCGACCAGCGACTCCGCAAACAAGAGCGCGCCGGTGCCGACGCGGCGCTTGGCCGGAACGCGCACGATGCCGTCCAGCACGATGTACGCGCAGAGATCGCTGGTCACGACTCGAGGCACGATGGCGCCGGCCTCGAGCTCGATCTCGACAGCCGCGGCAAGAGCCTGCAAGACCAGCGGGCGCTTCAGGTCGGCCAAGAGCGCGCTCATGCAGACCCGCTCGAGATCTTCGGCGGAGAGGCCGCGATCGGAGTCCTTGCGCTCCACCAGCCGCTCGCCGAGCTCGACCACCACCGCGGTGGCGTTGTCGCGGCCCCTGAGCGTCGCTGCGGCGACCAGCTCGCGCGGCGCCTCCTCCACGCTGCCGGTGCGCAGGAGCCGGGCCAGCGCCGCTTCGTCGCCGATGGCGTCGTGCACGCCGTCGCTGGAGAGGAGCAGGCGGTTTCCCGTCGAGAGATCGACGAACAGCGTGTCCACCAGCACGTTCTCGGCGAGGCCAAGACCGTTCACCAACCGATCGAAGAAGGGATTCTTCTGATTGGGGCGCACCGTGCCTTCGGCCTTCAGCGTCTCTCCATGGGCGTGATCCTGGGTCAGCTGCAGCATCGCCGTGTCGCGCGCCAAGTACACGCGACCGTCCCCGGCGTGGGCGACGAAGGCGTGGTCGCGAGCCAACCAGACCGCGTCGAGCGTGGTCGCCATGCCCTTCAGCTCCGGGTGCGCCTTCGCGTGCTCGACGATGGCGGAGTTCGCGCGGGCGAAGGCCCGATTCAAGGCCTCGAAGACGCGATGGCGGAGTGCCCGATCCGGCGCACGGGCGTAGGCGCCGATGATCTCCTGCGCTTCGTGGTCCTCGACGGCGCGGCGGAGCTCCGCGAGCGCGAGCTCTGCGGCCACCTCGCCTCCGACGTTACCGCCGACGCCGTCGGCCACCGCGAACAACCCGAGCTCCGGCGCGAGCAGGTGGCGATCTTCGAGCGATTTGCGCTTGCCGATCTCACTCGCCACCGCGCACGCGACGCGAAAGTCGAAGCCGGGAACAGCCGAGCCCACGCGACGACGTTACCGCGATCTGCGCCGCAGTGCCGAGAGCGCAGCGGCGAGCAGCAGAAACAGCGCCCCGGACCGCGCGGCGCCGCCACCCGGGGCTCGGCAGCTGCAGTCGCCGGCGTCGTCCTTCAGCACGCGGGTCTTCTGTCCGCTGCCGCCGGCCCCAGCCGAGCCAGCTGATCCGGCCGAGCCGGAGCTGCCCGCCGCGCCGTCGCCGGCGCAGTCCACCACGTTGAAGGTCAGGAACATCTCCGGGCCGAACCAGGCTTTGAGCTCGTCCAGCAGGCGCCAGCGCGACTCGTACACGCCGGGTACAGAGGGCGCCACGCCGGAGATGCCTGGGGTCTTCTGGAAGACCGTGCGGCGACAGCCGGCCTGGTCGTTGCAGTCGCCGCCCGTCGGGCTCACGCTCGCGTTGGCGTTCTCGTTCAGGCTGATGCGCGAGGTCCCGGTGAACGGATCGGTGGCGTCACCCGGAACGCCCAGGCGAATCGCCTGCCCGTCGCCGCTGCCGGCGTCCGTCCAGCTGAGCGCGCCGGTGTTCTCGAGCTCGAACCAGAAGTGGACGGGCTCACCGGCGCAGACGCGGTAATACGCCTTGCCCTCGGGATCCGCCTCGGCGTCGCTGCCCTGCGCCACGAACTTCGCGTCGAGCTTCGGCAGCACGGGTCCGACCAGCGCCTGGTAGCTCTCGACCAGCGAGGTGTACGGCGGCACGAACACCTTGCCGATGCCGGACACGTTCTGCTCGAGATCGAAGTGCAGGTGCACCGTGGTCGGCGTGCCGCCGAACTCGTTCGACACCTTGCCCAGGAGGTCGCCCTTCTTGACGGTCTGGCCCGTCGAGACCGCCAGGCTCCCCATGTGCAGGTAGCGGTACACCGTGCCGTCGTTGCCGGTCAGGTACACCGAGTAGGTGCCGATGCTGGTGATCTTGCCGTCCGTCGTGGCGACCGTGCCGTGCACGTTCTTGGTGCAGGTCGCGGCGCGGATGTCCTGCCCCTGATGACCCTTGCCGGCCGGGCAGAGCGGCATGCTCCAGCTGCGCGTCTCGCAGTAGTTGTCCCACCACGGGTAGCTGAAGTTCTCCGTGTCGCACTGCCCCCCGCCGGGACCGCTCGACCCGCCGTGCCCCCAGACCTGGGAGTTGGCGTAGGCCGGGGCCTTCTCGATGGGGAAGCGCATGCCCGGGGCGTAGACCTTCGAGTCCACGCGCCCGGTGCCGGAGCCCGAGACCAGCGTGCCCGGTGGGTTGTAGCTGAAGTCCGCGGCGAAGGCGGAGCTCGCCAGACAGAACGCCGCGAGGCCAGAGGCGAGCGCGAGCCTCACGGCGCACCGCCTCGACCGCCGACGTAGGCCAGCGACTCCACGCTCGCGATCAGGAACTTGTCGTCGGCGCAGCGACCGTCGCCCGCGGCGGCGCACTCGGCGTGAAGCGAATACGCGACTCCTCCCTCGCTCCACGAGGCCTGCCAGATGTTCGACTCGACTGTGACGAAGCCCGGCTTGCCGCGCAGCGTGCGGTCACCGGCCACCGGCGCGACGTCGGGGTACTTGTAGGCGAGCTTCGAGCCGTGCAGCGTCAGCGTGACACCGTCCGCCGTGGCGGACACCGCAGCCCAGACCGGGCCCACGCTGACCATCGCGTTCGACGCGAACGCCGCGGTCGGCGGCGCGAGCACGGGCACCGGCGACTTCGCGATCTCGGCGCGGGCCGCAGCGGGCAAGCGGTCCCGGACTTCGCGATCCAGCGACGCCGGCCAGACCGGTTCCGCCAGCTCGACGCTGCGCGCGGCGGCGACTGGCTGGGATGAGCTGCCGACCGGCGAGGGTGCAGGCGCCTCGGCTTCGCACGCAGCGAGCCCGAGCGCGGCGACCAGGGGCAGGACGCGCGGCGACATGGCGGACGCTCAGTCTACGTGATCTGCGTGGCCGCCGCAGCGGGCATCGCGGAAGCCCACCCAGTACGGCCCATCCGGGCCGTGCTCGCGCTTCCAGATCGGGACCCGCTCCTTGATGCGGTCGATGAGCAGGCGACAAGCTCGGAACGCCTCGTCGCGGTGCGGGGTGCTGGCGCCGCACACCACCGCCAGGTCGCCGACCTCGAGCCGGCCCACGCGGTGCAAGACCGCCAGGCGAACGCCGGGGATCTCCCGGGCGATCTCCTCGGCGATGCCCTGCATCTCCTTCACCGCCATGCTGGCGTAGGCCTCGTATTCGAGCAGCGTGATGCGGTTGCCTTCGTTCTCGTCGCGCACCGTACCGATGAAGAGCGCCGTGCCGCCGGCCCCAGGGTGAGCCACGGCTCGCGTCACCTCGTCCACGGACAGCGGCGTGTCTCGGATCTCCAGCAAGCTCATCGTGCGAAGTCTCCCGAACGCCCGCCGGACTTGGCGAGCAGGCGCGTGGGGCCGAGCTCCATCGCGCGGTCGTAGGCCTTGAGCATGTCGTAGACCGTGAGGCCGGCGACCGAGGCCGCGCACAGCGCCTCCATCTCCACCCCCGTGCGGTCGAAGGTCTCCACGGTCGCCAGCAGGCGCACGCGGCGCGTACCGGCGTCGAGCTCGATGTCCACGTGCACGTGGGTGATGGCGAGGGCGTGGCAGAGCGGGATCAGCTCCGAGGTGCGCTTGGCCGCCATGATGCCGGCGATGCGCGCCGTGCCGAGCACGTCACCCTTGCCGACGTTCGCCTGTTCGAGTCGTGAGAACGCCTCCGCGCTCATGCCGACGAAGCTCTCCGCGACCGCCCGGCGCAAGGTCGGGGACTTGGGCCCCACGTCCACCATGCGCACCGCGCCAGCGGCGGACAGGTGCGTGGAGAGGGCGCTCGCGCCGACGATCTCGGCGTAGGCCGCCGCGAGTCGCTCGGGCCGCCGCTTCTCCGCCACCTTTGCCAGCGCGAAGCGATCGAGGGGCGACAGGCTCGACCACAGCGCCGCCGGCAGCGGCCGGCTCTGCCCGAACGCCTCGCCGACCTCGGGGGGAGCGGCGTCCGCGGGCGGATCGAGCGCTGGGGTGGCGGGCAACGCCGCGGGGCTCGCCTGCTCGACCAGGGCGCGCACTCGGACGTCCTCCACCCGGGGCTCCGAGCCGAGCTGCGTGAGCTCGCGACGCGCGGCGACGTCCAGGCTGAGCCAACCGGCGCGGGACAGGCGCCGCCCGGCGTGGTCGAGAGCCCGGCGTGCCGCCATCGGCAAGAGCAGGAGCGACTCGTCCACCTCGTCGAAAGCGTAGAGCTTCACGCCGCGGAAGGTACCACACGAAGAGCCGTGACATACTCCGAGCCCTTGCACTCGCGCGCCGCTTTGGTCCTCGCAGCGCTGGCTCTCGCCGGCTGCCCCCGCTCACCTGCTGGTACGGGACCGGAGGGAGCCGGCGCGACCGAGTGCGGCGTGCGCCTCGCCGACGTCCAGCTCGAGGCCCAGGCGCCGGAGCCGCTTCCGGAGCAGCGCTCGCGCATCGGCGTCGAGGTCCACGCGGAGCTCGCCGCGCTCGAGCGCGCGCTAGGCAAGGAAGTGCCGGTCACCCTGGCCGCCGAGCAGCGCAAGCCCGTGGGCGCCCCCGGCGAGGTCAGCTACGTGGTCCGGCGCGGTCGCATCGGCATCGGCTTGGATGCCGAGCGGCTCACCGTGCAGGTCCCGGTCGAGGTCGAGGCGGAGGTCTGCAAGCCGCTCGGACCGTTCTGCCCGACCTACGGCCGCTGTAGCCCGAGGCTCGCGGCGGTGGCCAGCGTGCCTCTCCTTCTGAACGAGGGCTACGAGATCGGCAAGAGCCGGGTCTCCATCGCGGTCACGCGTCCCTGCACCATCGCCGGAGTCGACGCCACGCCCCAGATCCGCCAGCAGGCCAACCGGCAGATCGGCAACGTCCAGGGCCGCATAGACGCCTCCATGCCCGAGATCCGGCCGAGCGTGGCGGGGGTGTGGGAGCTGTTGCACCACCCCATCGCCCTCAGCACCTCGACTTGCCTGCGCATCCAGCCGGACCGCATCACGCAGCAACGGCCGAAGCTGCGCGACGGCGCGCTGGTGTCCCAGCTCGGCGCGGAGGGCACGCTGCGCATCCAGGATCCGTGCGAGCCCAACGTCGCGGTCAAGGCGCCGCCGCTGCCGCGCCTGGTCACCAGCGACGACGGCGCGCGGGGCATCGAGCTCCGAGTACCCGTGCGCGCGAGCTGGGTGGACGTGTCCGCCCAGCTGACCCGCTCGCTCGGCACCAAAGCGGCACAGAGCGGCGAGACCCGCGTGGTCAAGCTCGAGGCCCGAGGCGCGCGCTCGGGCTCCCGCGATCTGGTCGCACTGCGCGCGACGCTGGCGGGCGCAGCCTGCGGCGACCTCGGGATCCTGGCCGAGCCGTGGTTCGACGCGCAGCTCGGCCGGGTCCGCCTGCGTCGGCTCGCGGTCGCGCCGGGAACGCCGGAGCTGCCGAACCTCGCAGCGCTGCTCGAGCTCATCGAGCGGCACGCGTCCGCCGCGCTGCCCGTGGACGTCGCCTCGGGGCCGGCCGCCCTCACCGGGCTCGTGCAGGGCTTTGGCAAGGACCTGCCGGAGGGCGTCGAGATCGACAGCGAGATGAAGAAATCCGTGGTCGAGCGCGTCCACCCCGAGCAGGACGGCCTGGTGGCCCTTGCGATCTTGTCCGGTCACACGACGTTTCGGGTGAGGTAGACCTGCCCCGATGGCTCCGGACCTCCTGGACTCCCGTGGCCGAGCGCTCCGCGACCTGCGGCTGAGCGTGACGGATCG
Source organism: Polyangiaceae bacterium (assembly GCA_015075635.1). Taxonomy (NCBI): domain Bacteria; kingdom Pseudomonadati; phylum Myxococcota; order Polyangiales; family Polyangiaceae; species Polyangiaceae bacterium. The sequence goes on from JABTUA010000001.1 coordinate 240,452, forward strand.
CTGCAACTTCCGCTGCCGCTACTGCATGCCCAAGGAGCACTTCGGCCCGGGCTTCAAGTTCCTGCCGCGCGCCGAGCTCCTGAGCTTCGAGGAGATCGCGCGCGTCGCCCGGGTCTTCGTCTCGCTCGGCGTGAAGAAGCTGCGCCTCACGGGCGGAGAGCCGCTCTTGCGCGCGGACCTGCCCAAGCTCGTCGCGCAGCTCGCCAGCATCGAAGGCGTGGACATCGCCCTCACCACCAACGGCTCGCTCCTCGGCGAGCGCGCGGAGGAGCTGGCGCGGGCCGGGCTCAGGCGCATCACCGTCAGCCTGGACTCGCTGGACGAGCGCGTGTTCCGCGACATGACCGACGCCGACCTGTCTCCGGCCGTCGTGCTCGCGGGCATCGAGGCGGCGGCGCGCGCCGGGCTTCGACCGATCAAGGTCAACGCCGTCGTGCGCCGCGGCGTGAACGACGCTGGCCTGGTGGACCTCGCCCGCCATTTCAAGGGGAGCGGGCACATCCTGCGCTTCATCGAGCTGATGGACGTCGGCGTCACCAACGGCTGGCGCATGGATCAGGTGGTGAGCGGGCAGGAGATCGTGGACAGGATCTCGCGCGAGCTGCCCCTCGAGCCCGCCAGCCCGAGCTACCGCGGCGAGGTGGCGGCACGATGGCGCTACCGTGACGGCAGCGGCGAGATCGGCGTCATCACCAGCGTCACGCGCCCGTTCTGCGGCGACTGCTCGCGCGCGCGCCTGAGCGCGGAGGGCAGCGTGTACACCTGCTTGTTCGCGACCTCCGGCACCGATCTCCGGGGCCCGCTCCGGAGCGGCGTGGACGACGAAGGGCTCCGCGAGCTGATCCGGAGCCTGTGGGCGCGCCGGAACGATCGCTACTCGGAGCTGCGCTCGGAGAACACGCGCGGCCTGCGCCGCATCGAGATGAGCTACATCGGCGGCTGAGGCAGGGCTCCCGTGCAGCGCGCCGAGCTCGGCACCGGCGCGCCGTCTTTCAGCGAGAGCTCGACACCGAAGTCGAAACGCGGCTCTGCGGCGCTCCCGAGCTCGAGCCCGCAGCTGCGCACGCCCGCGCTGAGCGCGCCGCAGCGACCCTGCTTCGAGCTGGCACGCCGCACGGCCTCGGCGAGCCCGGCCTGGAGCGTTCCCTCCGGAGTAGCTTGCGCGAGCTTCGCGCAGCTCGAGCCCGGCTCCGGCTTCACACCGGCGAGGTCTCCGAGAAACCGCTGGACCGCGTCAGCGCCTTCGAAGGGCAGGCTCGGATCGCGCCGCTTCCACACCTTCCAGCGCGCTCCGTCGTGGTGGAGCTCAAATGCCTCCGCGTAGAGCCTCAAGGTCCCGGGATCACCGCGCGTGATCACGAAGTCGTACCAGCCGAGATCCGGCACGGGGCGCACGAAGGCGGGCGACCACTCCCAGCGTCGCGGCAGCTGGGGCGGCCGATTCTCGGGCTTGAACGAGAACGGCGACTGCGGGTACTCGGCGAAGCTGAACGAGACCGCTCCGCCGCGCTTGGCCTGGTACATCGCCGCAGCGTGGAGGTAGGGGCTCCACTTGACGAAGCGCGACCCGTGATCCCAGACCAGGCCCACGACCCGCTGGCCCATCGGGATGCTGTCGAGCGCAACATCCACTCCGGCGAGCTCTTCGCGTTCGCAGCGCCGGAAGGCTACGGCCACCTCGCGGTAGAAGAGCACGCTGATCAGCGCGGCTCCGGCGTAGACGGGCAGCGCGAGCTTCGGCCGCGGCGCGGGCAGCGCGAGGAGCGAGAAGAGCGCGCCGACCAGCGCAAACCGGCCATTGATGGGCCAGATCCAGTCGAACGACGCCGGCGCCGCGAAGTAGACCACGAACGCGACGGGACCGAGCAGCGCCAGCCGGCCGGCGAGGGTGCGACGCAGCGCATCTTCTTCGCTCGCCTTCGTGCCCAGAACGACCACCGCCACGACCAACAGCACCCACACGGCCATCAGGTGGTCGTCGGACTTCGACTGGAGCACGTCGAACAGCCACTGACCCACCTCTCGAGAGGAGCGAGCGAGCGGGTGGAACGTGGGCTTCGCGCCGGCGAGCAGCGTTCGGGCCGCTGGACTGGTGAGCGCCCAGCCGAGCGCCGCGGCGAGCGCTGGCAGCACAGGGGAGAGAAGGCGCAGCGTCGAGCGGCGGCCTGCGCCCCAAGCCGTGGCGAGCATGCCGACGGCCAGGAAACCGAAGGGCACGACGTGGGTGTAGAAGGTGACGAGCGCGACGCCGCTCAGGAGCAGAGCGTGCTTCGGGTCCCAGCTCGAGCGGAGCCGCACCGCCACGGCGAGCCCCCAGAGCGCAAGCGGGATGGCGGCGGCGAAGTTCACGAAGCCTAGCACCAAGTGCGCGTTCCAGACCAGCGGACCGGCGAGCAGCGCCAAGCGCCAGTCGCGCCCTAGGGAGAGGAGGAGCGCGCGCAACGAATAGGGCAAGCCGACGATGGCCGCCGTCAGCACGAGCTTGTTCGCGGTGACCAGCCCGAGCGGGTAGCTGAGCAGGTGGGTCAGCAGGTAATACGTGAGGTACTGCGTGCGACCGAGGTGGATCTCGAAGTACGGCTCGAAACCGAACGCCGGGTTCCCATAGTCGTGGAGCACGCGGATCGCGGCCAGGTGCTGGGGCAAGTCCTGAATCGGGAGCTGCTCGACCAGCCACACCGGGACGGCAGCCGCGACGGCGAGCGCGGCGAAGGCGAACGCCCACGCCGTCGAGTGCCGCGTCATCCGTCAGCCATCGAGGGAGGCCACCAGCTCGCGCAGCACGCGGTGCCCGTCGCGGAAGATGGGCCAGCCGTCGCCGACCAGAATCGCCTGTACCTTGGTGAAATCGAGCAGCCGGCGCACCGAGTCCAGCGCCGCCTCGCGGCTCACGAGCTTGTCGTCCGGTAGCAGGTTCAGCGAGCCAGCCTGGTGCGCGCGCACCAGATCACCGGTGACCAGCGTGTGCTCCTCGATCAAGAGCGCCAGCTCGCCGTTGGTCTTGGAGCCCTTCATCTCCAGCACGGTGAGGCCGGGCACCGGCTCGTCACCCTCCCTGAGCCAGTGCTTGCAGGGGATCGGGAAGCTGTCGCGCTCCGCGATTGGCCCGGCGACCTTGGCCCCGCAGAGCTCGGCGATCTTCTGCGTGTCCCGCACGTGGTCCGAGCCGGTCACGATGATCAGCGACGCGCCTCCCAGGGCCGCGAGGTGCGCCTCGTCGTGGGGCGAGAGCGGCAAGGGATCGACCAGCACGTTCCCGCCGGGCCGAACCCAGAGCAGGCTGTGAAAGTCGATGTTGCGCGCCTCGTCGAAGCGCGACCAGCCAAAGAACTCGGGACGGTGGAGCTTCTTCATCGACAGGCTCCGGGTATCGCGGAGCACTCGGGAGGTCAACGATGGTCCAACATGAGCGCCGTCGCCAGCGCGTCCACCCGCTCGAGATCCACGTCGTCGGGGAGCGCCGTCTTCTCTGCGGCCTGCTCCATGGCCGACCTGAGCTCACCCGCCGACGCCAGGAGCTGCTCGAAGGGCATCGCCCCGTCACGAATGGCCGCGAGCTCCCCTGCATCGCTGCGGCGGACGAACAGGTCGCCTTGCTCGAGGGCTTCGAGGCCCATGCGCATCAGGCGGATCAGGTGCATCGCGTGCTTGGTGTCGTAGCCGTGAGCGCGCTCGAGCTCCGCACGCGCGGGGTTTCGCTGGGCTTGCCAGGTCTGGTACGAGTCCCAGCGCTTCATCGCCGCCCGGTAGCGTTTCTCGGCGTTCAGCGCGGACACCACCTCCGGCGGCAGCCGGAGCTCTCGGGTCGCCACGGCTCGCATCCGTGCCTCGATGTCGGCTTCGCTCGCGGAGAGCAGGTCGCGGGTGAGGGCCGCGACCCGCTCCGCCAGCGCGATGCGCGCGGGCTTCGGCATCTCGATGTCGTCGATGCCGTACTGGCGCAGCTTCTCGGCGATGCCCTGCTCGATCCGGTTCTGGTCGTCGCGACTCAGCGTGCCTCCGCCCGCGGGGAGGCCGAAGTCCTCGCGGGAGGGCTGCTTCGCCGGCGGCTGGAGCAGCCACGCTCGGTGGGTCTCGATCCTCTGGAGCTGCGCCAGCGCGTAGCCGAGGAAGGTCTGCTGGACCTTCTTGGTCAAAAACCCGTGTCGCTGGTCGTACAGGCGCCGCCAGGCGGGGGTGTCGAGCAGCCAGTCCCGCGGATCCGCGAACAGGATCTCCAGCGCATTGGGGTTCGCGTTCGCGCAGAGGCGCACGAACTTGGCGACGTCGAAGATCACGCACTCGGCCTCGGCGCGCTCCCGGGACACCGCGCGCGCGAGCCCTTCGGGCAGCGGTCCTTCGTACTGCTCGAAGGCGGAGAACAGCGACAACCTGATCGGAAGCGGCGCCACGCAGACTCCGCGCAGGTCCAGATCCGAGCTCTCTCGCGCCGTACCGTGGGCCTGGCTCCCCGCGACCGTCAGGAAGATGGTGTGCTCGTCGAGCCAACTCATCGACGCTCGCCCTCGCTGAGCGGAGCCAGCCGCAGCCGCACGACGAGCGCCTCGAGCGCCGCCACGCTGGTGGGTTCGTTCGGGAGCGAGCTCCGATCGTGCGCCTGCTCCAACTCTGCCTCCAGCCGATCCAGGCGCGCGGCGTGTTCGCGGAGCTCGCGCTCGTCGAGCAACATCGCCTCGGCCCCCACCCGCTTTCGCTCCGAGAGCTCGTCGAGGGCGCTGATGCGGAAACGCTGATTGAGCGCGCCGATGTTGGCCACGACTTCACCGGTCTGCATGAGGTGAATGCCCGTCAGCAGCACGCGGTAGGCGTAGAGCAGGTGCTTCACGGTCGGCTGTGGCTCCCCGAGGCGCTTGCGACGGCCGCGGGCGAAGCCTTGGTAGTGCCGCACCGTCGGCCGGGTGACGCAGCCCCGCCCGAGCTCCATCAGCTCCTGGTGGGCGGGCGTGGACAGCACGATCAAGGGCGAGAAGAGCTGCTCGAGGACGTAGCCGTTGTGACGGGTCATGAGCCGGGCGAACTTGCGGACGTCGTGCGCCACCCAGTCCAGCTCGACGCTCGTGCCGTCCGCGATGCTGACGGTCTCGGCCGGCGGGTGCAGGCCCAGGAGCTCCGCGGCCGAGAGCAAGAACGCCCCACGCAGGTCCACGTCGCTGTCCGGCGAGGCGAACCCGTACAGGTGAGCCCCGCTGATCGTCGCAAACACCGGCTGCGGCCCCTGGCGCACCACCCGAGCCAGGTGCTCGCGATCGAGCAGCGTCCAGATCTCTTGCTGCTGCTCGGGAGTCATTACATTGCGGTGCCGCGCGCGAACGATCCGAACACCCACACGGCGGCGACGCCCGGGACCTGGGCGAGCGCCTCGCGAATCCGGGCGAGCGTCGCTGGATCGAGTGAGCGCTCCATGCGCTCTCGAGTCTAGCAAACTTCTCGATCCGGGCGGCCCCGACCCGCGCTAGGTTGGACCGCGGATGCGAAGCCGGAGCGTCCTCGCGTTGTGCCTCGCTGCCTCCGCGTGCGCGCCCGCGAAAGCGCCCGACCCCGAGCCCAGGCCCGTGGCGTCGCCGCTCTCCGAAAAGCCCTTCGCCAGCCCCGCGGAGCCGGAGCTCCTCGCGCTCCCGGTCGAGGGCTTCCTCTCCGCCGTCGTCGCCCTGCCGGGCGGAGCGGAGCGGCTGCCGCTCCTGGTCGTGGCCCATGGCGCCGGCGACAAGCCGGAGTGGCAGTGCGAGTGGTGGTCGGCCGCGCTCGGCTCCCGCGCGGTCGTGCTCTGTCTGCGCGGCTCGGCGATGTACCCGCGGCGGGCGGACACCGGCTTCTACTTCCGCGATCACCACGCGCTCGGCCGCGAGCTCGTCGCGGCGCTAGCCGCCGTGGAGCGCGAGCACGGCGCGCGGCTCGCCCAGGGCGCGCCGGTCTTCGCCGGCTTCTCGCAGGGCGCGATCATGGGGGCGCTGGTCGCGCAGGAGCGCGCGCCGCTCTTCTCGCGCCTGATCCTGATCGAGGGCGGCTACGACGAGTGGAGCGTGGCGAGCGCGAAGAAGCTCGGCCCTGCCCGCGTGCTCTTCGCCTGCGGGCAGGAGTACTGCGCGAGCCGGGCGCGGACCAGCGTGCAGTGGCTGCGCCGGGCCGGCGTCGAGGCCCGGCTCGAGCACGCGCCCGGCGCGGGGCACACCTACGCCGATGCGGTCGGCGACAAGGTGCTCGCGGCGCTGCCGTGGCTGGTCGAGGGAGACGCCCGCTGGGGCGCGCCGCTCACTTCTTCGCGACGTTGAGCCGGCCGGCCTTCGCCGCCTGCTCGCCGCTGGCCGTCTTGTACAGCTCGTCGAGCGCCAGGCTCGCGCCCAGGAAGAAGCGGGCTTCGGGGCTGTAGAAGATGTTGCGGCGCTGGCTGTCCGGGCCGAGCTGCGGCGAGAGGTTCTCGTACGCCAGGGCGACGCCGAACTCCTTTGTCACGTCCACGCTGATCTCGCTGGTGAACAGCGTGTTCACGCCGAAGCGCTTCGGGTCGTTCACCCGCTCGGGCTCGACGCAACCGGTGGCCACGCTGCAGATCTCCTGGCTGTCGTTGAACTTGTACTTCCAGAACAAGCTCCAACCCAGGCCGTTGCTCCAGGCCACGCGCTCGTGGATCTGCACGCCGGCCTCGAAGCGCAGCGGCACGGTGTGCTCGGCGAAGGCGCCGGCGCTGAGCTGGTCCGTGGAAACGGCGCGGCCGTCCGGGTCCATGCGAATGCGGTCCAGGTCGGCGTTGGTCGGCGTGGTCGCGCGGCTGAACCAGTGCTGGTAGCCCACGGTGAACGCGCCGTTCGCGGTCGGGAACAGCTCCTGATCGCTGCCGGCCAGCGGGATCTGCTGCCCCACGCCGACGCTGGCGCCGAGCTGGAAGTAGCGGCCATTGTTGGCGCTGACCTTCGAGGTCGGGAAGTCGATGGTCGGGACGCGCAGGCGGAGGTCGGTCTTGTAGTCACCGTCCTTGGCCAGGTCGCGACCGTAGGCGCCCTGCACGCGGAAGTCCGTGAAGGACCACTCGCCGCGCCGCGTGGTGGAGTCGCTGTTGGTGAACTCCTTGAACACCCCGAGGTCGGCGCGGATGCTGATGTTCTGCTCGGCGTCGTCGTAGACGTACCAGCGCGGCCGCAGATTGAAGGCCATCTCGTAGCTGGGGTTGCGGGTCTGGATGTCCTGGCCGATGCCGACCGTCTCCGTGGACACGCTGTTGCCCCAGACGAACGTGGTGCCGCGCCACTTGAGCTTCTCGGGCGTCTTCGCCGGCGCTCCGGGCTGACCGGGCTTCTTGCCCGTGTCGGCCTGCGGCGCCGTGCTCGCTCCGAAGGAAATGCCGGCGGCGGGCGGCGGCGCGGCGGCCGGTGGCGGCTCCGCCGGGGGCGGGGTCGCGGGCGGTGGCTCGGCGGGCGGCGGCTCCGTGGGCGGCGGCTCGGGAGGCGGAGGCTGAGGCTCCTCGCCCTGGGCAAAGCTCGTGTTCGCGAAAAGGAAAGAGGTCGCTGCGAGCGCGACCCAGCCCAAGCTCCTGCGCTTCATGGTTCTCCTGAGCCTCGAATGGACGAACGGCCGAGAGGCCGGCCCCGCCTAGGGAGCGGGTAGCTCCCACGGGGGTAGACGGGTGTCAACGGGACACCGGTCGGCCTCTACAAGCAGGATCCGGGCCGAGGCTGAGGCTTGGAAGATCCAGGGCATTTCCGCGGAGCAAGGACGAGCGTCACCCCCCGAACGCCCCGGGGCGTTAGCAAGCGGACGCGTGCCCTGGCCGGGCTAGGATGCCCCCGTGGACCCGACCCTGCCCGCGACGGAGATCACGGCCCTGCTCGGCCGCGGCACGCACTTCGAGGGCAAGCTCGCCTTCGACGGCCGCGTGCGCATCGACGGCAGCTTCAAGGGCGAGATCAAGAGCGCGGACATCCTGATCGTCGGGGAGGGCGCCGAGGTCGAAGCGGAGATCGAGGCCGGCACCGTGATCATCAAGGGCGGAAGCGTGACGGGCAACGTGCGCGCCCACCAGGCCATCGAGCTGTACGTCCCCGCGCGCGTCACCGGCAACCTGCACGCGCCGGAGATCTTCATGGACAAGGGCGTGCAGTTCTCGGGCAACTGCACCATGGCTCCGCTCTGACTTCGGCTTCGCTCTCGCGCCTTCCTCACTTCGGCCGGACGTAGACCCAGATCACCGGAACGCCGTCGTGCGTCCCGATGTACGCGGGCGCGGTCGTGCCGTAGTCCACCCAGATCTGGTACTCGACGCGCAACATGTGGGGCTCGTGGTGATAGAGCGCCACGCTCGACTGGGCTGGCGACCAAGCGGCGCGCAGGTCGCTGCGCAGCCGCCCGTCCTTGACCATCTGATCCCAGCTCTGCATCGCCGTGTCGTGGACGAAGACCGCGGCGCCTGGCTCCGCGCGCTGGTTGACGAAGCCCGCGACGGATCCGGTGGTGTAACCCCAGAAGCTCCGGTTCAAGCCCAGGCTCGCGGCTCCGGGAGCGCCGCCGACCAGCGGCGTGTACGCAGTCAGGCCCCAGGGGTGCGAGCCGAGGGCGATGGCAGTGGGAGCCGCCGTCACCGAGACGGCGAGCCCCAGCGTCGCGGCAACGCGGTAGCGCTCCGAGAGCAGGCCGCCGAGCGCGCGGCACGCGAGCACGAACGCCTGCGCCGCGAACAGGCACAGGAACGGGTACGCCGTGATCCAGTGCTTGGTGCCGCCGAAGATGGGCGTGGTCTTCGACAGCCACGGTGCGTAGCTGGTCAGGATGCAGAGCAGCCACAAGAGCTCGGTGGAGAACAGCTCGCGCTCCCCCGGCGAGGCGGGCTCGGGCTTGGTCTTGCCGAGCACGCTCGCCAGCCAGGTCAGGCGCACCGCGTACGCGCGCCGGGCCGCGGCAGCTAGCCCGATGGCGAACAGGAGCAGCGTGACGCCGGGCACCGTGCCCAGCGTCATCACCCAGGCGTAGCCGAGCGGCATCGGCGGCTTCCAGTAGGTCCGCCCGAGGAACTCCATGTTGTAGTACTCGTGCCCGGTGTGGAAGGCGACGTAGGCCGCGAGCCGCCGCCCCGTGTCGTGCCAGATCCAGGGCCACATCAGGTAGAACAACACCGGACCGATGAAGGCCATGCACACCAGCGCGAGCGGCGCGCGCACGCGTCCGGCGCGGAGCTCCCGCCAGATGCCGTCGCCGCGGGCGATCACGAAGTGCGCGATCAGGGCCGGCGGCAAGAGCCACGAGTTGTGCTTGGTGTTCAAGAGGAGGCCGTACAGCACGCCGGTGAAGAGCGCCCAGCGCCAGCCGCCACCCGAGATGGAGCGCCAGTAGGCGTAGGTGGTGAAGAGCCACATCGCCGCCACCGGCATGTCGAAGCAGTCGAGGTGCGAGTGGTAGAAGACCCGCGGCATCATCGCGAACGAGAGCGCGGCCACCAGCCCGGCCACGCGCCCGCTCACGCGCCGCCCCCACAGGTAGGTCACCGCCACCGCCAGGCTCGACAGCAACATGCCCGGGAAACGGAAGCTCGTGCCCTCGTCGCGGATCAGCTTCCACTCCGTGTGCAGGAACTTGTGCGAGAGCGCGAACAGGCTCTTGATCAGCGCGGGGTGCTCGTTGTTGGCGGTCCAGTAGCGGTCGATGGCGGCCCGGTCGAAGGCCGCCTTCGGGGACTTGAACAGGAGCTCGAACCAGCCCTCGTAGCTCCGCGCCGCCTGGAAGTAGAAGCCCTCGTCCCGGGCGTAGCCCAGGTCCTTGGTCGTCGCGAGCAAGAGCGCGAGGTAGAGCGCCGCGAGGCAGAGCCCGATCAGCGGATCGAGCGCGGCGCCGAGCAGTCGTCGCGCGCGGCTCATCGCGAGTCCGCCTGGAAGCAGAAGTGGCGATCCTTGGCGCTCGAGCTGCGCACCTCGATCTCGACCTCCGCGCTCTGGCCTTGTCGCCCCGTGTCGAACGAGAACGGCGCGAAGCCCGCCTCGTCCCTGTGTACGTAGGTGCCGATGCTCTGGCCGCCGACCCGCACCTCGAGCTCGATGGGAGGCGCGCCCACGCTGTCGCGGAAGACCAGCCAGGGCATGCCGCCGTAGCCACGGATCTGCTTGCCCAGCGGCACGTTCGCGAAGCGCAAGCGCAAGGGGCCGCCCTGGGGCGGGTGCGCCCAGATGCAGCGCCGTGGCCGGTACTCCATGTGGTCGTCGATCACGGTCACGCCCGCGAAGAACCACTCGCCCCCGGGGCACATGAAGCGCTCGGCCGGGAAGGTCGGGTTGCCCCCCAGACCACCGGTCGAGACCGGCGCGCGGGGATTCCAGGCGCAGGGAGCTTGGCCCTCGAACACGCTCAGGTGCTCCGGCTTCACGTGGTCGGCGAAATCGAACACGACCCGCTCCGGCGCCGGGTTCTCCAGCGTGCGCAACGTGAAGCGCCCGCGCTTCGACTCCGCGACCGTGCGCCAGCCTCGGAGCTCCGGCGCACGCTCACCCAGCGACGAAATCTCGATGGCGCGCGCGTAGCCGCTCTCGTCGGGCCGCGCCACGTCACGGAGCGGCATCAACGCGTCGCCCAGCGCCTGGCGTGCCAAGGGGTCCGCCCAGCGCGGCGCGACCACCACGAGCTCTTCGGCCTGCCGCAGCGCCGCCACCGGCTCGCGCAGGCCGGCCCACTCCTCGACGCGCGGCGCGCGATTCGCGAAGAAGTAGTGCAGGGAAAGCTCCACGAGACCGGCGAGCGGCACGGCGAGCCAGAGCAGGCGCTTGTCGAGCATCGAGGGGCGGCCGAGCTTAGGTCAAACGCGGGCGAGAGTGGGCTATAACGGCCAGGTGTCAGGCCGGATCCGCGCGCTCACCTTGGCGGTCGCGGCGCTCGCGGCTCTGACCGTGCTGGTCTATCCGTTCACGGTCGCGCGCTACCCCGCGATCACCGACCTGCCCTTCCACGCCGCGCAGGTCTCGATCTTCCGTCACTACGCCGACCCGGCCTTCCACTTCGCGGAGCAGTTCGAGCTGCACCCGTTCGACGTCCCGTACCTGACCATGTACGCGCTGGGCGCGCTGGCGGCGTTCGCGGTGCCCATCCACGTGGCCGCGAAGGTCATGGCGGTGGGCATGTTGGCTCTCCTGCCCCTGGGGCTCGGCCTGCTCTTCCACGGCATGAAGAAGAGCCCGCTCTGGGGCGTCTTGGGCCTCGCCTTCGCGTACACCGATCTGACGCACTGGGGCTTCCTGAGCTTCGTCGGCGCGCTGGGCCTGTACGCCGCGAGCATCGGGCTCACGCTGCGACTGCTCGACGCTCCCAGCCCGCGAAAGCAGCTCGCCCTCGGGGCGGTGCTGCTGCTGCTGTTCTTCACCCACGTCTACCGCTTCCCGTACGCGCTGCTCGCGATCGGGCTGACCGCGCTGGTGATGTACCCGGCGACGCGCCAGGTGAAGCCGCTCTTCTTGCCCCTGGGCCCGCCGGTGGCGCTCTTCGCCGTCTGGTTTCTCTCGCGCCCGCCGACGCTGTCGGGCGGCGTCCCGCTCGCGTTCGACGCCTCGCGCGCCGCGCGTCTCGGAGACTTCGTGTTCGGCAACTACGTGGGCGCGAGCGGCGCCGAGGAGAAGAAGCTCGCCGGAGCGATGCTCGCGACCGTCGCCGCGGCGCTGGTGCTCGCCCTCGTCTATCGCGATCGCGAGCGCGCCGCGGACGCGCGCGAGCGCCGATTCCGCCAGGGCGTGACGCTCCTGCCGCTCTTGCTCGCCGGGGGGCACTTGCTCGCCTATTTCACGCTGCCTGCCCGCGTCGGCGAGTGGTGGTACGTGTTTCCGCGGGAGCTGCCCGCCGCGTGGTTCATCCTGCTCGGCGCGCTGCCCGATCTGCCCCAGCGCCGCTCCGTCCAGCTGGGCATCGTCGCGCTGATCGGCCTCGGCTCCGGCCGCATGGCGCTGTTCGTGGCCGAGCGCTGGCGCGCGTTCGAGCGCGAGACGGCCGACTTCCGCGAGATCGCCGCGAACCTGCCGCCGGCACCGAAGCTCGCCTATCTGGTCATCGACCACGGCTTGCCCGGCAAGGCCGGCGAGAAGCGTCACTCCGCGCTGGTGCACCTGCCGGCGTGGATCCAAGCCGAGCGGGGCGGCTGGCTGTCGTTCCACTTCGCCGGCTGGCGCATCTTCCCGATCTGGTACCGCACGGGCGCGGCGGACACGCCGCCGCAGGTGCCCCGCGACTGGGAGTGGAACCCGAGCTGGTTCCGCGTGAACGAGCAGGGGCGCTTCTTCGACTGGTTCCTGGTGCGCCTCGCGGACGACCCGGCGCCGATCTTCGCGTCCGACCCTGGCGTGCAGCTGGTCGAGCGGCGCGGCAGCTGGTGGCTGTACCGCCGCCCATGACTCGGGTTTCGCCTGTTCGCGCCCCGCGTTTGCGGCCCCGCCCTGCCTTCTTCGGGGTTCTCGTCGAGAGCCGCTCAGGAAGCGCTCGGCGGAAACTCCCACCTGACGACGGAGTCCGCCGGCCTCGCCGGTATTCTCCTGGGTCTCGGCCCCGGTGGCAGATCGCGATCTGCTCATGTCACGACGGCGAAAGTCGAGCATGAGCAAATTTTCGACGACGCACTGCGGCGTTTTCATTTCTGCAATCCATCCCCTGCTCCGGCCCATCCAACTGCTCGAAATGAGGAAAACGCGCCGTGGCACAGCCCATGCACTACGGGAGAGCGGCGGCAGTGACGGACTGCCAGACAGACCTCTCTCCCGCCAGTCACTACGCACGGTGACGTTGACGTACCCCCCCCTCCGTTAGCGTCACCGTGCTTTTCTCACCCACGGCAGTGTCGGAACGTCCCCCCCCGTCCGGCCTGCCGTGGTTTTTTTTGTGCGGTTGGCTCTAGAGTCCCGCGCGCATGACCCACGCGCGTAAGTTCTTCGACGAGGCCGTCCAGATCCTGAACCGCCTGGACGCCGATGCCGTAGAGCGGCTGGCGTCGCTGCTCGCCGACCTCGGCAAGCGCGGCGGCCGGCTGTTCATCCTCGGCGTGGGCGGCAGCGCTGGAAACGCCTCGCACGCGGTCAACGACTTCCGGAAAATCTGCGGCATCGAGGCCTACGCGCCAACCGACAACGTGTCCGAGCTGACGGCGCGCGTGAACGACGAGGGCTGGGAGACGACCTTCGAGCGCTGGCTGGAGGTCAGCCGCCTCGGCAAGAACGACATGGTGCTGGTGTTCTCGGTGGGCGGCGGCAACCTGGAGAAGAACGTGAGCCCGAACCTGGTGCGGGCGCTCGGGCTCGCCAAGCGAGTCGGCGCCAGCATCGGCGGCGTCGTGGGGCGCGACGGCGGCTACACCGCCCAGGTCGCGGACGCCTGCGTGATCGTCCCGACCGTGAACCCGGAGGCCATCACGCCGCACACGGAGGCGTTCCAAGGCGTGGTCTGGCATCTGCTCGTGTCGCACCCCGCGCTGCAGAAGTCGGCGACGAAGTGGGAGAGCACTCGATGAAGTCGCTGGTCGTCGGCGGCGCGGGCTTCATCGGCAGCCATCTGGCCGATCGCCTGGTCAGCCGCGGACCGGTCACGCTGTTCGACAACCTGAGCGTGGGCAAGCGCGAGTTCGTCGCGACGCACCTCGACTCCGGCGCCGCCAAGCTCGTGGTCGGTGAGCTGCTCGACCTCGGCCAGGTGTGCGAGGTGGTGAAGGGCCACGACGTGGTGTTCCACCTGGCGGCGAACCCCGAGGCGCGCTGGGGCCTCGACAACCCGCGGCTGGATCTGGAGCAGGGCACCATCGCCACCTGGAACGTGCTCGAGGCCATGCGCCGGGGCGGCGTGAAGACCATCGTCTTCTCCTCGTCCGGCACCGTGTACGGCGACACCGCTGCCGTCTGCGCCGAGGGCGATCTCGGGCACCTGCCCATCTCGCTCTACGGCGCCAGCAAGCTCGCCGGCGAGTCGTTGATCAGCGCCTACGCCGAGTGCTTCGGCCTGCGCGGCTTGATCTACCGCTTCGGCAACGTGGTGGGCCCGCGCGGCACGCACGGCGCTGCGCTCGACTTCTTCAAGAAGCTCCAGAAGACCCCCGACGAGCTGGAGGTGCTCGGCGACGGCGCGCAGGCCAAGCCCTACGTCTTCGTCACCGACTGCGTGGACGGCATCTTGTTCGGCCTCGATCATTCGAAGGGCCCCCTCGACGTGTTCAACATCGCGCCACCGGACTTCACCAGCGTGCGCCGCATCGCCGAGCTGTGCGTGGCGGCTTCCCCCTACCCCAGCGCGCGCATCCGCTACACCGGCGGCGAGCGCGGCTGGCCCGGCGACGTCCCGCAGTCGCGCATCGCGCCGAACCGCCTGGCCGAGCTCGGATGGCGGGTCTCGCGCACCAGCGACGAGGCGGTACGCGAGGCGGTCAGCGCGCTGGCACGAGAGGTCTTCGGGTGAGGGCTCACAGCTTCCCGACGAGCAAGCGCTTCACGGGCCCGGGCGGCTCGCCCTGCTTGCAGCCGTCCAGGAGGAAGCGGATCCCGGGCAGGTTCTTGGCGCGGGCGTCGCAGGTCGGCTTCGAGTCGAGCCACTCGGGGTTTCGCACGATCTCGATCTCGCCATAGACGTCGCGCAGATCCTGGTAGGTCGAACCGACGCCGATGCCTTCGGCGGTGGTGATGCCGGGGCTCTCGATCACGATGGCGTCCACCAGCGCGCCGGCGCGCGCCGCGGCGAGCGCCTTCGGTGCGAGCACGGGCAGGAGCTCCTCGATGGGCCCTGGATCGACCTCGTCCATCGGTCCCTTGTCCAGGGTCACCCACACCGGCGGGTTGCCGATCAGGAAGCCCTCCATGGGCTGCGCGTCGGCGACCCAGCGCGCCTCGTAACGCGCCCTGTCGTCGAGGTAGCGTGCCGGGATCGGCGCTCCCACCACGATGTCGTCCACGGCGCCGCCACGCACGCGCGCGGGCGCGGGCCTGGCGGCGGGCGGCTTCGCGGGATCGACGCTGCCGCTCGGCGGCACCGGCGTCACTTCGGGGCTGGGAGGCCCGCTCGGCTTCGGCGCGGCGCAGCTCACCCCACAGGCGAGGCACAACAGAATTCGCAGCGTTCCCATGGGCTCGCGGTTAGGCGAAGCGACAGCACGGCGCAACCCTGGCCCTTCCGCTAAGCTTCGAGGCATGGGTGTTCCACGGCGCCTCGCCGGCGCGGCGGCCTTCGCGCTCTGGGCGAGGGCGTGCAGCGTCGAGCCCATCGACATCGAGGGCAAGGAGTGCCCCTGCGCCCCGAGCTACACCTGCGACCCGCGGACCAACCGCTGCATCATCGGCAACGCCACCGGGGGCAGCGCGGGCGCGGCGAACGGTGGCGCGGCGAGCACCGGCAGCGGAGGAGCGGCGGGCAGCGCGGGCAGCGCGCCGGGCGGCGGAGGCTCCAGCGGCTCCGGCGGCGACGCGAGCGTCGATGGGACTTCGCCCGACGGCAGCGCGAGCGGCGGTACCAGCTCCGGCGGCGGCGGTGCCGGCGGAACGGTCGTGAGCGGCGGAGGCAGCTCGGGAACTGGTGGCGCCACCGGCAACAAGGGCAGCTGCGTCGGTTACTGCGATCTGAACGACGAGCCCGTGCCGGGCAGCAAGCCGCCGTGCTACTGCGACGCCGCCTGCGAGGGCTTCGGCGACTGCTGCTCGGACAAGATCCAGATCTGCGGCAAGGCACCGGCAGACGCGGGCGCGGGTTAGCGCTCCTCCGCCAGCTCGTACGCCGCCCGAGCCAGCGCCGTGGCGGTCTCGAGCGTCAGCTTCTTCCGCGCCTGGCTGCCCGCGACCAGGGCGATGCCGGGGTAGTCCACGTAGATCTGCCAGCCCATGCCTTGCACGGTGCGCGCCGCCGCGGAGAGCATCACGCGGCTCGCGTCGCGCTCGCGCGGTGACGCGAGCACGACCACCGCTTCGCGTGCCCAGAGGTCGGTCCACGACGCCAGCACGCTCAGCAGCACCGGCCGGCCGTGGAACGCGCCGGCGATGGACCAGCGGCTGGTGAAGGTGCCTTGCGCCTCGAAGGTGGGCGGGGTCACGCCGATCCAGTAGCGGTCGAGCCAGTCGAAGGGCGGCTCGAGGCCGGAGCCGAACTCGCCGCGCAGCTGCTTGCTGAGCGAGAGCATCGCCTCCTCCAGGCTCGGCGTCAGCGCGCGAACGGCGTAGCCGAACGCCAGCACGGGGACGGCCAGGAACGCCAGGCTGCCCACCACGAACCAGGTGCGGAGGACCACCGCGCGCCGTGCGGTGGCGACCTTCGCGCGGAGCAGGGCGCGCTCCGCCCGGGCCCGAGCGCGACGGGCGAGCTGCAGCTCGGAGAGCGCCAGTGAGAACACGCTGTCGGCGTGCTCGTCCGGAGCGATCACCACCGAGCGGCAGTGCCCGCACTCCACTGCGTGCTCGCCCGCGCGAAACCAGAGCGGCGCACCACACTCGCCGCAGCAAGTGAGCGGCGCGGGCCTCGCGCCGTGCTCCCGCCCGTACCACTCTGGATCGGAGCCGAGGCGGCTCCAGCGCCGGTGCCGCGTCGCGCGCCGGTACAAGAACACACACACGCCGACGAAGGCGGCGACGAAGCCCAGCGCCGCTGCTCCCGCGACGATGGTCAGCAGGATGGCGGCCCAGGGCTCCAGCTCGTCGAACGCGACCAGCACGGCGCCGACGGCGTAGAGCGCCAGGCTCGCGAGCGCCGGGAGCACGAAGACCGCGGCCACGACCGCGAGCACCAGCGTCAACGCGCCGCTCTTCAGCCGCTCGCCCGCCGCCGCAGATTTCTGGTGGCGCGCCAGCTGCTCCTCCTGGGCGTGCGCCGCCCGCGCCGAGGCGAGGGCGTTCCAGCGCTCCCACACGGCCCGCCGCAGCTCTTCCGGAACCGGCCGCCAGGCGTGGCAGGCCCGGCACCACGACCAGGCCGAGGACACGTCCACCGCCAGCGGCGCACCGCAGCCGGGGCAAGGTACGGCGTCGGCCTGGTGAACCCGGGTCATGCTGCCTCGTTAGCGCGGATCAGCGCGGCCGTGATAGTGCTCCCGCGTGCAAGCGGTGATCTTGGCGGGGGGCTTGGCGACGCGGATGCGCCCGCGCACGCTCACGCTGCCCAAGAGTCTGCTCGAGGTGGCGGGCCGGCCGTTCGTCGCCTGGCAGCTCGAGGCCCTGGCGCGCTCGGGCTTCTCGCGGGTGCTGCTCTGCATCGGGCACCTGGGCGAGCAGATCCGCGCGCTCGTGGCCGACGGCGCGGCGTTCGGCCTGGTCGCCGAGTACTCGGAGGACGGCCCCACCTTGCTCGGCACGGCGGGCGCGCTGCGCCGGGCGCTGCCGCTGCTCGAGCCGACCTTCCTGGTCACCTACGGCGACAGCTACCTGCCCTTCGACTACTCGGCGCCGCTCCGCGATCTCGACGCGCACCCGGAGGCGCTCGGCACGATGAGCGTGTTCGAGAACCGCGGCCAATGGGACTCGAGCAACACCCGCGTCCAGGGCGAGCTCGTGCTGAGCTACGAGAAAGGCGCGACCTCTCCCGACGTCGCGTTCATCGACTACGGCGCCATCGCGCTCCGTCGTGAAGTCGTCGCCGGCTTGCCCGAAGGTCGGGTGATCGGCCTCGACGGCGTGCAGGCGGAGCTGGCCCGGCAAGGACGCTTGCGCGCGCTCGTGGCCCATGAAAGGTTCTTCGAAATCGGCTCGGAAGCCGGCCTCGTCGAGCTCGCCAAGAAACTCGGAACCCCGTGATCATCTCCCGCGCACCCGTTCGTTTCTCCCTCGGTGGAGGTGGCACCGACCTGCCGAGCTACTACGAGAAGTTCGGTGGCTTCGTGGTCAGCGCGGCCATCGACTCCTACGTCTACATCACGGCCAACAAGCGCTTCTACGACGACATCCGCCTGGCCTATTCGCAGACCGAGATCGTGCCGAACGTGGAGTCGATCCAGCATCGCATCTTCCGCGAGGCGCTGCGCATGACCGGGATCGGACGCGCCATCGAGCTCACCAGCGTGGCCGACGTGCCGGCCAACAGCGGGCTCGGGTCTTCGTCGAGCTTCACGGTGGCGTTGCTCAACGCGCTCCACACCTTCAAGCGTGAGTTCGTGTCTTCGCGGCAGCTCGCGGAGGAGGCCTGCGAGCTCGAGATGGTCCGGCTGGGCGAGCCCATCGGCAAACAGGACCAGTACATCGCGGCGTTCGGCAACGTGACCGCGCTGACCCTGGACAAGGACGGCAGCGTCCACGTCGAGCCGGTGCCGGTGCGCGACGAGGTGATCGACGAGCTGACCAACAACCTGATCATCATGTGGTCGGGCATCGAGCGCGCGGCCAGCTCGGTGCTGGCGGAGCAGGGCAGCCGCGTGCAGAAGAAGGACAGCTCGACGCTCGACGGCATGCACCGCATCAAGGCGCTGGGCCACGAGGTCTACGATCTGCTGGTGAAGGGAGAGACGGACCGCTACGGCGAGCTCTTGCACGAGCACTGGACGAACAAGCGCAAGCTCGCCAGCAAGATGACCGACGACCGCATCGACGAGCACTACGACACGGCCCGGAAGGCCGGCGCCATCGGCGGCAAGCTGATGGGCGCGGGGGGCGGCGGCTTCTTCATGTTCTACGCGCGCCCGGCGGACAAACGGCGGGTGTACGAGGCTCTGGTCCAGCGCGGCCTCCGGCCGCTTCGCTTCAGGTTCGATCTCGATGGCGCGCGCATCGTGGCCAACATGCACCGCACGTAGGGCGCTGACCCTGGGCCTCGCGCTGATGACGGCGAGCTGCAGCTCCCGCTACCAGCCGCAGACCGGGCCACGCCTGTCCATCGTGATGGACGAGGGCAGCCTGACGTACGTGCGAGACGGGCAGAAGTTCAAGCACGGCATGATGGGCGGCGGGCTCGTCGAAGCCGTCGAAGACGACCCGGAAGCGAAGGAAGCAGCGGAGCGGTACCACTCGCGCATGACCAGCGGCTTCGTGCTGTACCTGGTCGGCACCGGCTGTCTGATCACCGGCATGGTCGTCGGGCTCAGCACCATCGACGAGCGCGAGCGGCACTCCGACAAGGACGCGATCGCCGCCGGCGGCCTGCTCTGCGGCGTGGCAGGGCTCGTCGTCGGCGCGTCGCTCCTGGCCTCGGGCATGCCGTACCAATACGACGCGGTGAACATCTACAACGACAACCTCGAGCGACGCCGCGCCATCATGCTCCCGCCCCCCGCGCCGCCGGGCTACGTGCCCTACGCGCCGGTGCCGGTGCCCGCTCCAGCACCCCCGGCTCCACCTGCGCCGCCTCAGCTGACTCCGCTCGGCGGTGGAGACGCGGGGCCCACGGACGCCGGCGCTCCAGACGGCTCTTGAGAGATGGCCCGGCTCGCGCACAAGCTCGTCGAGCCGCTGCTCCTCTCCGACGCCCTCGCCCGCGCCCGTGCGCTGCCGAAGGACCACGCTCCTCGGGCCCGGGAGCTCGGCGCCGCGGCGCGCCGGCGCGCCGACGCGGCCCGCGCGCTCCGCTCCGAGGAGCACGACGTCGCCGCGCTCCGCCTCGAGCGCGAAGCGGCGCTGTTGGCGCTGGAAGCGCTGCTCGCTGCGCGGGGTGAGCCGGCCGGTGCGCCAGCAGACGCCTGGTCCCACCTGACCGCGCTGCCGGACCCGCCGCCGGGGCTCGGCGCCGCGCGGAAGCTGCTGGAGAGCGACGACCCGCTGGTCTTCGACGCGCTCGCCGACCCGCGCCGGGCGCGCGCCGAGCTCGCGCCCACCCTCGACTGGCTCCTCCGCTTGGCAGAGCCGCGTACGGAGCGCGAGCTCCGGAGGGCTCGCGTCGGCCGCGTCGCGGCGCTGTCGGCGGGGCTCGGCGGCGCGCTCTGGCTCTGCCTCTGGCTGTTCGTCTGGCCGGCGAACGAAGCGGCGCACAAGCCGGCGCACATGAGCAGCCTGGTCCGCGGCGGCACGCCGACCGAGAACCTGACCGACGGCGTGCGCGGCAAGCCGTTCTCGACCAGCGAGCGGCAGGGCGATGCCTGGGCCCGCGTCGATCTGCTGAACGTGGTGGAGGTCGAGCGCGTGACGATCTTCGGCGCGGCGGAGACGTCGCTGCCGTTGATCGTCGAGCTCAGCGACGACGACCGCAAATTCACCCAGGTCGCGGAGCTCGCAGGGGCGCCGGTGAACGGGCGCTGGTCGGCTGAGCTGGGCAAGAAGCGCGGGCGCTTCGTGCGCATCCGCCACCCGGGACAGGGCGTGCTCTCGCTCAGCGAGATCGAGGTCTGGGGCAAGCGCTGACTACGGCGGCGTCCAGTGGCCCTTGGCCAGCGCCGCGAGCACCACGGCCGCCACGTAGAAGGCCAGGCCCACGGCGATCAGCGCCATCGAGCGGTGCAGCGCGCGCTGCAACGAGTTGCGCCGCTCGAGCACGCGCCGCGCAAGCTCGACGTTGCCGTCGCCCAGGTCCTGCGTGACCCAGCGCACGTTGGCCAGGCACTGAAGTGTGATCACGATGGCGACCAGGATCAGCGTGACGCCGACGATCATGGCGCCGGCGGCGAACGGGCCGGCGTTGACCATGTTGTGCCCGGCGAAGCCGGTCACGCTGATGCAAATGCCGGCGATGCCGAGGAAGGTCTGCGCTTGTGTGCGCAACACCGCGAGCTGCGCCGCCAGGAACGACACCAGCTCGCTGGTGCGTTCGAACGCTGCCGCCAGATTCTCGGCCTCACGGGCCTCGCCCATGCCAACGGCGCGTACCAGAACGCGCCCGGCACGGCCAAGTTGGGCTCACTGGAAGCTCAGGACCACGTTGTTGTCCGCGGTCTGGCGCAGGCTGCTGGGCTGGGTGCCCGCCAGGATCTCGTAGGCCGGGCCCGCGCCGCAGGTCACGCTGCGGGCGTTCGGCGCGCCGGACCTCTGGCAGCTGGGCGGCGCGGCCGCGTCCTGCACCGTGCCCTTCACCGGGCTCTTGGCGTTCAGGACGTAGCCGCCGGCCTTGGGGAAGGTCGCGGCGATGCTGCCCGACACCGTCGAGATGCGCCCGCCTCGGCTGCCGGGGTTCACCGCCGCTAGGCGCACCGTGATGGCCGGATTCGGACCGTCGTGGCTCTGATCGGTGTTGGTCAGATTCACCTCGTCGCTGACGTCGAACAGGCTGATGCCGGCGCCGCACTGCACCGTGGTGCTGCGCACGGTCGGCGCGCCCTGGATCCAGCAGGCACCGAGCGACGACTGGTTGGTGACGCTGAGCGCGGTGGCCCGCCCCACGGCCTGCACCTTCAGGTCGAAGTTGTTGAGCGGACCGCCGCCTTTGTTGACGATGGTGAGCGGGCCGTCGAAGTTGTCGGGCACACGCACGACGACGTTCGCCCCGAGCCCGTTGCTGCCGCCCTCGCGGCCCACGGTCACCAGGTTCGGCGCGGCAGCGGTGCGCAGGTTCTGGGCCAGCTGCTGGTCGGCCAGAGCCTTCTCGTCGTGCCCCGCATACGCGAACGGGAAGAACTGCACCTCCAGCTTGCCGCTGGCGCTGCGCTGCACGTCGATGTTGCCGTAGAGTACGTCGATGGTGAGCGGCGTGCCCGGCGCGCGATCGAAGGCCTGGGGGGCGCTGGGCGCGCCGTCATAGCGGACCAGGCTCTTGGCGGAGCACTTGGTGCCGCTGGCGTCCTCGATGCAGGTCACGGAGCACGCGGTACCGAAGAGCGAGAAGACGGCGGCAATGGCGAGAGCACGCATCGGAAACCCCTTCCTGAAGGAAGCGTGGACTATGCCGGCAGGGCCACGCCGGCGCCAAGCGCAGAATTGTCGTTCAGTCGCGGGAGGAGATGAAAATCCTGAGCACGTACCACAGCATCATCGCCACCGAGGCGAACAGCTCGAGCGCCGCGGCCACGTAGCGGTCCTCCGGGAAGTGGTGGATGACGTTCGATGTGTCGTACAGGATGGCGGCGCCGGCGAAGCCGACCATGAGCACGCTGAAGAACGTGCCGAGCTGGAAGCCGAACGCGACGCCCGCGACGATGGCGATCAGCGCCACTATGCCGCCCCAGAACAGGAAGCCGCGCAGGAACGAGAAGTCCTTGCGGGTGACGAAGGCGATGGCGGTCAGCCCGGCGAAGCCGAGCATGGTCACGAGCGACGCGCTCTGGATGGCGCCGGGCGCGACCTTGTCCGCGATCACGAGCAGCGGTACGAAGATGATGGCCTGCGCCACTACCATGCCGAGGAGCGCCAGGTACTGGAGCGGTTTGGACAGCGAGCGGTGCGCTGCGTGGCTGGCGAGCCAGCTCACCAGCACGAAGCCGCCGAGCACGAGCAGCCAGCTCTTGCCGAGCAAAGCCGCGGCGATCGGATAGGCCAACCCCGACGTGAACAGCCCCACCTCGATGGCCGCGAACAGCACGATGGCCCCGAACAGGTGGTTGTAGGTGCGGACGATGAACTTGGCGCGCGCGTCGACGGGGTTCACCCCGACGTTCCCGCGGGCGACGCTGGACGAGTACATCTGGCTCATGTTCCGCGGAACATAGGGCAGGGCCGGGGGCTCGGCCAGTAGCGGGGTCAGGGCGACTTTTGCAGGCCTTTTCCCGAGTGGACGCGCCCGGGCACGCTTGCCAGCCTCGCCGCCGCCTGCGACCCTGGGGCTTGGATGTACGTGTGTCCGAGCTGCGGCCTGCCGGCGCAGGCGCCGGGGTTCTGCACGGAGGACGGGGCGGCGCTCGCCTCGACCGCCGGCGATCCCCTGCTCGGTCAGACCGTCGGCAGCTACCGCATCGCGCGGCTGATCGGCCAGGGCGGGATGGGAGCCGTGTACCTGGGCGTGCAGCCCAGCATCGGCAGCCGCGTCGCCATCAAGGTGCTGTCGCCGAGCGCCTCGTCCACCGCCGGCATGGTGGACCGCTTCTTCGCCGAGGCCCGCGCCGCCAACAAGATCCGTCACGAGAGCATCGTGAACGTGCTCGATCTGAGCGTCCTGCCCGATCAACGGCCGTACATCGTGATGGAGTACCTGGAGGGCGCGCCGCTCGCGAGCCACTTCGAGGCGCTCCGTCCCTTCCCGCTGGGCCTCCTGGCGCGCATCGGGCTCGAGACCCTGGGCGCCCTCGAAGCCGCCCACTCGCACGGCATCACGCACCGCGACCTGAAGCCCGACAACCTGTTCTTGACCTCGCTCGGGCGGGTCAAGGTGCTCGACTTCGGCATCGCCAAGCTGCGCCCCGAGCTCGGTGGGCAGAGCGATGCCACTCGCACCGGCGCGCTGCTCGGCACGCCGCAGTACATGTCGCCGGAGCAGGCGCTGGGGCAGCCGGTCGACACCCGCGCGGACATCTACTCACTCGGCGTGGTGCTGTTCGAAGGCGCCACGGGCCGGAGGCCGTTCGAGGCCGACTCGCTGTTCGAGCTGCTCAAGCAGCACATCGAGGCGACCCCTCCCCACCCCTCCAGCTTGCGTCCGGACCTACCCCCCGCCTTCGAGCACGTGATCTGGCGCGCGATGGAGAAGGACAAGAACCGGCGCTTCCAGTCGGCGGCGGAGATGGCGCAGGCGCTCTCGGCGGTGCTCGCGACGCTCCCGGACGTCGGGATGAGCGCGCCGCCGCTCCCGCCGCCGCGCCCGAGCGCTCCGACCCCGATGGTGCTGGCCCCCACCGCGGCGCAGTCTCACGCCACCGTCGGCGGAGTGAGCTCGGCGCCCGTGCCCTCCCGGTCCTCACCCGTCGGCTTCATCGTCGGCGTCCTGGGCGCGCTGGTCGCGCTGGTGGCGGTGGTGGCGGCGGTGGCGATCTACTTCGTGCTCGACCGAGAGACCGTCAACGTCACCTTCGAGCAGGGGGGTGGCAGCCCGAGCGGCGCAGAAGCGGTGGCGGGCCTGGCCGACGCGCGCAGCCAGGCCCGCAAGCACTTCGCCGACGCGGAGCTGGTCACGATCTCGGTCTCCGGCGTGAAGCCCGACGGCAGCGTGAAGCTCGAAGACAACACCCACGCCGTCTCCTTCATGTTCCGATCCCCGAGCGCCTCGAAGACGAGCAAGAAGTGCATGGTCTCGGTCAGCACGTCCATGTACGGTACGTTCACCTCGCCGTACGAGGACGCCTCGTTCAACTGCGAACAACCGGTGATCAACGCGCCGAAGTGCTCGCTCGCCCAGGTGATGAAGAAGGCGCCCGCCGGCACCAAGACGGCGGTGTTCAACAGCCAAGCCGGCGGCTGGAGCTGGGTGTTGATGGGCGGCTCGGGCGCGGTCACCATCATCCCCGACAACTGCTAGGCGACGCGCATGGCGCTCCGCACGAACCGCGAGCTCTACGCCCACGTGCTCGAGCTCGCGCGTCGCCCGAATGCGCGACCGCTGGAGGAGTACCTGCGGGCGCTCTGGGCCCTGGCCGCGCCGCTCTCCCATCGCGACGCGCTCACGCTCGACGAGCTGGGCGCGCTGCTCGAGGGCGCCCTCGCCGCCGAAGCCGCTGCCTTCGGCCCGGACTGGCGAGAGGAGCGCGAGCTCCCGTGGCAGGAGACGTTGCGCCTTCAGGTCGTCGATCTCAGGGAGCTCGCGGCGAGCGGGGAGCTGGAGGACGAGCAGCGCTACTTCGGCATCGACGCACCCGGCGGCGGGCGCTGGTACAACTTCGACGTCGGCAGCTACCTGGAGTGTGGCGTGCAGGGCGCGTTCGGCGGATGGACGCCCGAAGAGAACGACGGGCGGGTGGTCGTCCCTGGCAAGGTCGCCGTCATCGACCAGGCAGGTCAGCTCGTCGCCGTCGATCCCCAGGACCTTCAGGAGGAAGAGCTGGTCTTGGAGCGGGTGACCTGGGAGGACTTCGAGCGCCTGCTCTGGGCGGGGCAGAGCTACGAGTGATGGACGCGTCCACCGCAACCCACCCCTGCTCGACGCGCGCCGATGACTTGATCGGCGTCAACACGGCCGTTCGCGCGGCGTGGGAACATCCCGCGTCGAGGGCCCCATGGATTCCTTCTTCGTGTGCGAGTCGTGCCAGCGGCACGTCAAGGCGACCGAGACCACATGTCCGTTCTGCCGCTCGGCGCGGAGTCGCGTCGGGGTGACCGCGGCGCTGGTGGTCGGAGTCGGCCTCTCGCTCGCCGCTTGCGGCGGCGACTCCGACAGCGGTGGCAGCGGCGGCGCTGCGGGCAGCGGCGGCTCCTCCGCGGGCGGCGCCTCCGGTGCGGCGGGCTCGGGGACCGGCGGCACCGCCGGGACCAGCTCCGGCGGCATGGCCGGCATGATGCCGGCGTACGGGCCGCCACCGGTGGGTGGCGCCGCGGGCATGGGCGGCAGCGCGGGCTCGGGCGGCGCCAGCGGCGGCACCGGCGGCAGCGCCACGGGCGGCGACGGCGGCGCGATGCCCGCCTACGGACCGCCGCCGCCGGACGCGGGCTGAGTCAGGCCTGGGCGGGAAGCCCTCGGACCCAGTCGTCGGGTGCGGCTTCGAGCACGAGCTCGAAGCGCGCGGTGTCGCGGATCTCTCCCTTCGCCGCGGCGACCAGCTTCAGGCGCTCGCGCTGTCCGGCCGCGAGCAGCTCCAGCGCGCGGTGGTGGCAGTAGGGATTGTTGCCGACCTTGCCGAGCAGCGTGGAGCTGGTCCAGATGCAGCCGCCCTTGCAGGTCTCGGCGTAGTAGCAGCCGCGGCAGAAGCCCCAGAGATCGTCGAGCACGAAGCCGCGGGTGAACCGTAGCTCGGGCGAGTGGTCCCAGATCTCGCGGATGGACTTGTCGCGCACGTTCCCGCCCACGAAGCCCTTCGAGGCCATGGCGGAGCAGCCCTTGACGTCGCCGTTGGCCTCGATGCCCAGGGTGCGGATGCCGCCGCCGCAGCCGCTGGAGAAGCCCTGGCGCGAGCGATCCGCGCGCAAGAGGTGCTCGTAGGGCCCGAAGTAGCCCACGTTGTTGCCCGGCCAGAGCTTCACGCCCAGCTCGTCGGCGCGCCGGCGCGCCGCAGCGATGCGCGGCATGACCTCCAGGATGTCGTGGGGCTCGAGCCAGAGATCCTCCGCCTCCGCGGCGCGACCCATCGGCACCATCAGCTGCACCTGCCAGCCGTAGGCGCCACGCGCCGCCGCGAGCTCCACGATGCCGTCGAGCTCGCGGTAGTTCTTGCGATTCACCTGCGTGTTGCAGCCGACCGCGACGCCGCGCTCGTGCAAGAGCTCGAGCGCGCGGAGGGCGCCGCGGTGGCTGCCGCGGAGGCCGCGCAGCTCGTCGTGCGTCGCTTCCAGCCCGTCCACGGAGACGCTGACGGCGGTGATGTCGGCGTCGCGGAGGCCGTCGGCCAGCTCCGGCGTGATGCCACGCCCGCCGGTGACCATGGTGCACTCGATGCCGCGCGCGCGGATCGCCCCCACCAGCTCCAGGAAATCCTTGCGCAGGTAGGCCTCGCCGCCGTGGACCGCGATCTCCGCCGTGCCCATGGCATGGAGCTGGTCGACCACGTCGAGCATCTCCGCGGTGGAGAGCTCGTTCGGGTGACTCTTCCCGGCGCGGGTGCCGCAGAACCGACAGTGCTGATCGCAGCGCAGCGTCGTCTCCCAGACCACCAGCAGCGGACGGCAGTCGCTGACGACCTGCAAGCGGCGAGGCTCGACGCTGGTCACGGGACGATCTTAGCTCAGAAGCCAGCGTCGAGCTGGCCCAGGATGGCGGTCGTCACCTCGGACATCTTGGCGGCGCGCTCGCTGCCGGAGAGGTCGTAGGTGAGCGGGGCGCCGGCGGCGATCACGGCGCGCACCGCGGCCTCGATGGCGTCGCCCCCGCGGCGGAGCGCCGAGTCGCCTTGCTTGTCGCCGAGCCAGCGCAGCGCCTCGCCGGTCGCGAGGATCATCGCCATGGGGTTCGCCTTGTCCTGGCCCGCGTGCTTGGGCGCGGAGCCGTGGATGGGCTCGAACATGGCGTGGTGATCGCCGACGTTGCAGCCGACGGCCAGGCCCATGCCACCCTGGAGCACCGAGGCCAGATCCGTGACGATGTCCCCGAACATGTTGGTGGACACCACCACGTCGTAATACTCCGGCTGCCCGAGCAGCCACTGCGTGAAGGCGTCCACGATGGCCACGTCCTTCTCGATCTCCGGGTAGTCTCGGCCAATCTCGTCGAACACCTCGGCGAACAGCCGACAGCCGTCCAGGACGTTGTTCTTCACCAGCACGGTGACGCGGCGCTTCTTGTCCTTGGGAGCGCCATTGCGCTTCTTGCTGAGCTCGAAGGCCAGGCGGATCACCCGCTCCGAAGCGGCGCGCGTGATCACGCGCACGTCGGTGGCCAGGACCGTGCGCCCTCCGGGAGAGAGCGTGCCGCCCATGCCGGAGTACAGCCCCTCGGTGTTCTCGCGCACGAACACCATGTCCACGTCGGCCGGGCGCCACACCTGCTGGTGCCGGCCCGAGATGCGGTGCGACACGCCCTCGTAGAGCTTGACCGGGCGGATGTTCGCGTACAGGTCGAGCCGCGAGCGGTTGCCGAGCACGGCGTTGTAGCCCGCCATGTGACCGTTCGGCATCATCACCGGACCCTTGCCCTCCGGCGAGGGCCAGCCCACGGCGCCCAGCAAGATCACGTCCGCGCGCTTGCACTTCTCGGCCGAGCCGTCCGGCCAGTCCTTGCCGTGCTCCAGGTAATACTGCCCGCCGCAGGGGATCTCTTCGACGGCGAATCTCGCGCCGATCCCGCGCTCCACGCGCTCGAGCACGCGGCGGGCCTGCGCGGCGATCTCGCGACCGATGCCGTCGCCTGGCAAGAGGACGACGTCGTAGCTCTCGTCTGCCATGAGCCAGGAGATGCCCGCGTGGCCGCGGAGGGTCAAGCGCGCGTGGTCACTTCACGATGGGCACGCACTTGCCGTTCACGCAATCTTCGCCGGCCTGGCACTCCTTCTTGTCGGTGCAGGGCTGGCGCTCGACGCTGGTCACCCACTGCGCGATGTGATTGCCGCCGGCGATGTCCTGGAACGGCAGCCAGAAGGCCGGCAGGCTGGGGTCCTTGCCCTGCTGCCCGAGTTCCGGATCGAAGGCGCTCATCCAGAGCTGGACCTTCGAGCCCTGCGGCTGCCCTGTTGAGATGCGATCGCATCATGCTGGCCTCCCGCGCGCGAGGGGCATGCTAGCGCGTGGCCACCCGGTCGCCACTCTTCGCCACTTCGCCAGCTGCGCGTGTGGCTCATTTGCCGCCATTTTGGCTGCATCCCGGCTGGCATGCTCCTGCTCCCCGCTCCCTCGGCAGACCCCGAAGCTGGCGGTACACTGGCCATGGTGAGCGAAGCACGAGTCATCGAGCTCCACTACCGGCTCGACCCGGGCACCGACCGAGCTCTGGAAACTTGGGTCTTGCCCGAAGTGCCCGTGCCCGAGTCTCAGCCTCACGACCGTATGCTCGACCACCTGAAGGCGCTCTTGTTCGCCTGGGTGGCGCGCACTTCGCGCAGCGCCATGGTGGCGAGAAACCTGGCAGTGCGCTGGCTCGAGAAGCATCCGCAGGTCGGGATCGACCCGGATTTGTGCCTGGTCGAGCCGGCGCCGCCGCGCGCCGAAGAGCTCGAGAGCTTGTGCCTGTGGCGGCGCGGTCACCGCGCTCCGCGGCTGTGCATCGAGGTCGTCAGCAGGAACCATCCCTACAAGGACTACGGCGAGGTCCACGAGCGCTACGCCGCCTGCGGCGTCGAAGAGCTCTGGGTGCTCGACCCGCGGCGCCTAGGCCCGAAGAAACTCGGCGGCCCGGCGCCGCTCCAGATCTGGCGCCGCGAGCCGACGGGCGTGTTCGTCCGCGTCCACCACGGCGGCGGGCCGGCGCGCTCCGAGGTGCTCGACGCTTGGGTTCACCCCGTGTCCGGCGCGAGCATGCGCATCGCCGACGACAAGGCCGGCCTCTCGATGTGGCTCACGCAGGAGGAAGCCGAGCGGGCCGAAAAGGAGGTCGCGCTGGCCGCGCGGGAGGCCGAACGCGTCCAGAAAGAAGCCGCGCTGGCCGCGCAGGAGGCCGAGCGAGCCGAGAAGGAAGCTGAGCGGGCCGAGAAGGAGGCCGAACGCGCTCAGCGCCTCGAGCTGGAGCGGCGCGTGAAGGAGCTGGAGCGGCGCTTCAAGTGAGCTTCAGATGTACTGCCCTGCGTCCACGCGGATCACCTCGCCGGTGATGCAGCGCGCGGCGTCCGAGAGCAGGAACGCCACCGCGTTCGCCACGTCGCGCGGCGTCGGGAGCTGGGGCAACACGGCTTCGGCCTGGGCCTTGTCGCGAAACTCCTGGGGCAGCGCCAGGGTCATCTCCGTGAGCACCATGCCGGGCGCGACGGCGTTCACCGTCACGCCTTTCGCGCCGAGCTCGCGGGCGGCGGCCTTGGTCAACCCGATCAGGCCGGCCTTCGCCGCCGAGTAGTTCGCCTGCCCGAACTTGCCCCGCAGCCCGTTGATGCTGCTCACGTTCACGATGCGACCGTGCGCGGCGGCGCGCATGCGCGGTGCCAGTGCCCGCAGCACGTTGAAGGCTCCGGTGAGGTTCACGTCGATGACCGACTGCCACTCGTCGTCGCTCATCTTCCCGAGGCTCTTGTCCCGCGTGATGCCGGCGTTGTTGACCAGGAGCGTCGCGTCGTCCGGCAGGCCCAGGACTGCGGCCGCCACCGAAGCCGCGTCCGCGACGTTCACTTGGCGAAACTCGGCGCCCGCGAGCGGCTCCCCGGGCTCGAGGTCGAACCCGAACACGCGCGCGCCGCGCTCGAGCAAGAGCTCCGCAATGCTGCGGCCGATGCCGCGTGATGCGCCGGTGACCACCGCCGAGCGACCCGAGAGAGACCAGTCTTTCGCCATGCGCGGTCACATGCCGCGGCGCGGCCCGCGCGTCCATTGACCGGCGTCAACGCGGCAGGCGGCGCACGTAACCCGGCTGCGCGCGCTCCCAGCGGCCGCGCATCCAGACGTGGCGCACGCCGTCCCAGTGCCAGTAGCCCCGCACCCAGACCCAGCCGGGCCCGAGCGACCTGTCCGGCGTGGGGTCTGGACGAGCCTTCGGCACGTCGCTGGCGATCTGCCCCGCGTGGGGCTCGTCCGCGGGCGGCGGCGGCGTCTCGCGCGCTGCCTCGGCGTTCCCGGCGCGGCGCTCGACTCCTGTCACGCAGCCCGCGAGGCACAGCAAGGCGACTGGGAGGAAAGCCCTCACGCCCGAGAAGGTAGTGCATCCTCGGCTCTGCCCGAAGTCTGTTACGCTCGCCCGCCATGACCGCGTCGCTCTCGGCACAGCTCGACCGGCTGCCGGCGGACGTGTTGGAGCTCTTGCGCCGCCACGCCTTCGATCGCGCCCGCTTCCTCGCCCTGGCCGAGCGCGTGTTGGGCGGCGCCGCACAGAGCAACCGGGTCACCGGCAAGGTGGAGCCCCCGGCGCCGGGCGACGTGAGTGACCTGCCCCCCGCGGGCTCGGGCGAGCACGAGCAGCTGAGGCAGGCGGGGCTCGCGGCCCTCTCTCGCGGCGAGTGCGCGCTGGTGGTGCTGGCGGGCGGCATGGCCACGCGCATGGGCGGCGTGGTCAAGGCGCTGGTGGACGCGGTGCCCGGTCACTCGTTCCTGGACCTGCGCCTCGGCGAGATCGCTCACCTGAAGAAGCTGAGCGGCCGCGCGCCGCCGTTCTGGCTGATGACCAGCGACAGCACCGACGACGCCATCCGCGAAGCGCTGGGCGCCCGCCTCGACGGCCAGAACGTCGCGACCTTCACCCAGCACCTCTCGCTGCGGCTGAACCCCGACGGCAGCCTGTTCCTCGACGCGGAAGGACGCCCGAGCCAACACGCTCCGGGACACGGTGACCTGCCCGACGCGCTCAGGGAGAGCGGCCTGCTCCAGCGGTTCGTCGAAGGCGGGGGCCAGGTCGTCACGATGGCGAACATCGACAACCTGGGCGGCACCCTCGATCCGGCGCTGATCGGCTGGCACCTCCGGCACGGAAAGCCCGTGAGCTGCGAGGTCGTGGACAAGCTGCCGAGCGACCGCGGCGGCATCCCTGCGCGCTGGAACGGCCGCCCGGTGGTGCTGGAGGAGTTCCGCTTGCCGGAGGGTTTCGATCCGACCTCCGTGCCGGTCTTCAACACCAACACCTTCCACTTCTCGGCGCGCGCTCTGCTCGAGCTGAAGATGGACTGGACCTTCTTCGTCGCGCAGAAGAAGGTGGACGGCGCGCCGGTCGTGCAGTTCGAGCGCCTGATCGGCGAGGTCACCAGCCACCTGGACACGCGCTTCGTGCGCCTGCCGCGCGACGGCGCCGAATCGCGCTTTCTGCCCGTCAAAGACAACGACGAGCTCGCATCGCGGAGGACGGCCATCGAGCTCGTCGCGCGGGCTCGAGGAATGCTCTCATGAGAAATCGCTCGCTCTCGCTCGGACTCACGCTCTCGCTCGTCTTCGCAGCCTTCGCGACCCCCGCGCAGGAGGTGGTGCAGCGCCCGACGCCGCTGCCCGCCTTCGGTCGCAGCGTGGCCGGCACCGACGACACCACGGCGCTGGTGCAAAACCCGGCGAACCTGGCCTTCATGCCCGGCTCGGAGCTCAGGTGGAGCTCGCTCTACCTGGACGAGTCGAACCGCGTGCCCTGGCAAGGGCACGCCTTCGCGCTCGGCTTTCCGCTGCCCTTCGTCCCGGTCGCCACGGGCATCCGCCTCGACTTCGTCGATCCGCCGTATTCGACCATCAGCGGCCCGTTCGGCCAGTACAACTACCAGTGGCTCACCTGGGGCCTCGCCATCGGCGGCTCGCCCTACGCGGCCCTCGGTCTGTCCGTGCAGCGCACGTATTCGGACGCGGCCGAGGTAGACGGCCTGTCGTCGTTCACCCTCGGCTACAGCGCGCGCCCCTTCGATCAGCTCGGGTTCTCCCTGGTCGCGCACGACATCAACGGTCCGACCAACGCCTTCGGGCAGGGCCTGGAGCGCTCCTACGACATCGCGCTGGCGATCCGTCCGACCGGCTCGCGGGCGCTGGAGCTGGGGCTCGAAGGCAAATACGTCGACACGCGCGACGGCTACTGGATCCCGCGGGCCACGCTCGGCATCGACGTGCCCTACCTGGGCCGCCTGCGCGGCGACTTCGCCGTCAGCCGGCCCGACGAGGTCAACCGCCGCGCCTGGCTCGCCTCGGCCAACATGGCGTTCAACATGTCGGGAGCCGGCGGCAGCGCCGAATTCGCCGGCGGCGCCGTCACCGGCACGGGGCTCGGCGAGAAGGGCTCGTACGGCGCGCAGGTGGAGGTGGCGTTCCGCGGCTTCCGCGAGGCCTCCGGCATGGAGGGCCCGCGCTACGCGCTGCGCATCCGCCTGGAGGAGACGCCGGGCACGCGCGGTCACGTCGCGCTCCTCAAGCAGCTCTGGAGCATCGCCGACGAGAAGAAGGTGGACGCCGTCGTGCTGGAGCTGCGCACCTCACCGGCCTCGTCCCTGGCGCACGTGCAGGAGCTCCGAGACGCGGTGCAGCTCCTGCGGGCCAACGGCAAGCGCGTGCTCTGCCACCTCGAAGACGCCGGCGGCGCCGAGCTCTATCTGTGCTCGGCGGCGAACAAGACGCTGATGAACCCGGCCGGCGGCCTGCGCTTCGCCGGGCTCAAGTCCCAGGCCATGTACTTCTCTTCCATGCTCGGGAAGCTGGGCATCCGCGCTGACTTCGTGCGCATCGGCCAGCACAAGAGCGCGCCGGAGCGCTTGACGCGCGACTCGGCCACCGAGGTCTCCCGCGCCGACAAGATCGACCTGTTGCAGCAGCACGAGCGCCAGGTCGTCGAGGGCCTGTCGCAAGGGCGCCGCATCGGCGTGCCGGAGCTGCGCAAGCGCATCGCCGGCGGTCCCTACATCGCGTCCGAGGCGCTGACCGCGGGCTTCATCGACGGCTACGCCTTCGACGACGAGATCGACGCCGCGGTGGACAAGCTGGTCGGCCGCAAGACCATCCTGATCGACGACGAGCGCGCCGAGCGCGCGCCCAGCCGCTTCGGCGTCGGGCAGCGCGTGGCCGTGGTGTACGTGGACGGCGACATGGTGGACGGCAAGAGCAAGACCGTGCCGCTCGTGGGCATGAAGCTCGCCGGCTCCTACACCATCGCCAAGACGCTGAAGGAGGTCCGAGAGAACCCGCTGGTCGGCGCCGTGGTGCTGCGCATCGAGTCGCCCGGCGGCTCGGCCATGGCCAGCGACGTGATCTGGCGCGAGGTGCAGCTGACCACGAAGGTCAAGCCCGTGGTGGTCAGCATGGGCGCGTCGGCGGCTAGTGGCGGCTACTACGTCGCCTCGCCCGCCACGCGCATCTACGCCAACCCGCTCAGCATCACCGGCAGCATCGGCATCTTCTACGGCAAGGCCGACGTGGCCGAGCTCCTGAAGAAGATCGGCGTCTCGGTCGAGACCTACAAGACCGCGCCCCGCGCCGACGCGGAGAGCATCTTCCGGCCCTTCACCGAGGACGAGAAGAAGGAGCTGGAGAAGAAGGTCGCGCAGTTCTACGACGTGTTCCTGACGCGCGTCTCCCAGGGTCGAAAGCTCGACAAGAAGGAGATCGACAAGGTCGGCCAGGGCCGCGTCTGGACCGGCGAGCAAGCGCTCTCGCGCAAGCTGGTGGACGAGCTCGGCGGGCTGCGCCAGGCGCTGGCGCACGCGCGAAAGCTCGCGGGCCTGCCCGACTACGCTCCGATCCTGGAGCTGCCGCCGCCGGATCAGTCGCTGATCGGCAAGCTGCTGGGCGTCGAGGGCGTGGGCACGAAGGGCGGCGTCGAGACGGTGCTGCCCGGTCAGATCATGGACCTGGCCAAGGCCCTCGCACCCTTCACCGTGCACTCGCCCGACAAGCCCCTGGCGCGAATGGAGCTCATGCCGGTGAAGCCGTGACGGCGCTGCTCGAGCTGGAAGGCGCGCGCATCGATCGGGACGGCGTCCCGCTGTGCGAGGGGCTCTCGTTCTCGCTCTCGGGCGCGCGCGTGTGTCTGGTCGGCGAGCTCGGCGGCCTGTTCGCGCTGCTCTCGGGCCGCGCCGAGCTGGTCGCGGGCCGGGTGACCCTCGACGGGCACGACGCGGCCGGCGCCCTCGCAGCGGGTCTGGTCGGCGTGGCGGCGCGAGACAGCCTCTTCCCCGAGGCGTGGGAGCTCGACCGCTACCTGGTCGAGGGAGCTCGGCTCGGCGGCCTCGGCAAGCGCGAGGCCCGGGACGCCGTGCGCTCGGTGCTCGGCGCGCTGGAGCTCGCTCACCTCACCGGTCGCCGCATCAGCACGCTGACCGAGGCGGAGAAGCGCTGCGCCGCGCTGGCGCTCGCCTTGCTCGACGCGCCGCCGCTCCTGGCCGTCGAGGATCCCGTCTCGGATCTCGACGAGCGCAGCACCGAGCTCGTGTGCCAAGCGCTGGAGCGCGCCGCAGCGGGCCGACGCCTGCTCCTGTCCACGCGGGTTTTGCCCCGCTTCGGCCCCGAGCACGCGCTCTTCGCAAGCGCCGACGACGTGGTCGTGCTCGAAGCAGGAGCGCTCGTGGCGCAGGGCCCGCTCGCGGCGCTGACTCAGCCCGGTGCGCGCTACCTCGTGTCGGTCACACGGCACGGCGCGGAGCTCTCGGAGCGGCTGGTCGCGCAGGGCCTCGCGGTGACCGCAGCGACCAGCGAGACGAGCGCCGGCGCGCGCTTGGTGGTGAGCCTCCCGGAGACCGGCGGCACCGATCCCATCGTGGCCGCGGCGCTCGAAGCCGAGGCGCCCATCGTCGAGCTCTTCCCGCTCTCGACGCCGCGCGCGGGTTGAGCCGGCGTGACCTCACTTGCCCGAAACGAGGCCAGCGCAGCAGCGGAAACCAATCTCGTAGTGGGTGTCCGTCGTCGTCGCGGGACCGACCGCATCGCACGACATCGGGACGTCCGGGCTGCTCATGGACCCGTACCCGTGGATCGCGCAACCCTTCCCCGGGCTCTCGCACTCGGCGGTCCACTCCTGCACGCTTCCGACCAGGTCGTAAACCTCGGCGAACCCTTCGAGCGCGCCGTGGCACGCGCTCGCGGCCGTGCCGGTCACGTCCTTCGCGGCCTCGCCCTGCTGCTGGATCTTGACTGGATCCACGCAAGTCCCCGGTACGTACGAGTCACCCCAGGGGTACTTCGTCTTGCCGCCCTGCGTGCAGGCGTTCGTCCACTCGCTCTGGGCGGGGTCGTTGATCCCCGCCAGCGTCGCGGTCCCGCCGCCCACCTTGCCGCACAGCCGCTTGCCTGCCCACGCGCAGTAGGCGGCAGCGTCGCACCAGTCCACGCAGGCGACCGCGCGATCCGGATGCTTCACCGGGTCGTACTCCTCCGCCATGCAGTACCCAGGCATCCCGACCATCTGCCCGTCGTACGGCGGGATGAGCTTGGGTTCGTACAGGGTGTTCCAGGCGCAGGCCTCGATTTGGCCCCCGGTCTTGCCGGCCATGGCCTTGGCGAACGTGACGTACTCCCCCGCCGTCACCTCCCGCTGGTCCATGCAGTAGCCCGTTCCGTCCGGTGCCACGAGCTTCACCAGCTTCGGCCCGGGAAGTCCGGCGGGGCAAGCTTCGGGCTTCGCGGCGTCGGACGGGGCATCGCTCTCTGCGTCGCCGATCGGCTCGGAGCTGATCCCGCTGTCGGCCTTGTCCTTGCTGCAAGCGGCGAGCAGCAGGGCCACGAACGCGGGTGCCATCAGGGCTTGTCGATGGTTCATTTCATCCTCCAAAGCTCAGAGCACCACGGCGCGCTGGTTGCCGATCGTTCGAGACTCCCAGATAGTGTAGTCCGACTGCGAGGTGAGCCAGTTGATCGTCATCGTGTCGGGGTTCACGATCAAGATCTCCGCCTTGCCGTCCCCGGTCATGTCGCTCACCGCGAAGACCATGTTGCGCGGCCGATTCAGCGACCAGAGCGCGTAGTTGGTCTGCGTGCCGTTGCACGAGGCTCCTCCGTTGCTATGGGGTGCCGTCGGTCCAGGCGTTGCTCGGCATGCCCGGGAACACCACCTGCAGATCGCTGCGCACTTGCGTCCAGGTCTTCGATGGGTTCGATGCCACTGACAGGTCGGAGAACTGCGGCGAGACCCAGCGCTCGTAGGACTTGATCCAGTACTGCACTCCGGCGGCCTTGAAGACCTCGTTGGCAGCCTGCACTCCGCTCTGGAGGGTCGCGTAGCTGATGACGTCGGGATCGGACGCCGAGTTGACGATCTGGACCACGCGAAGCGGCACCGTCCGTTCCTGCACGGCGCTCGAGAACTCTTCCTCTACTTCGCCGAGGGGTTCCGGCGGCGCGCGACGTCCGTCATCGACGGAGCACGCAGCGAGGAGTAACGTCAGCACAATGCAACAGCTGCATTTGAGCTGAGCTGAGCCGAGCCGAGCACTCGCCATGCCAAGTAGGCTACGCCCCCGCACACCCGCGTCAAGCGTGCTGCGGGTTCGACTTGATGAGCGTCAAGGCCGGCGCGCCGATCGTGGAGCTACTCCCGAGCGCCGCGCCCGGGTCGAGCCGGATGACCTCACGTTCCCGAAACGAGGTCTAGTGGGGCGCGTCACGGTTGCTGCCCGCGGGAACGATCCACTCCATGGATTGCACGTGGAGCGGCCAAGCTCCTCGAAGTCGTTGTCGCAGTGGAGCAGCGTGAGCCCGTGCCGCTCGGCAACGGCGACTGCACTGGGAAGGCGGTCGCCGCGACGTATGTGTTGTGGAAACGTCCACACGCTCTAGAATGCCGGCATGTACGCGCCGGCAAGCACGCGGAAATGGCTCGTCGATGAGGCCGACCACCAGCGTCTCGCCAAGGCTGCAGCCCTGATTTTCAGTTCCGAGCCGGAGGTGATCGCCGTGTACTTGTATGGTTCGGCGGCCAGACGCGAACCGGCCGCGGACCTCGATCTGGCAGTTCTCGCGGACGCGCCAATCCACCCGCGTCGGCTCGAGGCGCTGGCTGGGAAGCTTCAAGGCGAAGGGGCGCCAGGCGGGCCCGAGATCGATCTGCGGCAGCTTTGGCAAGCCGCGCCGCGCTTCCAAATCGAGGTTCTCAAGCATGCGCGGCTCCTGTTCGAGCGAAATCGCGGGTTGCGGCTGGAGCGCGAAGCCCTGGTCATGAGCCGTTGGGCCGACTTCAAGCCTACGTGGGAGAGGATGCGGCGGCTGATGCTCGACAGGTGGCGCCGTGGGTGAGACGCAGCTCGAGCTCCTCGAGAGGCTGCTGGCTCGGCTCGAACAGTACGCCGAGCACGTCACGCGTGCGGAGCTCGAGTCGGATCTCGACACCTGGCTCAAGGTGACCCGCGCCCTCGAGCTCGTCGCGCAGTGCTGCGTCGATCTCGCGATGGAGCTCGTCGCCAAACGTGGTCTCGGCATCCCCGAGACCTACCGCGATGCGTTCGTCAGGCTTGCGCAGGACGGCCTGCTCACCGCCGAGCAATCTGTGGCGCTTCAGGGTTGGGCCGGGCTGCGGAACGTGCTCGCCCACCTGTACACGTCAATCGACCTGGATCGTCTCCACGCGGCGATGATCGAGGACAAGGAAGTGCTCCGAGCCCTCGGCCGCCTCGCCGCCCGCGAGCTTTCGGACTGAGCTCCCGCGCCCCCTCTCGACGCCGCCGGCGGGTTGACGCATCGTAGGCGGCCACATGAACAAGGAACGCGCCGCCCTGAGCCGCGCACGGCGCGTGGTCGTCAAGATCGGCTCGCGCTCCCTCGCAGCCGACAGCGAGGCGCCGCGTCTGCTCGCAGAGGACGTCGCTCAGCTCCGGCAGGCCGATCGCTCCGTGGTGCTGGTCTCGAGCGGCGCCATCGCCATCGGCTGCGCGCGCCTCGGCTATCGCACCCGGCCCCGCGAGATGGCCAAGCTCCAGGCCGCCGCCGCCGCCGGCCAGAGCGTGCTGATGCGACGCTACGACGAAGCCTTCGGAGAGCGCGGCCTGACGGTGGCGCAGGTGCTCCTGACCCACGCGGATCTCGCAGATCGCGAGCGCCTGAACAACGCGCGGGAGGCGCTCGCCGCGTTGCTCGAAGCCGGCGCCGTCCCCGTCGTCAACGAGAACGACACCGTCGCGACCGACGAGATCCGCTTCGGTGACAACGACCAGCTGGCTTCGATGGTCGTGCCGCTGGTCGGCGCGGATCTGCTCGTGCTCCTGACCGACGTGGAGGGCGTGCTCGACCCGCAAGGCCGTCGCATCCCCGTCATGACCGAGAAGTCCAGCATCGGCAGCGTGCCGAGCACCGGCGAGAGGCTCGGCAGCGGCGGCATGGCCAGCAAGCTCGACGCAGCCGAGAAGGCGCGGCGCTCGGGGGCCACGGTCGTGATCGCGTCCGCCAAGCAGCCTCGCGTGCTCTCGGAGGTCATGGCGGGCAAGGACGTGGGCACGCTGTTCCCGCGCCTCGGCGAGCCGCTCCGGGCCCGCAAGCACTGGATCGCCTACACGCTCCGGCCCAAGGGCACCCTGCTCCTGGACGCCGGCGCAGTGCGCGCGGTCCAGGGCGGCAAGAGCAGCCTCCTACCCGTTGGCGTGCTCGGGGTGCGTGGCGACTTCCGCCCAGGTGACGCGGTGCGCCTGGTCGATGCGAATGGAGCCGAGGTAGGGAGAGGTCTTACGCGACTCGGCGCCGTGGAAGTCGCGCGGGCTGCGGGCCTCAAGGGCCGGGAGCTGGAGCTGGTCGCGGGCTCGGACGACCTGGTGGTCGTCCACAAGGACGACCTGGTCCTCGCCCCGTGAAGGTCGGGGAACGCTTTTTACCACCCAAGACGTACAATTCTGGCGGGTCACAACCCGAGCGGGAACTTTCTGACGAGTCCGTTGTCGGGAGCTGATTCAGGGTCGATGCATCACGTTCGCTGGACCGCGCTCACGCTGGTCGGCCTCGGGGGGCTGTGGGTTGCGGTGTCTTCGTCGCCTCCGGCCGCCCCCGCGCTGATTGGGCGGGGCCTCGGACCCGAGGTCGCCGAGCTGGAGGCGACCGTGAGCGCGCACCCGCAGGACGCCGCTGCTCTGGCACGCTTGGCGGACACCTACCTCGACCACTCCGCGCCTGGAGTCGCCTACGCCGCCCTCGAGCGCGCACCCCGGAGCGTGCGGGAGTTGCCCGCCATCGCCGACGCACGAGCGCGCGCCCTGTTGCAGCTCGGCTTCACCGAAGCCGCGCTCGATACGCAGCGCCGAGTGCTCGACGCCTGCTCCGAGGTGCAGTGCTCCGCGGTGCTCACGGGTCGCGCGCAGCGCCGCGAGCGTTTGCTGTCGGAGTTGGTGAAGCACGGCGTCGAAGATCCCAAGCAGGACCCGCAGCTGACCGAGCTCGCCTATCGAATTTCCATGCGCGAAGTGAGCTTGGACCTGCGATGAAACGCTTGGCGACCCTCAGCGTCGTACTCGCCGTTGGCGGGAGCAGCGGTTGCTCGAGCATGCGCTCGTTTCGCGTGAGGAGCGACCCGCCTCCGGCGCCGGCGGCGCGCCCCGACGACCAAGGACGCCAGGAGGCCCCCGAGATGCCGTTCGCGCTGGCGCGGGAGGACGACTACGTGGTGCGCGTGGTCGTCTCCAGCACCAGCTGCTCCGGAACGCTGATCGACGAAGATCAAGTGCTCACCGCCCACCACTGCGTCGCGCAGCGCGACAAGTACGGTGACTTCGTCGAGAAGAACGCGCGCGCGCGGGACATTCGCGTCGAGCTCGGCGGCGACAACTTGCCCTGGGGCGACGTGGGCGTGCGTCACGTGGTCGCCCCCGCGTGCGGGCACGCCGCCGGCGAAGGCGACATCGCCATCCTGGTGCTGGAGCGCAAGCTGATCGGCGTGGCCACGGCCAAACCCCGGCTCGACGACGCCCCGGCCGTCGGCGAGCACGTGAACCCGGTGGGATTCGGCCGCTGCGCGCTGTCCACCGAGGCCATCTCCCGTCGTCATCGCCCCGGCGGGCGGGTCGATCGCTTGCTCGACTCGCGCTTCCGGCTCGATGCGGGCATCTGTCCCGGTGACTCCGGCGGTCCGGTGATGAGCGAGGGCACGGGCGAGGTCGTCGGCGTCATTTCGCAGGCCGTGATGGACGGCAGCGAGGCGACCCGTGGCCGGGCCGAGTTCACCCGCCTCGACCGCTGGCGCGCGGTGTTCGCGACGGCCAAGGCCATCGCCGAAGGCCAGAGCGCCTCGGAGCTGCCCCCCATTGGCGGCTGCCCGCCGCGCTGAGCCGGCACCAAAGGTGCCCGCGCCCGACGCATCGGCTACCCTTGGGGCGGAATGCAGAAGCTCCTCAAGTTTCTGCTCTGGACGGCCCTCGTCATCGGCGTCTTGGTAGGGCTCGCCCGGGCGTTTGCGATCCGCTGGTATCGGATCCCCGAAGGGGACCCCTACCTCGAGGCGTCCATCGCCCCGAGCTTGCGCGGCGGGGACTTGATCATCCTGTGGCGGGTCACTCCGCCGAAGTTCGGTGATCTGGTGATGTGTCCGGAGCCGACCGCGCCCGAGCGCGTGGTCATCGGGCGCATCATCGGTGACGCAGGGGACAAGATCCGCGTCGAAGGCCCGCGGGTCTTCATCAACGGCCGCGCCGCCGAGACCGAGCACGCCTGCAACCCAGCGACGTTCAAGGTGATGCACCCGAGCACCGGCGCGGAAATCGAGCAACGGTGCGACATCGAGGCGGTGGCCGGGGTCTCCCACATGCGCGGGTCCACCGTCGAGCACGGCGTCCAGCCCACCCCGGTCAACCAGACGGTGGAGGAGGGCAAGGTCTTCCTGGTCAGCGACAACCGGCTATTGCCCTATGATTCCAGGGACTTCGGTCTGGTCGATCGAGCGAGTTGCACGGAGACGGTGGTCTTCCGCCTGGTGAGCAAGGACGGCTTCATGGACCAGGGGCCGCGCTTCACCGTGATCCGCTAGCGTTCGGCGCAGGGGTTTTCTAGCGTGCTCGGTACGACCCATGGGTGAGGCGGCTCTCCAGCTCGGCATCGTTTGTGGGCACTGCGACGCGTACAGCCCCCTGGGCACCCGCTCGTGCCCCAGCTGCGGCCAGGATCTCCAGCTTTTCCCGCGGAAGAGCCAGGCGCCGGTGGTAGCGCCGTCGATCGCGCCGCCCCGGCCGGTCTTCGAGGAAGAGCACACGATCGCCTACGAAGTGCCGGAAGCCCGTTCACAGATTGAAGAAATTGATCGAGTCTCGGTTGACGTCGGGCGCGTCCCCTTGGGGGCGACGCAGGAGGAACGGATGGATCAAGCAAGGAATTACGTCTGCGAATCGTGCATGAGCCCGGTGCCCAGCGGGCACAAGTTCTGCGGGCGCTGTGGGACGCCGGTTCCGGACCACATCCTCCACCTGCAGGCGAACTTCTTCAGTGACATGCAGGACCCGGAGAAGGCGCGCATCGTCGTCATCCGCGGCCAGGACAAGCACGGTGGTGAACAGGAGGGCCTGTCGTACCACCTCAAGGCCGACCAGCACCTAGCCGGTCACGGCCTGGACCTGGACTTCTCCGACGACACCTATGTGTCGCCGAAGCACGCGAACTTCTTCTACCGCGGCGGCAGCCT
This sequence comes from Polyangiaceae bacterium, assembly GCA_015075635.1. Lineage (NCBI taxonomy): Bacteria > Pseudomonadati > Myxococcota > Polyangiales > Polyangiaceae > Polyangiaceae bacterium. The sequence goes on from JABTUA010000001.1 coordinate 281,876, forward strand.
GGTGGTGCGCGACGAAGGCTCGCTGAACGGCGTCTTCTTCCGCATCCGCGGCAGCGTCGAGATCGCCCCCGGAGACAGCTTCCTGGCGGGCGAGCAGCTGTTCCGCCTCGACCCGACGCCGAAGGCCTCCGACGGCAACGACGCGGAAGGCACCTTCTTCTACTCGTCGCCGAAGTACCCGAGCGCCTTCCGCATCAATCAGGTGCTCGAGGGTGGCGCCGTCGGCATGACGGTGTGCGCCCGCGGCAACAGCCTGGACATCGGCCGGGAGGACGGGGACCTGAACTTCCCCGGCGACGTCTTCATGTCCGCCAAACACTGCACGGTCGAGGAGAAGGACGGGAAATTCGTCCTGACGGACCACGGCAGCCGCAACGGCACGTACATCCGCATCAAGAGCGAGAAGCCGCTCGCTCACGGCGACTACTTGTTCCTCGGCAAGAAGCTCGTCCGCGTCGAGATGAACAGCAACTGACGCGGCCAGAGCAGGACCGGAGATCAGCGTCGCCGGCGCCGCCGCCGGCGCTTGGGGGGCGCTAGAAGCGAGGAGTCCGCCCGCTCGGTCGTGGCCGAGTCGCGGGTCTCGTGTCCCATGGCGCCGCGGTGGATGTCGTGTACCTCGGCGGCCAGGGCGAAGAGCGGCGTCTTGGAGAACCGCCCGGCGCGGCCGGCCTCGAGGCGCGGGTAGATGGCGACGATGCGACGCACGGCGTCCGCGATGCGTCGCGGTACGTTCAGTCGGTCGATCACGGGCTCCAGGAAGTCGTAGGCGGCCTCGACGCGGTCCTTCTCCCCGGCGGTGATCTCCCTGAGCGGCTCGAGCAGGAGCAGCGTCCAGAGCACGACGTCGTCGAAAGGCTCACCGCGCTCGTTGGTGCGGCGATCGAGCTCGCGCAGGATGCGCCAGACGACTCCGTCTTCCTCCTCGGCGTCGGATAGGTACGCGGAGAGCTCCGGCAAGAGCACGTCGAGCACGCCCGTCTCCCAGGCGAGCCAGAAGGAGCGGTGCGCGGCGCCTTCGCGCAGGAGCCGCAAGAGCTCCTCGAACAGGCGCGGACGGGCCGCCATCGCCAGCGAGCCACGGCATTGCACGATGGCGTCGTACACCTCGGGTGTGATGCCCAGATCCAGGCGCGCGCTGAACTTGATGGCGCGCAGGATGCGCACCGGATCTTCCTGGAAGCGCACCACCGGGTCGCCGATGGTGTGGACGATCCGCCCCTCGATGTGCGGCATGCCGCCGACCCAATCGATGACTTCCTTGTTCTCGACGTCGTAGAAGAGCGCATTGATGGTGAAGTCGCGCCGCGCGGCGTCCTCGTGCGCGTCTCCGAAGACGTTGTCATTTCGGATCAAGAGGTCGTCGCCCTCTCGCTCGCTGGTGTCCGGCGCTCGGCGGAACGTCGCGGTCTCGATGACCTTGCCGCCGGAAAAGAGCACGTGGACCAGCCGGAAGCGGCGGCCGATGATGCGCGAGTTGCGGAACAAGGTGCGCACGTCGTCCGGGCGCGCGCTGGTCGCGATGTCGAAGTCCTTCGGGCTGCGGTCGAGCAGCAGATCTCGAACGCCGCCGCCCACCACGTAGGCCTCGTACCCGTTGCGCACCAGGCGGCGCACGACCTTGACCGCGTCGGCGTCCAGCCGGCGATCACCGAGATCCACGGGGTGGCGCGACGGGCCGGCGGGCCGGGGGCGCTCGTCCGAGTCGGGCTCCGCCGAGGACACCCGGGCGCCGTCCCGGGGCGGGGACTTCGACTCGGTGCGGCGGGTCGTGCGGTCGGACGCCGCATCGGCGGCGGCACGCCTGGGTCTTTTTTCTTCCGCGTGCCGAGCGGGACGTTCGTCTGCGGGCAGGGAGGGGCTCCTCGATCGACGGGCGGCTTCGGCGCGCCCCGATGCGCTAGCCGTGTAGCAGGCTCCGCCGGCCAAAGCCAGCCCGCGGGGTCATTCCGGCCCGGCCCGGCGCGCGGCGCGGCCGCCCAGCACGGCCGCCGACCGACGCGGCGGCGCTGCTGCGCCCAGACGCGCGAGGGCCGCTCGGAGCGAAGGATCGTCCGAAACGCCGATGACCCCGCGGTGGGCGGGCCAATCGGGACCACCCATCGCGGCCCGAGAGCGGATGTCCGGCCCCTGCCAGGGGGGCATGCTCCCCGCGATGCTGCGCTCGCGCTCCGCCACACGCGGCAGGGCGACCGACAGGCTCGGCGAGAGCCCGACCCCCTGCAGCGGCGACCCGTCCGGCAGCGCGAACAGCATCGTGGTGAGCCGGACCACGCCGGCACCGGCGGGGTCGTCGAAGTACTCCTGCACGCAGCCCTTGCCGAAGGTGCGCGAGCCCAGGACCGGACCGCGACGGTAGGCCAAGAGGGCGCCTGCGATCATCTCGGCGGCGCTCGCGGTGTAGCCGTCCACCAGCGCGGCGACCGGACCACGCCACACATGCGCGTCCGCTGGCGCCGTCGCGTGCTGAAGCTCGATCGCGCCGTCGCGGCGCTTGAGCGGGAAGATCGGCGCTCCCGGCAGGAAGACGCCGATGGCGCGCGCGGCGCCGTCGATCGAGCCCCCGCCGTTGCCGCGCAGATCGAGCACGACCCCGGCGACGGAGTCACGTTCTTCGCCGAGCTCGACCACCACGCGCTCCAGATCTTCGCCCAGCTCGTCTGGAACGTCGGGCACGCTCACGACGGCGACTTGCCGAGAGCCGAAACCGACGCGGCGCACCGAGAGGCCAGGCGCTGCGCCCTCGGCGTCCTGCTCCAGCTCGACGCTCAGCGTTCGCGGCGCACGCTCGCCGCGCCGGAGCACGACGACGTCGCGCGTGGACTCACCGCCGATCGACTCCAGGTGCGCCAGCTGCTCCACCTGCTCCACGCTCAGGCCCGCGGTGGCGACGCCGCCGACGGCGAGCACCAGGTCGCCGTCGGACAGCGGCGGTGTGGCCTCGTCCGACACGCGCACGCCGAGCGCCGTCCGCACCATGCGCCCCCACAGCCGCGGCTCGGCATCCAGCGCTGGATCCGCCGAGTACAGCGACCACTCTTCGTCGAGCGGGACCCACTGACCGTGGGGATCCACCGCCGGCACGTAGGCCCGGATGGCCGCGGCCAGCACGGCCTTGGTCCAGCTCTCCAGGGATTGCTCCGGTGCCAGCCGCGCCAGCGCTGCGGGCACCGCGCCCGCGGCGTCCCCGAACTCGGCCTCGAAGCTGCCGATGCGGGCGCCCAGATCCCGCGCAAGGAGCCGCGCCGGCCGCGTCACCGGGTCGTCCTGAAACACGCTCTGTTCCGCCAAGAGCCGCGTGCGCTCGGCGCCGAGCCGCGGCGCGCTTCGCCGCGCGGCCTCGAGCTCTCGCCGGACCTCCACGGCCCAGTCCCGCGCCACCCGCCCGATCTCTTCGGCAGCCTCGCAGCGGGACTCCGCGTTCGGCGCGGCCTCGAGCTCCGCCAAGAGCCGCGCGGCGTGCTTGGTCAGCGCCGCCTTGATCGGGCTGTCCGGGGCCGCCGACCAGAGCCCGTGGGGATCGAGCCAGCCGGCGGTGTGCTGGGCGAGCTCGAGCGCCGCCGGCGACGCGACCGGGGTGGCGAGCTTGCTCTTGACCTGCGCCACGATGCGCCGGGCCTCGACGCAGCTCAGCACCGCCGCCCTGCCGGACGGCAGCTTCAGCGGGCGCGACTCGCACGCCGCGGGGTCCTGGCTCGGATCGGCCGAGTCCGGGCTCGGGGGCGGAGCCGCGGTCGCGCTCGCGTTGGCGATCGCGGGCGGCGCCGGCGGCTCGTTCGAGAACGCACCGAGCGCGAGCGCGAGCCCCGAGCCGATCGCGAGTGCCGTGAGAGCGCGCCGTCGCATGCTGGAGCCGGGAATCTACCCCGGCCCCGAGGGCGGAAAAATGTCCTAATGTGCGGGCCGTGTACGACGCGCTGGTGCTCCTCGGCTGTCGCATCGGCCCCGGCCGAGCCCTCTCGGCGACGGCCGAGCGGCGCGTCGAAGCCGCGGCCCGCGCCTTCGCGGCCGGCCTCGGACCCAGCGTGATCGTGAGCGGCGGGCGTCGCTGGGACGGCCACGCGGAGGCGGAGGTCCTCGCCGAGGCGCTGCTCGCGCGCGGCGTCCCCGAGCACGCGCTGGTGCTCGAGCTACTCAGCCTGTCGACCTGCGAGAACGCGCGCTACAGCGTCGAGCTCGCGCGGGAGATGGGCGCACGTGAGCTGGGCGTGGTCACTTGCGACTGGCACATGCGCCGGGCGCTCGCCGCGTTCGAGCGAGCCGGCGTCTTGGCGCGCCCGATCCCCGCGCTCACGCCCGCGCTGCCGATCCCCGCGCGCCTCGTGCGCGCGGGCCGTGAGCGGGTGAGCTTCTGGGTCGATCGCTTCGCCACCTGGGGAGCGCTGTGAGGCTCGGCTGGTTGCTGATCGGGCCGCTGCTCGGAGCGCACGCCTGCAAGAAGCCACCCCCTCCGGCGCCGGCAGACGCGGGCCCGAGCGCCAGCGCCGCTCCCGCGCCGGCACCGAACCGCGACGCCGCCCTGACGCGCATCCTGAGCGCCGAGCACCGGCGCGCGCAGGGCGAGATCCGCGACGAGGATCTCTCCAGTCGCGACATCGTGGTGCGCCGTGCGGCGGCGCGCGCGCTGGCGCGCATCGCGGACGTGGCCGCGGCGGAGCGGCTGACGAAGACCCTGGCGGACGAAGATCGCGAGGTCGTGAGCTGGGCTGCCTACGGCCTGGGCTACGCCTGCAAGGGCAACGAAGCCGCGACCGTGCGCGCCTTGGTCTCGCGCGCCGCGACGCTCGCCGCTTCCGGCGACAAACCCTCCGGCGCCTTCGATGCGAACGCCACCCTGGCTGACGCGCTCGGGCGCTGCGCCACCCCGGAGGCCGAGGCCACGCTGCGCGCCTGGCTGGACGTGGAGGACAAGAGCGAGGGCGCGGCGCTGGCCCTCGGCCGCCTGGCCTCCCGGAAGAAGCGCCTGGACGACGCCTCGGTGGTCGCGCTGCTCGACGCCGCCAGTCGCCCCGACAAACCCGTCGCCTCGGCGCTGCTCGCGTTCACGCGCATCAACGCCGGAAGCGAGGCGATCCGCACGCGCCTGTACGAGGTCGCTAGCGAGGCGTTGGCGGGTCCGGCGGGCCCACGCCGCTCCTATGCCGTGCGCGCGCTCGGTCGCTCCGGACCCAAGGCGGTGGAGACGCTGAGCAAGCTGCTCGCCGATCCGGCGTTCTCGGTCGCCGAGCGCTCGGATGCGGCGCGCGAGCTCGCGCGCCTGGGCGAAGAAGGTCAGGTCGCCCTGCGCAAGAGCCTCGGGCTCGTCGCACCGAAGCCCGAGGGCCTCGACGCCCTGGCGGGCGCCGGGATCGCGCCGCTCTCGGTGGTGCTCGAGTCGCTGACCTTGCCCGTGCGCGACGCCAAGCCCGTGCTCGAACAGCTCGCGAGCCTGGAGCTGCCGAAGGACCAGCCCGCGCTGGCACGCCGGCTGACGGTGCTGCGCTGCCGTGCTGCGTCGTTGCTCGCCGGCGACGCCTTCGGCCAGCCCAAGCTCGCGGCCTGCGATCCGGATCCCGACGGCGCCACCGGCCAGCTCGCCGTGCTCGAGGTGCTCGACCGCGGCAAGCTCACCGGCACGCGCCAGAAGCGCTGGCGTGCGCTCTCGGAGGCGAAATCGGCGCTGGTCCGTCAGAAGGCCCTGGAGATGATGGCGGGCCACCCCGAGATCGAAGCGCCCCAGCACCTGCTCGCCAAGGCGCTGCGCGCGCCGGACGCGGGCACCGTGGCTGCGGCGGCGCAGCTCATCGCCTCCTACCCCGACCGCGCCGCCGAGAAGCAGGAGCGAAAGGCGCCGGTAGAAGAGGGCGAAGACGCGGGCGTACCCCCCACCCCGGCGCCGATCAAGCCGCACCCCGCGGTGGTCGACGCGCTGACCACGGCCTTCACGTTGCAGCGCCCGCCGGACTCGTTGGAGGTGTGGGCTGCCCTCACCGATGCAGCGGGCGCGCTCCAGGTCTTGAGCTTCAAGCCGAAGCTCGACGCCTTCTGCAAGGGCCCGAACCCCACGCTGCGCGAGCACGCCGAGAAGGCGCTGCGCGTGATGGGCGAGCAGAAGCGCGTGTGCAAGGCCGAGTCGAACGCCGCGACGCCGCCCGAGCTCGAGCACCTGGCCCGCGAGAAGGTCACGCTGGTGTTCGAGACCGACGCGGGTGAGGTCACCCTCAGCTTGGATCCGGCGCTCGCGCCGGTGACGGTGACCCGCTTCGCGGAGCTCGCGCGGACGGGCTTCTTCGAGAACATGCGCATCCATCGCGTCGTGCCCGGCTTCGTGGTCCAGCTCGGAGATCCCGGCGGCGACGGCTACGGCGGCGCCGGCAAGCTGCCGCTCGCCTGCGAGACCAGCCCCATTACCTTCGCTCCGCTCAGCGTCGGAGTGGCCTTGGCCGGGCGGGACACGGGCTCGAGCCAGCTCTTCGTCACCCTCGCGAGCTTCCCCCACCTGGACGGCGACTACGCGCTGATCGGGCGCGCAGAACCGGGCTGGGACAAGCTCGCGCAGGGAGACGTGGTTCAGAAGGTACGCGTGGGCCAGTAGGTGCTGATCGGCGCGGCTCGAAATCCGCGAGCGAAGCGAGCCCGCGACGAGCAAAGCGAGTCGCGTCGGGGGTCCGGGGGCGTGCCCCCGGCGGAGGATTACGCTGGGGTGGGTGGGCGGGCCATTATGGTACGCTCCGCGCGCCGTGCTGCTCGCCGTGGACATCGGGAACACGAACATCGTGTTCGGCTTGTACGCAGGCTCCGAGCTCGTGCAGACCTTTCGCATCGCGACCGTTCACACCCGAACGGCCGACGAGTACGGCGTGCTGCTCCAGCAGCTCCTGGCACTGCGCGCCCCGGATCACCGCCGGGTCGAGGCGTCGATCATCGCCAGCGTGGTGCCGCCGCTGACGGACGTGATGTCCGAGGCGATCAGCCACGCCGTGGCGCGCGTGCCGCTCGTGGTCGGCCCCGGCACCAAGACCGGTATCAGCGTGGTCTACGACCACCCGCGCGACGTCGGCGCCGACCGCATCGTGAACGCGGTGGCCGCCTTCGAGCGCTTCAAGAGCGGCGCCATCATCGTGGACTTCGGCACCGCCACCACCTTCGACTGCGTCTCGCCCAAGGCCGAGTACCTGGGCGGCGTCATCGTGCCGGGCGTGCGGGTCAGCCTCGATGCCCTGCTCGGCAAGGCGGCCAAGCTCTCGCGCATCGAGATCGCCGAGCCGCCGCAGGTGGTGGGCCAGAACACCACCCACGCGCTCCAGTCCGGCATCGTGCACGGCTATGCCGCGCTGGTGGACGGCCTGGTGAAGAAGCTCCAGGCGGAGCTCGGCTTCCCGTGCCGGGTGATCGCCACCGGCGGCCTGGCCACGCTGATCGTCAAGCACTGCGACACGGTCGAGGGCGTGGACGACAACCTGACCCTCGAAGGACTGCGCATCTTGCACGAGCGCAACAGCCGGGCCGAGGGGCAGCGCGGGCGCGCCGCCGGGTAGGCGATGTCCCGCGGCGTCGCGCTCGGTGCGCTCTCGGTCCTCCTCGTCCTGACGGTGCTGGTCGCGGTGCGCTTCGGCGCCGAGCCCATCGACCTCGGGCGAGCCTTGCGCGAGCCGGAGAGCCTCGACTCGACCATCCTCTGGTCTGCGCGCTTGCCCCGCGTCGCGCTGGCCTGCCTCGCGGGCGGTGCGCTGTCGGTGGTGGGCGTCGCGTTCCAGGCCCTGTTGCGCAACCCGCTCGCCGACCCGTACGTGCTCGGCGTGTCGGGCGGCGCCGCGGCGGGCGCAACCTTGGCCATCGTGGCGGGGACCAGCGCCTTCTCGCTGATCGGCGCCGCCGTCGTCCCGGTAGCCGCGCTCGCCGGTGGTCTGGTCGCCACGCTGGTGGTCTTCGCCATCGCTCGCGCCGGCGGCGAGGTCAGCGGCACCACCATCGTGCTCGCCGGGGTCATCGTCAACGCCATCGCCGCCAGCGTGATCACCTTCGTGAAGACGCTGGTGTCGGCGGCGAAGGCGCAGGAGCTGCTGTTCTGGTTGATGGGCTTCCTGGACGTGCCCTCCACGCCACAGCTCGTGGCGTGCGCCATCTGGGTCACGCTCGGAGTCTCGGTCATCGTCTACGACTCGGGGCGACTGAACCTGCTCTCGCTCGGACGCGAGCCCGCCGCGCACCTGGGCGTGGACGTGCCGCGGCTCGAGCGCCGGGTGTTCTTCGCTGCCTCCGCCATCGCCGGCGCCGTGGTCAGCCTGACCGGCCTGATCGGCTTCGTGGGTCTCGTCGTACCGCACGCGGTGCGCCGCTTGCTCGGTCCCGACCACCGCGTGGTGGTGCCGGCGTCGCTCTTGCTCGGCGCCATCACGCTCACGGCCTGTGATCTCGCGACACGCGCGCTGTTTCGCTGGCTCGAGACGGAGCCGCCGGTCGGCGCGGTGACCGCCCTGATCGGCGGTCCCCTGTTCCTGCTGATCCTGTACCGGGGCCGCCGCCAGGCCTTCGAGTGAGCGCGTCGCTTCGCAGCTGCGAAAGCCCCCGCTGCGAAGTGGTTGAGCCAGTAGAAGGTTCTCCTGCGGGATCATGCCTCATCAGCTGGGCATGGTTTGTGCAACTGGTTGAACCACATGACCCGCCTGCTCGAGCTCGCTGGCGCCCATCACCTGCTCGTTCGCCTGCCGCCGCCGGCGCTGCCGGCTCGGGGCCTGACCCCCGCCGAGCGCGCGGTCGTGGAGGCCGCCCTGGCGGGACTGTCCAACGCGGACATCGCACGGGCCCGCGCGACCTCGACCCGCACCATCGCCAATCAGCTGTCGAGCGCCTACAAAAAGCTCGGCGTGCGCTCCCGCGGTGCGCTCGCGCACAAGCTCTGCGAGCCGACGGAGCAGCGCAGTGAGCTGCTCAGCGGAGCCTGGACCCTGGTCGAGCGCGCCGACTCCGGCGAGCAGCGTTGGGCCATCGCCCGTCCGAGCGCGGCGCGCCTCGAGCCGAGCGAGCTCCGGGCGCTCGCGCTGCGCGCGAAGGGAGCCAGCCTCGTCAGCATCGCCCAAGACCTCGGCGTCAGCGAGGCCACCGCGTCGCGTCGCGCGAAGCGCGGGATGCAGAAGCTCGGGGTGAGCACCGTGACCGAGCTGGCTCGCCTGCTGGCGGAGCGAGGCTGACTCGACTTGCGCAGTCCCCCCGCGGGTGCATCTCGACAGCAACCCGACGGAATCAGGGCGCGCGCGCAAAGCACCGCAGCCCGAGTCCAGTCACGGTTTCCGCTCGTCCGCCCCGAGATCCGGCGCGCCCTGGTCGTGCGCTTGCCCGTCCATGTCCACGCCGGCTTGCGCCACGCTCACGCCCTGGTCGATGGCGTTCGCGGCGCCGCTCTGCAGGTGGAAGTCGCTGCCTGCGGCCACGAAATACGCCAGCGGCGTGTTTTGAAGGTTGTGGTCCACGGTGCCCTGAGCGCCGTCCCGCACGGTGATCTTGTTGGTCAGGTTGTTCTGGATCACGGCGAAGGTCTCGGCGAAGCGATAGTCGATGGAGCTGAAGGCTTTGGTCGCCCCGCTGCCGTGCATCACGGTGTTGTGGAAGACCAGCGGTTGCTTGGCGATGTCGAGCTCGATGCCGGTGTCGTAGAAGGCGTGGTTCGCCCAGACCACGTTGTTGCGGATGATGCCGTCGTAGTGGGCGAGCTTGGCGCCGCCATAGGGGTTGTCGGGGTAGACCCGGTCACCCGTCCCGCCGCCGAGCCCGAAGCCGATGCCCCGCGCGCAGTCGATGATGGTGTTGTTCTCGACCAGGGTGTCCCGCGCGCCCTTCCAGAAGTGGACGGCGTGCTCGGCCAGCCCGCCGTTCTCGCAGTAGATGCCCTCGAAGCGGTTGTTCCGCACCACCCACTTCCAGGCCGCGTGCACGTCGATGCCGCCGGTGTAGCAGCCGCCGCAGCAGCTCTCGACCTTCGGCCGGCCCGCCGCCGTCATCAGGAACTCGGAGCACTCCACGCGCCCCTCGTCGACGTAGCCGGGGGTCGAGCCGATCGGGTTCACCTTGACGAACTGCTCGCCGTGATCGACGAGCTTCACGCCGTAGATCACCAGGTTCTTCACGTCCTGGTTCGCGCCCGGCGGGTAGGCGTGGATCGCGTGGTCCACCGCGTGGGTGAGCGTCACGTGAGCGATGGTCACGTTGCTGGCGCTCACCGCCACGAGCTCGTTCACCGCGTACTTGCCGTCGATGATCACCTTGCTCGCGTCGTTGGACGCCGAACGCAGCGACACGCCGGCCTTGGCCAGCTGCAGGGTCGAGGTGATGTCGTAGGTCCCGTCCGCGAGCAAGATGGTCGAGCCCGCCGCAGCGCCCATCACGATGGAGTGCAGGCTCGCGGCGTCGCTCGGCTTCGCGTTCACCACCGCGCCAGTCGGCGCGGGCAGGGGCGGACAAGCCAAGCTCGTGCCACCACCACTGCCGCCGCTGCCGGCGTCCCCGCCGGTCCCCGAGCCGCCGCTGCCGCTCGCGCCGCCACCACCGCCGCTCGCGCTGCTGCCGCCTCCGCCACTCGTGCCGCCCGCCCCGCCGCCGCCGACGCCGGAACCGCCGCCGCTGCTGCTCCCGCCGGTGGCCGCGCCGCCGCTGCCGCCGCTACCGCCGCCGCCGTCATCCGAGCCGCAGGCCAGAGCCACGAAACCGAGAGCCAGGAGCAGTAGCGAGGCGCGCATTCCGCCAGGTTAGAGGAACCGGAGAAAAACGCGAGGCTCAGTCCGTCCCGGCGTCGAGCAGACACGGCGTGCTGCCCAACAACCAGGCGCCGTTCACGCAGCTCGCCTTCGTCAGCTTGCCGAGCGCCGAGCAGGTGTCGTAGCTGCACTCGCCGGGCATCGCGCAGGGGTCGCAGGGGGCGCCCGACTGCGGCGGAGTCGCGGGGCAGATCAGCGGCGGCGGGTTGCAGCTCACCGGCACTTGGGTCCACTTGCCTTGGTCGCATTGGTACACGTCGGGACAGCAGCCCTTCGAGTACGAGCAGGTCTCGGTCGCAGGCACGGCGCAGGGCGCGCCGACCGCGGGCGCGCTCGCGGGACACGTCGCGCAGGTCAGCGCTCCGCTGGTGACTGTCCAGGTCGCTCCACCGCAGTCCATGACCAGATCGGCGGTTCCTCCACAGGGGTCCGGGTAGTAGCAGGTCGTTCCCCACCAGCCGCCGAAGCACGAGCTTGGGTTGGTCGGGCAGGCGCTGCCCTCGGGAGGAGGTGTGGCGGGACAGGGAATCGCCGGAGGGTTGGCTCCGCACCCGCCGCCCCCTGGGTTGGCGCCGACGCCGCCGGTCCCGCCGCCTCCGCTGCCGCCGACGCTGCCCCCGGTGCCGCCGGCGCCGGTGCCGCCCGCGCCTCCGGCGCCAGACTCCTGGCTCGTCGATCCGCCGCACGCGGCCGCGGCGGTCGCGAGCGCGACGGTGACGACGAAGGGAGCTCGGGGGCGTGGTCGCTTCTGGGCCATCGCCCAACCCTACAGCAACCCGCGTGCCGGCGAATCTGTGCCAAACGGTGCCAGCCTGCGGCCGGGCGGCTCCAGCTTGGTAGGCTCGCCACCGCGATGCAGCACGCACCGTTTCCAGCCCGCGGGTCCTACGCCGACGGCTTCGAGCCCGTCGCCCGCACCTTCGCCGAAGCGCTCGCGCGGGGCGCGGAGATCGGCGCCGCGCTCAGCGTGTACCAGCGCGGCGTGCAGGTGGTCGATCTCTGGGGCGGGCTCGCCGACACGACCACGGGCCGCGCGTGGGAGCGCGACACCCGCATCGTCGTCTTCTCGGTGACCAAGGGGCTCGCAGCGATGGGCATGCACCTCCTGGCGGACCGCGGGGTCTTCGACTGGGACGAGCCCGTCGCGACGTACTGGCCCGAGCTCGGCCAGCGGGGCAAGCACGCGATCAGCGTGCGCACCCTGCTCAACCATCGCGCCGGGCTGCCCTACCTGGACGTGCCGCTGTCGCTCCGGGACTGCATCGATCCCGCGCGCGCCGGCCACGTGCTCGGCGCGCTCGAGCGGCAGGCCCCCGCGTGGCGACCGGGCGAGGAGCAGGGCTACCACGCGCTCACCTACGGCCTCTACCTGAGCGAGCTGTTCGCGCGGCTCGCCGGCGAGCCCCTCGGACCATTCCTCGAGCGCGAGCTGTTCCAGGTCGTGGGCTCGGACGCGCGGCTCGGCACGCCGGCCTCGGAGGACTCGCGCCAGGCCACGCTCTACGTGCCGAGCACGCGGGAGCGGCTACTCGAGCTCGCACGCGACGCGCTTCTCGCCGGGAGTTCGCCCGAGATGCGCATCATGCGCGACGCCTTCTCGCGAAAGTCGCTGGTGCGCCGCGCGTTCACGAACCCGTCGCCGGGACCGCGCGGGTTGCAGGCCTACGCCGACGTCGAGGTCCGCCGCGCTGCGCTCGCCTGGGCCTCGGCGACCGCCAGCGCCGACGGCATCGCGCGCGCCTACCTGCCCTTCGCCTCCGACGGCCGTTTCGGGGACGCGCAGCTCTTCTCCCGAGGCTCGCTCGCGCCCGTGTACCGGCGACAAAGCTGGTCGCCTCGCGATCTGTTGCTGAAGAAGCCCCTCGGTTGGTCCCAGGGCTTCCTCAAGGAAGAACGCCAGACCTTCAGCCCGAATCCAGAGTCGTTCGGTCACGCCGGCATGGGCGGCGCCCTCGGCTGGTGCGACCCGACCGCCGAGCTCTGCATCGGCTACGTCATGAACCGCATGGACGGGCGCGTCCGCTCGCCCCGCGCCCTGGCGCTGTGCCGCAGCCTGTACGAGTGCGAGCCGCTGTGTGGGTCGTGACGGCGTCCCCCCCCATTCGCGCGTCAGCGCGAATTTGGGGGGGGGAGCCCAACTGGACCCGAACGGAGTTGACCGAAGGCGACTCCGGCGCGATCGTGTCGCGTGCGCTGTTCACGAGGGTTGGGGCGCGCTCCGCGCTGGCTCCCTCGACCTCGACGTGACGCAGCTCTGGTGAGGGTGGAGCCATGCGGGGCGTGCTGTCTTGGTTGGGCCTCTCGATCGTGACTGGCTGCGTTCGAGTTGCCGAAGTGCCGGCAACCGAGCTGCCGCGGCTGAGTGAGCACGGGCCGGGCAAGCCGCCCGTCGAAGTCCGTACCCAGAGCGGGCGCGCGGTGGCGATCAGCGGCAAGTTCAGGGAAGCTCGAGTCGTCGTCGGCGGCGACGGGTACGAGCGCACCGTGAGGCTGCGACCACCGTTTCGTGCGTCACTGCAGGATGGCCTGCTGCGCTACGACTGGCACACGGTGGAAGCGGCGGACGTGAGTCGAGTCGAGATCGTACAGCGCGACGGCGGTCGGACCCTCGTGGTCTTGCTGATCGGAAGCGCTGGGGCACTCGCGGGCGCCGTCCTGGGCTCCTGGCTGGATTCTCGCTCGCCATCCGACCCAGGCGGCGGCACCTGCAACTGCCAGTGGACGATGCTGGGGACGGCGGGACTTGGCGGCCTCGGGTTCGCGATCGCAGCCCCGCTCACGAAGTACTACTAGGCTGTGAGCCCGGAAGCACGTGTCCCCCCCATTCGCGCGTCAGCGCGAATTTGGGGGGGACCGGCGCCGCGAAGCGGCGACGAGGGGGGGCAGCTCACTTCTCGTAGAGCTGCGCCGCCGCGATGCCCGAGCCGCCCGCGACCTCGAGCACCATCTTGACGGGCACGGCCATCGGGAAGGCGTTCTTGTAGCAGTTCGGCTTCTTGCCGAGCACGGCCTGGGTGCCGGTGTCCTGATCGTTGGCGAGCACCATGGCGGAGCCCGGGATCGGCGTGACCGCAACGAACTTCACGTTCACCTCGCTCACCGGCGGCAGGCCGGAGGCGACGACCGTGTAGCACTTGCCGGGCTGGAGCTGGATCTGCGACTCCAGCGTCTGACCTTGCTGGAACTGGCCTGCGAGCGCCGAGCCGACGGGCTTGCTGCCCGCCACGGCCTGCTGCGTCGCCATCTGGTTCAAGACCTGCGTAGCCGCGCCGGCGAGCGTGGGATCGATGGGCTGCGCTTGGCCGCCGGCAGCGGGCGCCGCGGTCGGAGCTGCGGTCGGCTGCGCGGTCGGCTGCGCGGTCGGCTGCTGGCCGTAACCCGGTTGCGGCTGGCCGTAGCCCGGCTGCTGCTGGCCGTAGCCCGGCTGGCCCGGCTGCGGCTGACCGTAGCCCGGCTGCTGCTGGCCGTAGCCCGGCTGCTGCTGATAGCCCGCGCTCTGAGCGTCCTGATCCTTCTTCTTGCAGGCCACGACGCCGGCCACCACCACTACGCCCACAACACCAAGCATGATCGCGTTTCGCATGACAACTCCTCGCTCGCGCCTCTCGTACGGTCCGCACGCGCGGCGACATTCGGCCGCGGAAGGCTACAATTAGACGGGCGGCGCGGTAAAGCTCGTCACGAGACCGGTCAACTCGGGGGAAAAACGCGGGAAATCGCCGCGAGTCAGGGGATGGAGACGGCGCCGGGGCTCCGGTCCACGCCCCCGCTCCGCTCGGTCTGAGGCGCGCCGGCGGTGCTCGCCATGACCGCGAAGCTCCAGGTCTGGCCGTCCCCCGCGGCGGGCGCGCCGCTCGGCAGGGCGTAGGTGTCTGCGCCGTCGGCGTCCACGAAGATGCCGTAGGTCGGCATGTCGTCGCGGGCGGTGAAGGGCCCGCCGTGCCCGAGGGACGCGCAGCCGTAGGTGTTGCTGCCCGCCGGCGCGTAGGTGTCGGTTCCGCCGATGTTGATCAGACCGCCGGCGCCTTGCGAGTTGCCGCAACCCAGCGAGAGGCCCGGAGCGGTGTAGTAGTCGTTGCCGCTTTCATCCACGTGCAGCGCGCCGGAGAAGTCGTGCCCGACGCCAATGCTGGTGGCGCGGATGGGAAAGCCCTTATTGTAGACGTCGTCGCCACCGTGGTCGAAGTGGAAGCCGAGCGCGAAGTGCGCGCTCGCGCCCTGCACGTACCAGAGGCCGTCGTAGGTGTCGTTGCCAGCTTTGTCCGCCAGCACGCCGAAGCCGAGCCAGTAGCCCGAGCCCTGAGCGAACACGCTGGCGGTGTACTTGTCGGTGCCAGCGCGGTCGTAGAGCACGCCGTGCCCGCCGCCCATGTAGAGCTTCTTGGCGTCGTCGCGGCGACCGAAGCCGGCGCCCTGGCACATGCTGGTGTTGCCTTCACCCGGCAGCTGCGCCGAGGCGTAGAGCGGATCGCCGCCGATCTTGGGATCGCCCGGATCGGCGAACCACTCGTCGTCGCCGCCGCCGTCGGCGGCGAAACCCACACCGTGCACGTAGCCAAAGCCCTGCGAGGCGTAGAAGCTGCGGCGCGCGTCGTTGCCCGCGCGATCGAGCAAGGCGCCGATGCCCCACATCGCCGAGCCCTGGCTGGTGCTCTCCGCGACGTATTCGTCGTTGCCGCCGTCGTCGAACAAGACGCCCACGCCCACGGAGCCGGCGCCCTGCGACAGCGCCAGGGACGCGTATTTGTCGTCCTTGCCGCCGAGGTCCCAGAGCAGGCCGATGCCGAGCACGCCGCTGCCCTGCCGCCCCTTGCGCGACAAGGTCTGTCCTTGCACACCGAACTGCACGGCGCGCCCCGCCGCGTCCGAGGGCGGGCGCGTCGGCAGGTCCGCGGCGTCCGGGTAGACGGGGTAGCCGTAGTTGTCCTTGCCTCCCAGGTCGATGGCGAGGCTCACCGGCACGTCACGCCGGCCCGCGCCCACCGGCACCTCGTAGGTGTCGTCACCGCCGACGTCGAGCAAGAGCGCGGCGCGCTCGGACAACGAGCCTTCGAAGTACTCGCTCGCGCCGGCGCCACCGAGCACCAGCGCGCCGATCGGCGTGTCGATGGCCAGGTCGGGGACCTGCTTGTCGGCGAACGCCGCGAGCTTCGCGTCTTCGACCGCGCGCGCGACCAGCGCCGCCGCTGCGGCGATGCGTTTCTCGTCCACCTTGGCGAGATAACCGACGTTGGCGGCGTCAACCGTGAAAGGCTCGGTCGGGAAGATCACGAAGCTGTGCGCGAGGCTCAGGAAGTCGAGCTCTTCGCTGACCGTGGTGCCGAGCGCGGCCTGGAATTCCTTGGCGGCGAAGGACACGGCTCCGAGCACGGGCACCAGCGCCTGCTGCAGCGCGAGGGGCACGTTCTTGGTCTGAGCGGTGAGGTCACCCAGGTTCGCGCTGCCCCCGTGGAGCTCGATGAGTTTGACCAGTGCCGCCGCGAGCGGGGCCGCGTCCACGCTCGCGGGCGCGAAGTCGTCGAGCTTCGCGCAGGCGTCGATGTCGTGGCCCTTGCGCACCGAAGCGGCGAGCACGGCGCTCGACACCGCCTGCTCGCCGTCGAGCGCGGCGTCGAGCCAGCTCTCCGTCTCCTTCACGAACGCCGGCGCGCGCAAGAGGCCCAGGTGCAGGGGGCGAAAGCTCGGCAGCTGGTACTCGTCGTCGGCGAAGATGGGCTTCCAGATCGCCATCGTCGCGTCGGAGAAGCCGTACTTGCAGCGGTCGATGCCGGCCTTCGTCAGCGCCTCGTCGAGCGCGTCGGCCACGCCGGGCTTGTTCGCCGGACAGGTCGCGTCGCCGGCCGGAGCCGCGGCCACCGGCGACTTGACGCAGATCGCCGCCAGCGACGGCCCCGAGTCGCCGGCGTCGCCGCTGTCGCCGCCCGCGCCGCCGGCGTCTCCGGCGCTGCCGCCGCTGCCGCCGCTGCTCGACTTGCCACCCCCGTCGTCGCTGCCGCAGGCGGCGAAGGCGAGACCCACCAGGAGCGCCAGCGCTCCGCCCGAGAACCCGTAGCGCACCACGAGCCGAGCTTAGCGTGGAACCGGGCGCGGGGCAGCGCTAGCTTCGAGCCGTGCGCTTCGCGCTGATTACCGACCAGCACTTCGGGCCCAAGGCCTACTTCGCCGGCAAGCTGCGCAAGCTGAGCCACGAGGCCGGCAACCTGACCCGCGCCTTCGTCGAGCGCATGAACCAGATCGAGCGCCCCGAGCTGGTCGTGAACCTGGGCGACGTGATCGAGGACGAGAGCCACCAGCAGGACCTCGAGCGCTACCGCGAGTTCTTGCACGTCTTCTCCGAGCTCCAGGCGCCGGTGCTGCACGTGGCGGGCAACCACGACCAGATCCACCTGAGCGAAGACGACCTGCGCAGTCTCTGGGGCCACAGCGGCCCGCTCCACTACAGCCGCGACGTGGGCGGCGTGCACTTCGCGGTGCTGAACACGCTGGAGACCAAAGACGTGTGCGTGCGCCTGCCGATGGCGCAGCTCAGCTGGCTGGAGCAGGACCTCGCCGCCGCCCACGCGCCCGTCGTGGTGCTGACGCACCACCCGGCGAGCGACCAGGATCTCACCGGCAACCGCTGGTTCGAGAAGGCGCCGCACATCTGCCGGGTGGCGGAGCGCCGGGAGCTCCGCCGGATCATCGAGCAGAGCGGCAAGGTCGTGGCCGTGTTCAACGGCCACGTGCACTGGAACCACCTGGACGTGATCCGAGGCATCCCCTACGTCACGCTGCAGAGCCTGATCGAGAACCTGGACGACGACGCGCCGGGCCGCCCGGCCTCGAGCTTCGCGGTCGTGGATCTCGAACCGAAGCGCCTCAGCGTGCGAATCGAGGGCGCGGAGACAGCCCGGTATCAGGTCGAGCTGGGCTGACCGCCCGCGTTCCGCGCAGCGCAACCCTTGCGACGCACCGGATGTCCGCGGGATGGACGTTTCGCGCATCGGAGCCCGCTGCGGCGCTCCGGATGTCCGCGGGATGGGCTTTAGCCAGCGCGCTAGGCGGACGGCGCGGCCGTCTTCCTCTTCTTCTTCTTCTTCTTGTTCGCCGACGGCGGCGGCGGAGACGCCTCTTCCTCGGCGGGCTCGTCGGCAGCGGGTTTCTCCTCCTCCGCTTCCTCGTCACTCTCCTCCGCTCCGGGCCCGAGGCTCATCGCCGCCTCGGGGTGCTTCCTCGCCCCTTCGTCCAGCGTGTACCAGACGACCCCGGCGGCGACGCCGGTCAGGAGCCCGACCCACTGCGAGGTCGAGAGCTGAAGCGACGAGGCGTCGGCGAAGCTCGCCGGCTTGAGCACGAAGTAGAGCGCGACCGGCGGCACGATGGCCAGCGCGTCGGTGGCGTAACGGAGCCGGGGATTCGAGAAGCTGCGCGACGGGCCGTACACGTACGCGGCGGCGAAGATCAGGAGCGCCGCAGGGAGGTAGACGTGGGTGGCGATGTACGGCCCGAGCTCGCCGCGCTCCGCGTCGTCGCGCAGGATCTCGATGATGAAGCGCAGGTAGCCGTAGCCGAGCGTGAGCGCCAGGAAGGCCTGCCCGCGGAAGCGGACGTGCTTGCGCACCAGCACCACGACGACGAAGAGCAGCGCGCCGGCCAACACTTCGTAGAGCTGCGTCGGGTGCACGGGCAAGGACGCCTCGACGTCCGGCGCGAGCCCGCGCTGGTTCACGTGTTGGATCCAGGCCGGCGACCCCGAGCCTTCGAGCAACGTGCCCTCGGCCCAGCGCGGGAAGGTGCCGAGCTTCTTCAGCCAGGCCGGCGCCGTCTCGCCGAGCGGCTTGCCGAAATCGCAGCCGAACATGTAGCAGCCGACGCGCGTGATCAGCACACCGAGGGCCAGGCCGGGCGCCGCGGCGTCTCCCCAGGCGAGGAGCCGGATCTTCTGCGCGCGCAGGTACAGGAACGAGCCGATGAAGCCGCCCAGGAACCCGCCGTAGGCCACCAGCCCGCCGCGCCGGAGCGCGAACAGATCCCGGAAGCTCTCGAACTCGTGGGGGTTCGTCGCGACGTACATCAGGCGCGCGCCCGCCAGGGCCGCCAGCGCGGTGACGAAGTAGCAGTTCGCCATCTTGTCGCGCGGCAGCCCGACTCTCTCCGCGAGCCCGAGCGTCAGGAACCAGCCGACGACGATGGCCACGCAGAGCATCGCGCCGTAGCTGTAGATGGGCAGCGGTGAGAGCGTGTAGACCTGGCCCTGGTAGCTGAACGCAGACAGGCCCGCTGCAGCGGCGAGCACTGCACCGATCACCAGCAGATCGCCGGCGCGCTTCTTGTACCCGAACAGCGCGAGCACCGCGCCGAGCGCGGCGAGCACGAGCAACGCCGGAAACAGAGGAATGGTCCACGCCGGCAGCGGCAGGCGGAACAGCACGGGGAACATCGCTTCCCCGCATACCGCGCAAAACGCCGCGCCACAAAGCCGGTGCGAAAGCCCGCTTCTGGCGTGCTAGCATGCGGCCCGTGCAGCGTTTCTTCTCGTACCTCGGGCTCGTGACGCTGGCCTCGGCCTGCGTCCCCACCGATGACCAGCCCCAGAGCAGCTCG